>FNSS01000002.1:0-300000 GCA_900104855.1 Rhizobiales bacterium GAS188
CCGCTACGGGTTTTGACCATGACTCACGATCCTCATTCCGACCCGCAGCCGATGCTCGACCAGGCGGAAGTGCCTGCGCTGAGCGAGGAGGTGCAGCAGCAGATCGGACGCAAGCTGCGCCTGCTCTATGAACAGCTCGAGGCCGAGCCCATACCTGACAGATTCGTCGAGTTGCTGCGGGCGCTAGCGGAAAAGGAATCGAAGCCGACATGAAGAAAGACGATTTCTTCAGTCGGGATTTGCTGACCACCATACCCAGTCTCCGCGCCTTCGCCCGCTCCCTCGGAGCGAGCGCCGATCGTGCGGACGATCTGGTCCAGGAGACGCTGATCAAGGCCTGGGCCAACCAGACGAGCTTCGTGCCGGGAACCAACCTCAAGACCTGGCTGTTCACCATCCTGCGCAATACGGCCTATTCGGATTACCGCAAGCGCTGGCGCGAGGTCGAGGATAGCGATGGCAGCTACGCGGCGAGCCTGGTCACGCAACCGAGCCAGATCGCCCATCTCGACATGGCGGATTTCAAGTCGGCGCTCGACCATGTGCCGGAGGAGCAGCGCGAGGCGTTGATCCTGGTCGGGGCGTCGGGCTTCTCCTATGAGGAGGCGGCCGAGATCTGCGGTTGCGCCGTCGGCACCATCAAGTCGCGCGTGAACCGGGCGCGGCAACGTCTCGCCGCGACGCTCGGCCTGCAGGACCTTGGCGCGACCGCGGAGGACGCGGCGAAAGGTTCAGCCGCTCTCCCTTGAGCTTTCATACCCTCAGCTCTTCAGCTTCAGTCTTCTCGCTTCGAGTCCTGCCGTGACTGGTCGAGCTTGCGGCCGAAGATGAAGCCGGCCGCCAGCCCCGCCGCGACGAGTTGCGTCGGTGTCATGGACTCTGCGACATCCTTGGCGATCAAGAGCGCGGCCTGCTCATGGGTGAGCCCGACCTTGCCCAGGAGATCGGCAACATGGTCGAGATCGAGCGGGCCAGGGGAGGCGGCATCGGCTGCACCACTCGCCTCATCGGACGCATTGCCGGGCGATGGAGCACTGCTCGACGGAGCCGATGCTTGCGCCGCCGCAACGCTCTGCCCCCCGGCACGGCCTGCCGGCCTCGAGCCGATCGAGAGCGCCGCCAGGGCAACGAACAGCGCCAGCGCCGCGAAGACGGCGGCGATCATCGCGGCCGCCTCTTCGACCGGGAAATGCCGGAGCAACAGGCGGTAGCAGGCGAAAGTCGCAAAGCCGATCGCGACCGCAAGCAGCAAAGCCGCGATGAACCAGGCGGCGGCGCGTGTCGCCGCGCCGGCGATCCGGGCGCCGAGCCGCGATGCGGCGATGTCGACTTCCGAGCGCAGCTCGGATCTTGCCTGCACGAACCCGGATCGCAACCCGGTCGCGGCGCGCTCGAGGACCTGCCACATCGGCTGTTATGTCGTCTCGACCGTCAGCTCGTCCTACCTGCCTGACCGCGTCAACAGACCGATCAGCATGCCGACGCCGGCCGCGATGAACAGCGACGACAGGGGGTTGCGCTCGACATTGGCCGAGAGCTCGGCCGCCAGCGGCTCGATGCGCCGTTTCATCTCGTCGACCGTCTCGCTCGCGTCCGAAGCCTTGTCCTTGGCGCGGTCGACCGCGCCTTGCAAGGTGCGGCGTCGCATGCTCGGAACCGGCTTTCGCCATCTCCGAGACGAGATCGGCCAAGCGCTTCACCTCGTCGCGTAGCGCATCGATTTCGCTCTTAACCGCCTCGTTGGCTGCGTCCGATAGGCGTGGTGACGTCATGATGCGCCCTCCTGTAGACGGTCGAGACTAGACCGTGGCCTTCACCGAGGAAACGGCAATTTCAGCAAGGGAAGACTTAGCCTGGCTAGCTCGTTCCTAGTTTCGCAAAAGACATCACCTTCCGCTATGCGCGTCCGCGCATCAAATTGAACAGGAAGGCGATGACGGCGAGCACGATCGCGACCCAGAACAGGATGCGCGCGCCTTCCATCGCGGTCCCGGCGACACCGCCGAAGCCGAGCAGCGCCGCGACCAGCGCAATCACCAGAAAGATGATCGCCCAATGCAGGAGATTGCCGAAGCTCATTATGCGTTCCCTTTCCTCGAACGGCCGCATCTGCATTGATGCGGTCGATGACGAATGACCGATGTGCGTTACCACGGACAAGACCGATACTCGGCAAAGAGGGACTTGGTTCCATGAGGGCGCCGCGTTTCGCGCTTCCCCTCCCCCGCAGCTCAGACCTTTACACAGTTGGAGGGCATCCCGTCCTCACCGTCGGATGCCGGCAGCAGAGCTCGGCCCGTTGATCGGTCGGCGCGGCTCAGCTGCGTTTCGATCGTCTCGCGCAGGTTCTGCAGAAGATGGAAGCGGTCAGCGAACGAGCGGCAATTTCAGGCGACTGCTCGGCAAATGTCCGGCGCCCACACTCTCCGTTGCGACATCGCCGGCGGCTCATCCGAAGCCTGACGGTCACAACGGCTCCTTGCACCGGCAGGTCCCGAAGATGCCGGACGTACCAGCCGTGCCGGAGCTTCGACCTCATGCCACATCCAGGGCACAAGCCAGCCTCCTGCCGCCCAACAGCGTCGCTGACGAATGCCGCGTGGCTGAATAGATGGGCCGCAGCACCGCGACGGGTTTGTCCGTCTTCTGCATTGCCGTGAAAGCCTTCATTGAGTAGTGGCGCGACCGACAAGAGCGGGGCGACGAGCGCGAGGCCAAGAAGGCGCACCTGATCGATTGAGGGGGTCGGTCAATGCTCCATCCGCAAAGCACTCGGCGCGGTCATAAGGCTTAAGGTTAACGGTGAAGCAGCCAGCCCATGTGTGCTGCTCAGCGCCTCGCCCCCCCGTCCCCACTCAGCGGCGAGGCGCTCTTCTTTTTGGCTGGATTGGCCCACACGGCCAGCCCGGCGTGAGCAGTTGAGGGGTATCGGCCTGAGAGGCGAGCGGCGCGTTTGTGTAATGCCGCTCGCCCTCGTCCTGCTCAACAAAAAGCCCCGCCTCTTTCGGAGCGGGGCTAAGTGAATCTAACCCTATAACTGGAGTAGTCTCGCATATGGTGATGCTCCCAGAGTCCAACAAGGCTTAGAGCATCCCTCTGCCTAGCAATATGTCGTCACCCGGCTCTACGCGGCTCGGGACTTCTTGGTTTCGATGGTTCTCAACGTTTGCTCGATGGCGCGCAGGCGCAAGGCCTTTTCGCGGCTTGGCTTCATGGCTATTGACCGCTCGAAAACCTGTTTCCAGACAGTGAGCTCGTATTCGGTCATCTTCATATAGGTGTCGAGGTATGGGTTCTTCACTACCTTTCTCCGAACCCCAACTACACCTGTAGGCGTCATGGCGACCTCCCAAGTATCCGCACCAACTGCCAGCATGAGCGAGGCAATCGTGCACGGGCTAAACCCCGCTCCCTTCCCGCAACAACTCGGATGGTAGTCGACTTGTTCCTTGATCGTTGGTCGGTTGGACTGAGCGGCCAAGGATCACAGGGTGCTTAAAGCACCCCCTCTGCCACCAGTGCTCGACGGAGCTGCGCCCATGCCTCCAGCGCCGCGTCTTTGCCGCTTCGATCAGCGGCCCGCAAAAGCAGCTCGGCAGCATATTGCCCATACGGTGCCATCTGGCGCCGCTCGGGAAGCACGAGCATGAAGGCGCGTGCCTCATCGAGCGACTTGAGGACGCGGCCATCCTTGAGGGTGATCGGCTCGGGGAACTTCCGGGACCAGGGCACAACACTAAAGGGTCAATCTCCATTCAGCGGTTTGGCGACAGAGGACACAGGCGAACTTTTGACGAAGCCAACCCCGGCGCACTCAGGGCAGGTTACAGGCTCGTGGCTGCCCTTTTTCGTGATCAATAGATCAGTGCCGTGAAAAAATTGTCCCGTGCCGTGACATGTAGGGCACGACATCATGTCTTCCAGAAGTGATCGCTTGGCACTCATGGCGGGCTCCCAGCAAGGAACGTGCCGTTGACCTATCGGGCCGGGGATGGCTCGACCCGCTCCAGGATATCCTCGCTGTCATTGCGCTGCGTCTTCACCCGCGTCGAGATTGGCCATATGGCCATCGGCTCGGATGCATAGGGCGCGAGCAGGTCGCGAGGGTCGGGCTCGATAGGACTCAGCCATCGGTCCTAATTGTCGGGCGCGATGATCACGGGCATGCGATTGTGAATCTCGGCAACCAGCTCGTTGGGCTCGGTGGTAATAACGGCAAAGGTGCGGACCACCTCGCCCGTCTCGGGATGCTTCCAGCTCTCCCAGATGCCCGCCAGGGCAAAGGGCGAGCCGTCCTTCATGGCGATGGCATAGGGCCGCTTCGCCTTCAAGTTGTCGACCGGAACCAGGCAACGGCGCTTGGCATAGGCGCTGCGGAATGACGGCAACGAGGCGATATTCTCGGCTCGCGCATTGATCGGTTTGCGCCCGCCGTCGGGCTCCTTCACCCAATAGGGGATCAAGCCCCAACTTTATTCTAGCTGCTATCGACTCATAGCGCCGGACCGCGCCAACTCCCATCCCTTGTACTCGCCCGCCATCGGGACATCGCGCGCAACCCCCTTGTCCCGCAGCTTCCATAGGCACGCCCCGACACGCTTGCGGATGGTCACTGTAGCCTTATATCGGCGTTCGGATCGAAGATGCGGATTGTCGCGTCGAGGTGGTCGAGATCAGCCACCAAATCCCGTAGCTGGCGCTGGACATGCTCGATTTGGCCCGCGACCTCGCGGCGCTTATGAATTAATCCGGAAACGGTGTTGGGCATTCCTTGTCCACGTCATACTATTGGGTGGGGATTGCGGGGATTGGGCGACGAAGCAGAGAATGAGTGCCTGGGAGAGAGCGACCGCCATTCTTGGCGTGGCTTTCGCGCTTATAGGCGTGGCGTGCGCGATCTATTTGGCTTGGCGGCTGAGTCCACACTAGGCGAGCGCGGCCGAGAAGGCGCCGGAGCGTCTTGGTGAGCTTGCTACCTAATGCCGCATTTGAGAGCGTCCTGTCGGCGCCGAACCACTGCCCGCAACCCGGGCATTTCATGAAATGATCGGCCTCGGTTTCGGCGATGCCGTCCTTGGTCGAGGCTAGAAACTGGCCCCCGACACCAACAGAACTGCACCGATTGCCATAAGGAGAATGCCCGGCCAATTCGTTGCGAGCCCCAAGAATCGCACGCTGCGCCGTTGCGGCTCCAGAGTGTCGCGAACCGGCCGGGCGGGGCCTGTCGGTTCCGTCGGTCTCAGTGCATCATCCCCTGACAGCCAAGCAGAGGCCGCCGGCGTCGAGTTCACGAATGGCGGCCAACCCGGAGTGCGGCTGAAGGCCGGCTATGAGCCCCCGGCTTCAGGGGTTTTTCAAGATCGGGTGAATGTCGGGCCACGCAGAAGCAGCGGACGAAAATGAGCCCCATGACGCCGAGCCAATTTCAATTTGCCGGTTTCCAGTCTAGCGATATTGTTCTCCTCGCACAGATCAGCTTGGCGGGCGCCACCGCCGGGCGACTATCCATGGTCTATGCGAGAATTGATCGTGCAACGTTTGATGACTACTTCGAATTACGGGGCGGGACTAACCGCGATCGCACGAAGCTGGTCAAACAGAACATGGCGATCTTCAATCAGGTTGCTCGCTCAAAATACGAGAGGGGAGAATTCGTCGAACGTGACGTTCCAGGCGTCCGTGTCGCGGATATGTTAATCAACCGTGGCGACCTGCCAGCGCCTCGCCGGTGACGTCGCACCATAGCCGACGAGCGCGCGCTCAGGTCCGAAGCGATTTTGGGAAAGCGTTGTCTTCGTCGAGGGGAACGGCGACGGGCCTGGGGGGTTAGGCTTGGGAAGCGATGAATCTCGCGGGGAGGCCTGGATGGACGAAGTTACTGGCTTCATAGGCGGTCTGTTCTGCAAGATCCCCCTCGGCATCGCTGCATGCTATTCGGCCTCCGAGAGGGCCACCGTTGGCAGATTGGTGATCGTCGCCGCAGTTGGAATGATCGCTTTTTACTTCCTGATGCGAAATCCGCGCCGGGCGTGAGGATGCGGAGGCCAGCCCAGTGCCGAGCCGCGCGAGCGCTCATCGAACTGTCGCAAGCAGGACTAGCCGGGGCCGCAGTTGTCCCGGCGACTGTCGTCGCGGATTACGAGTCCAGCGTAGGAACGCCGAGTCCTGCCTATCTAGAGGCGATCCAGCGCGCGCTTGAACGGGCCGGCATCGAGTTCACGAATGTTGGTGGGGAGGCGGGAGTGAGGTTGCGGCGGCGATCGCAGAGCTTCCGGCGACCGCTCGAATGGACCGGCCGGCGTGATGTTCGTCGAGCAGAACGGAGCGCCCCGCCTTGACGCCCACCCCTACCTCGCCACAATGCCCACCCTCTTGATGCGCTGGCGCTCGGCTTCGTTGGCGGAGGCCTGCTTCAGCTCTGTGACAGGTTTTCGCTTCGCTCCAGCTCGCCGGCCCTTGCGCCCGGCTCTGCCAAGCCGTCATTGCAGGTGCCCGCGACTGTCGCCAAGCTCGAAGCGGGCCATTGGGACGCGCTACACCCTCGCTACCTCACGAAGCGCATCAATCATTCCGAGGCGTATTCAGACGGTATGGCTTGCACCAATCAGGCCGAGTCGTTCTTCTCTCGCCTGCGTCGGGCGGAAATTGGCATTCATCACCGGATTGCCGGCCCGTATCTGGGCGCCTATTCGAGCGAAATGGCGTGGCGCGAGGATCATCGCCGCGTGAGCAATGGCGAGCAGTATCTTATTGCACGCCGCTGCTCGCTTGCGCTCGACTCCCACCCGCCGCCGTGCTGAGATCGGCATGGGTGATGGGATGAGCTGGCGATGGCCGAAGATTTCGTGACCGAGAGCCGGACCGCCGAGTCGATCAGGGTTCGGCACGTGGCGCATGGCCATCGTTACACCTTCTATGTCAGGCCCGACGCGCGAACCTTGCGGCTCGGTCCGGTTGACGCCAACACGAACGCGTCGTTGGCCACGAGACCATTTCAAATCGCGGCCCGAGCCTTCGCCGAGCGCGAGGCCAAGAAGGCGGACCTGATCGATTGAGGGAGCGCGGGATGGCGGATCAATTCGAGGTTATAGAGGCCAAGCCGAAACTCTTGACCGTACGCCATCTCGCCGAAGAGCACCTCTACACTTTCCATGTCGTCGAGGATCACGACGGCCGGCTCATCCTCGGCCACGACAATATGCGCGAGAACGCCAGGGCCGAACATAGCGGGGCTCATCATTTCTTTGAGGCACGCGAGTTCGCGGAAGCCGAGGCACGCGGACGCCGAATGATCGATTGTTGATCCCACGCCTGAGCGCCCGCGCCTTCGCCGAACGCGAGGCCAGGAAGGCGGGTCTGATCGATTGAGGGGGGCAGCGCGACGAGCTACGGCGGGTGCTTGCCGACGATCCCACCGCAGCACTTGCGAACCTCATCGAGTGATTCTGCCGAATCGAAACGAAATCCGTTCGACATTAGCACCCGCGCCCGGCCTTCATGTTCGGTGATACTTTCGATCGCGGCGATCTTCAAGCGCATTTTGCGTCCAGCGGTGTCCAGCACTGTCACCCATTCCCTTGGCGGAACGATCGCCCCCTTCGGGCCAGAATCGTCAGACATGGCTGTTCGTTCCAAAGCCTTACGGCAGCGCGCTGCATTCCTCTCAGCCACCGATCGATGACATGTCCGGTATCGCACATTTCACAAGGTGGGACGACCGCACGGCCAACGAAAAAGCCCCGCGCTCTTTCGAGGCGGGGCTGAGTTTGAGCAACTTCCGAGGAGAGGCTGGACCGCTCCCCGGTCAGAATAGAACGCCCTTGCTTTGCGGCGGTTCCGGGGCTGCCGCGAAGGCGGCCATGGGCCTGGAGCGAGCCTTGCAGGAACATTTGCTACGGTCGTGGCATTAAGGGGGCAAGCCGCGGCCGATTTGCCCCCCAGAAGAGCTGCGGCCTAGGGCCTCGTCGGCCGCTCCCAAGGGTTGCCGGCGAGGCCCGCCTTTCCACATCTCTACCACTCTCCCTGGAATGATTGAGCCCGCCGTGCTTATCTGAGGGCTGGCCGCGGGCCTGCAGTCACTTGCCCCTCCGTGGCCAGGACCCCGCCGGGCTCATGATTCGCCCCGGTGGGGTCTGTCGTTTCAAGATCGCGGCGAGCTACCTCGGAATGCCAGCGGTGAGCAGGCGCGATCCGCGGTAGGATTGGAGCAGCCACGGCGAAGTCTGCCCCCCAGCCCCAGCTTTGGTTAGGACCCCGCCGGGGTTGACGCCACGTGCGGGGTCCGCCTTTTCCGCTTCTCCCTGGAATGATTGAGCCGCGGTGCTATCTTGAGTGCGGGCCGCGGCCGCGCTTCGCAAAGCCCCGCTTGCGGCCAGGGCCCCGCCGGTTCCTTCACCCGGTCGCCGGCGGGGCCTGTCGTGTCCTTCACGCGCCCTTCATGGTGCCCTATGGTGCCCACATGGATGGCCCGCGGCACAATAGGTGATTGATTCGAGCGGGCGGGATCATCGTCGCATTAGCCACGCTGGCATTGATCGCATGGTTTATCGGCTGGCCCGGCTGGCGCTTCTGATACGTGCCCCGTTGGCGGGCTTTTGGCAGCTTGCTAATTGGGTCCGGTTGCTACCCGATTTCCTTGGGCCTGCCGGCGGGTGCCATGCCTACTGTTTCCCGCTGCGCTGCCATCAACTCGCCGATACGCCGCTCTCGTCGAGGACGGCGAAGGGCCTGGGTGAGGCTGAGGAAGCGATGAATCTCGCGGGGAGGCCTGGATGGACGGAGTTACTGGCTTCGTAGGCGGTCTGTTCTGCAAGATCCCCCTCGGCATCGCTGCATGCTATTCGGCCTCCGAGAGGGCCATCGTTGGCAGGTTGGTGATCGTCGCCGCAGTTGGAATGATCGCTTTTTACATCCTGATGCGAAATCCGCGCCGGGAGTTAGAATGACGCCCGCCCAATGCCGAGCCGCGAGCGCTCATCGAGCTGTCGCAAGCTGATCTAGCCGGGGCCGCAGTTGTCTCGGCGACTGTTATCGCGGATTACGAGTCCGGCGTAGGAACGCCGAGGCCTGCCGATCTCGATGCGATCCAGCACGCGCTTGAACGGGCGGGCGTCGAGTTCACGAATGGTGCTCAGCCTGGCGTGCGTCTGAGAGGTCCAGGCGGAACCATCGCCGCAGACCAACTCAACGCGAGCAATGATGAGTAAGGCGCCGGTCGTTGTCTTTGAGAACGGCGAGGGGCTGGGGATGAGGAAATGATCACTCAGCTTCGCAAATTTGCGAAGCTAGCACTCGCGGCGAGCCCTTGGTGCGTAGCTGCGGCAGTCCTGGCTGGCGCGGCAGTGGTAGCAATAATCGGCCACCTGTGGGGAGGCTGAGGAAAGGCGGGAAGTGATGCCGACCAGCCTACCGACACCGGCCAATGCGGTGCGACCGGCGATCGTGGCCGAACACAAAGGCGCGAAATGAACGGCTGGCTCGAAGATGCAATAACCATGGAGCGTCGCCATATTTTGGAGGGCGAGAAGAGGGTCGCCCGGCAGGAGGCGCTCGTGGCGGAACTAATCGGGAAAAGACGCGATGACCTCGCGCGCACGGCCAAGGATGTGCTGGGTATCCTGCGCGAATCACTAGAACTTTCGAGGACGCGCCTTCGGACGTTGGAAGGCGGCTTATGCGAGCCGCCCAATTCAAATTAGGACCCAGCCGCGACCAGCACGCCCATCTCGGCCATGCCGCTAGCCGCCGTGCGTCGCAAATCGTGGATGGTCCAATGTGCGACGCCTGGCATCGCCTCGCGCAGCTTGTACATCGCACGATCGTATCCTCGGAGCCGCTTGCCGAACTTCAATCAAGCTGATGTGGGGGGAGGGTCGAGGCTCGACTTTTTGTCGCCCCACCGAGCCCTCTCCTAGCTCGATTTCCCCCAGTAAGCCGTCGCCATCGAAGCAAGTGCGCTCAGCAAAAGCAGAGTTCCGACAAAGCTCATCCAATTGCGTTTCACAAATCCCAGGGCAAACGTGATGCTCACGAGTGGAGTGCCGCTAATTGTGCCGAAGAAGAATGCCGCCCAAGAACCCACTGCCAAAAATAATAGCGCCAAAATGGGAACCAGCACCAATATTGAGAGGGGTGGATCGGCCCGATAGTCACTCGGCTCGGTGAAAAATAAGCAGACGGCCGCCGCTATGATGAACGCCACAATGCCGGCGAGGAGAATGGCCTTCGCAGGCTGGATTTTATTTGGTGGCCGCGACATCACTCGCCCTCAAAAGTCGGCTTCGCGCCTCCGGCTATCATGAAACGACGTGTCGGGACTCCTCGACGAATGCGCGCAACTTGCCGATTGTCCACCCCGACCATTAGCAAGTTCTCGGCGGGAGGAGGAGTCTCCATTGCGGAGATGCCATCCCCCATAGTCCCTAGCGGAACCGCCGCCAAATACGCACGCGCCGCGGCATGGGCTCCCACACCTCCGTCCGGGCGAGGCCGTCATTGGCTCGGCCTCAACGCGCTGTACTGGAGCGCCTTCGCCACCCGTCGGTCATGGGGCTCCGGCGAATGACAGCCTTCCACGTGCGCCGTGAAAGGCGGCGCCTTTTCCAGTGGGTGCAAGACCCACCCGGCAACCGCTCCAGCGCATTCTGGGTGTTGGCGGATTGATGGAAGCGATCCGCCCTTGAGACGGGCCGCGCGGCCCCACTGATCGCGCTCCCCGCCTTATTGCACCGGACCCTTGCGCGCTGGCGGCTCCAGACCTTCGCCGATCTCAATGTCGCCGTCGTGAACGTGCGCCAGCATTTGGCCCAGGTCGCGCATGTCGAACCACTGGCCGCAGCCCGGGCATTTCATGAAATGATCGGCCTCGGTTTCGGCGATGCCGTCCTTGGTCGAGGCTAGAAACTGGCCCCCGACACCAACAGAACTGCACCGATTGCCATAAGGAGAATGCCCGGCCAGTTCGTTGCGAGCCCCAAGAATCGCACGCTGCGCCGTTGCGGCTCCAGAGTGTCGCGAACCGGCCGGGAGGAATCCGGGCCGCTAAGCGGTCCCCGCCAAATAGCAGCGCGTGCCATGTACAGGATTCCGCCGAGAACGAGAAGCGCGCCAAGCCCCATCAGGAACATTCTCGCCTCTCAATTCATCGCTGCCCCGCACAACATAACCGGGATTCAAGGTTGGGGGAACGTGCTCCTTGTTATTTTGTTCGATGAGGCCCGGCCAGGTTTGTACGAATATCGGATCGGTCGGCCGCGGGTTTTCATAAAGACGCGAGATGAATGGCACTGACGCATCCTTCGCCTGCGCGACGGCGGAAGCGCCCACCGCTTGTCGAGAAGCGACGGCATTTGCCAAGGCCGACGACAGGCAAAGAAGACGAAGTCACCGTCCGCCCTGGCTCACGCTTTGCCGTTACATGCGACTCGCGTGATCTCTGGAGTGGTGGCCGGCGCCCGATGCCGTGAGGTGCCGGCCCCTGCCAGTGCATCGGCGGCGGAAGGATGAGCCATCCTCGCCCTGGCGCCACCGGGCGGGATCGCCGCCGTCCGGTGGTAACATGCGGTGCCCTTTGGATGCCATAGCGAGCCCGCACGCGCCCGTCCCGCCCGGCGGCTAACCAACTCAGCCCCGCCTCGCGTGCCGTCCTCAGCGAGCGCGCAAAGCTCGCCGTCGATATAGGCGCGGCGTGCCGGCAGCTTGTTCAGTGCGGCGGCGGTGGCGGGGTAGGATCGGTCCAATCAAGCCCCGTGCGGGTCAGCAACTTGACGCTGGCGGCGTCGATCCCCGCGTGGATGCGGTAGCCGACTCACCTGACTGCAAGGGCGGCGGGTTGTCAGCCATCGTCAAGAACGGAAGGTTCACTTTCGGCCCTTCTCGGCCGGATGAGTTCAGGGGAGGAGGGCCTGAAGGTGGTGCCCCCAATGCCCAGTCGCTGCGCCTGGATACGCCAACCTGATGATCATGGCGGTCCCTGGCAGTTGGGGCGATCATGATCAGTACGATCAGCCGGCTGCGCTCGGCGAGAAAGGGAAGCATCTGTATGGTCCGTTAACCCGAGAGTTCGATGTCCCAGCCGCGACGATAGATGGTCAATATTATTCAGCGCAAGTCGAAATCTTCGTCTCTTACCGTCAGTGGTTGCTGATCACGGCAGATGGCAGGACATTGACCATACCCGGCCCGAAATGACCTCTTCGCTTCCGCCGCCGCTACACGCGCCCGCCTCGGAAAATCGTGCTGTGACGCAATCGGTCGATTTCCAAAAGCTTGCCCGGACAACCCCTCGCATGGTCGAGGTAGTCGGAGTCCAGGTCAGCATGACGGTGTGGGTTCTTTTGGCGTTTCTGACCATCAAGTAGCTGGGCCGGTATGTCTTTGAGACCGTCGCACTAGGACCATACGTCGCAGCCGGATCAAACAGCAGGGTCAGCGCGAACGACATGTAGGTCATGCGCAAACCCACCATTCGCTGTCCCGCATCGTCGGACAACGGCTGCAACTGAAACTGATTTATTTGCTCGGAAATGTGGATGGGTTCCACATAGAGCCCGCACGGAGCCGGAAGGATGCCGCCATAGAGAATATCGTAGCATTGCGGGTTGATCGTCTGTGTGTCGCTCAATTTCGTTTTGTCTTTTGCGACGTTGCCTGAGTGGAACAGTCCAATTGCCGCTTTCAGAAACCACAGCTCTAGTTCTTCGCCGCTAAACAGAAGCCATTTCCAGCGCCTCGACAGGGTTTTTCTGTCGAAGATGTCATCGTGGTTCAATTTCAAGGCAGCAAAGAATTTACCCGCCATTGCATCCAGTTGAGAGAAGGCTTCGTTGTGCCGCTTGCAAAGAATGTTTCCCGTAAGGCTGCTGATCGGCAAAATCTTTGTTTCGTCGGCCGCAAGCCACGGCACGCCGTTCAGCTTCACCTTGGGTCCGCCAAGCTGAGTCAGGACGCTCGCAGAGATGAAATGCTCGCCGGATATTTGTTGGTCGCAGTCATGTGACCATCCCATGTAGCAGCGTGCATGCGAGAACCCCGTTTGCGGCCCAGGAGGCCTCCGCCCGATCGGCGATTTATAGGCGCGACCGTCGATCCCGAGGAAGCATTGAGCGTACAGATGGTCGCTGCCGCACGGACATGGTTCGTCGGGCTTCCACGGAGGCGTCGGCTCCTTGCCTGTCTGTTCCGGATCGCGCGCTTTGCGTCCCATTGGCATGTCCGCAGAGAAAGGCCGGCCCGTGAATCCCCACGAGCCGACCCATCACCTTGACGGTCATCGCCTTCCCAGGCTGCACCGCTCCGAGGATTCTACCTAAGCGGCATCACCCTGTCCAAATATCCTGCGGGTTGCCACGCGCCGCACCCCAACACGCTCGCCAATTTGGCACCGAGATCGGCCGCCGCTTCCTGCGAACTGATGACGGGAGGCGGCGGCCTTGCCAGCGCGGACAGGGCGCAATCTTGGGGAACGCGACTCCGGACTTTCAACAGCGTGTCGATCGCGTGATGGCCTTCGTCGCGGTCGCGACGCTGATCCGGCAAGGGCCGCAGATCATGGTCCGGTTTGCCGAACTGGCCGGCGCGGATGCCCGGCTCGGAGCTGACGTTGATCTCGCGCTCGATGCGCTGGTGAAGCTTGCGAAGGTCCGTCGCCAGGAAGGTCAGGAAGTCCGAGGAGCCCCGGCCCGGCAAATGAAGCGTTCGTTTCAAGATCGCGGTGAGCGGCGTCGCGGGCGCTTCCATTTCGCTCGTATCAGCAAATGGAACTAACATGGAACTCAGAGGGGGCTTCCCCTGTCGAGTCCGCTGTCTCGCTCGATTCAAACCGGGCACGAACGCGGAACATAGGGGGCTTGGAGGGCGCGAGCTACCTCGGAATGCCATGCTCTGATTCGGCGCGATGCCGGCTAAGGATTGGAGCAGCCACACCGAAGTATTTGCCCCCAAAAACCCAGCCGTGGCCAGGACCCCACCCGATCGCACGATCTCGGTGGGGTCCGCCTTTTTCACGCGCCAGCGTGATTCCCATAGGTGGCGACCTGTAGCCCGGCGCGGCTCCCCCGGCCGGGAAGTTCGGGCGAGCCAGCCTGAGCGTCTAAAGCATCCCCTCCGCTTGCGGGACCAGGGCATGGACTCAGATGCATAGCAAGAAGCAAACCCGCCAGAAACTGGTGCCCGCCGCTAATCAGCTTGCCCTTTTGTCAATGACCGGAATGGGTGGAAGCCTGCCGTTCCTTCGATCTGCCCGAACGGCGTGGTTGTGCCAATTACAGACATTGGCCGCCGTTGCCTTGTTTGATGGCCCGATCTACGATCGTCCAAACACACAAAGGGCACCTAGATTGGCACAAGAGCGGCGTAAACTGGCCGCCATAGTGGCGTTGGATGTCGTCGGCTATTCTCGCCTCATGGAGCGCGACGAGAGCGGGACTCTCGCGATGCTGACCGAGCACCGGACCGAGCGGCTTGATCCGTCTTTGGCACGCCACAGCGGTCGCCTCATCAAGCTAATTGGCGACGGCGCGCTCGTTGAGTTCGCAAGCGTCGTCGATGCGCTGAACGCGGCAATCGAGTTCCAGCGGGCGATGACCAGAGCAAATCTCGATCGACGCGACGACGAACGTATCTCGTTTCGGATCGGTGTTCACGTTGGTGATGTCATCATTGACGGTGATGATCTATATGGCGACGGCATGAACGTTGCAGCTCGTCTCGAAGGACAGGCTCCGCCGGGCGGCATTCTCATTTCTGGCAATGCACGAGACGCTGTGGTGAACCGGGTGTCCGCCGAATTTCGCGATCTTGGAAGGCTCACGCTCAAGAACATCGAGCGGCCGGTGCAGGCTTTTCAGGTCATGTTCGACCATGAAGAGCGCCAAGGCGCCGATGCCGAGCGAATAACGGCAGGTCTTGCAGTGCCGTCATCCGGCGCCGCGTCCGATGTGTCGTCGATCGCGGTTCGACCATTCACTGTCTTGTCCGACGAACGCGAACTCCAATTTCTCGCCGATGGGTTGGGGGAAGATGTGATCGCTCTGCTGGCGCGTATGCCCGGTTTCTTCGTGATCGCCAAGGCGTCGTCATTTGAATTTCGAAATCCGGATATGCCGACACCGGCGATCGCGCGGCAGCTAGGCGTCCGTTATGTCCTGGGAGGCAGCGTACGAGCGCTTGGCGGGAAGATTCGGCTCTCAGCCCAACTGGCGGACGCGGCGAGCGGTCGCGTGCTCTGGTCTGGACAATTTGATGCTGAGCGCAGCGACGCGATCAACCTTCAGGACGAGATTACGCGTGGCATCATTGTCGAATTGCAGCCGGCGCTGACCAAAGCCGAGATCGCGGTGATCCGGCGACAGCGACCGGAAAACATCGGGGCCTGGGGCTTCTACCATCAGGCCGCCGGCGTGTTGGCCGCCAACGGCTGGAACGCGCGATCCGTGGAGGAAGCGCGTGGGTTCCTGCAGCGCGCGCTCGAGCTTGACCCAAACTTTGCGTTGGCACGCGCGCAGCTCTCTCTTCTCATGGCGCTCGCGCAAAATACCGCGTTGATCGAACGTTCCAAGACACTTCATGAAGAGGCCATTGCCGCCGCTGAGCTCGCGATCGCCGACGATGGTGGTAGTTCCGAAGTCTTGGGCTACGCCGGCTGTGCCATTACGGATCTCGGCGACGCCGGCCGCGGTGGGGAAATCCTGAAGCAGGCCGTCGAACTTGATCCCAGCAATGCCCAGGCTCAGGTCGCTCTTGGCGCGGCGCTGGCTTTGTCAGGCGATCTGGATGGCGGCATCGCTTACATGCGGCATGGGATCAAACTCAGTCCGCGCGACCGAAGACTGGCATTCTGGGGGTGGGCGCTCGGCGGGTTTTTGATGCGGGCCAAACGACCAGCCGAGGCGCTCGAAGAGGCGAAACTTGCGGCGCGCCGGGATCCGCGGCTGTTCTTGCCGCCGCTCCTCGAAACTCTGGCGCACGCCGCCCTTGGACAGACCGACGCTGCCAAGATCTCTCTGATCTCAGCCCGGCGGCTTCGTCCCGAGCTGACACTCCGCGAGGTCGAGATTTCGCATGGTCGACGGGCGATGAAGACTTTGGCTGATCTCTGGGCCGAGGCTCGACCCTAGACTTGACGTCATTCGCCAGAGTCCGTTCCGGGTCAATGGACTAAACCGCTCTCGCGGTAGAGCGCACAACTGTTGCGCGGGACGAGAGAAGTTGGGGTAACGGGACGGGAGCGTCCTGTCTGAAGATGAGGGGTTGCCAACCTCACAACAGACAGGAGCCTCCCATGACCAACGAGGCCATGAGCCCATTGCGCCGGCGCATGATCGAAGACATGACGGTGCGCAAGTTCGTCGAGAAGACCCAGAAGGATTATATCCGTCACGTCAAGGACCTCGCCGTCTTCCTCGGCCGATCGCCGGACACCGCCACGGCCGAGGATCTGCGCCGCTATCAGCTGCACCTGAGCGACACCGGCGTCCGCCCGCCGAGCATCAACAGCGCGGTTTCGGCCCTGCGGTTCTTCTTCTCCATCACGATCGACCGTGCCGCTGTCACCAAGCCTCTGACGTTTGTCGCCGAGCCGCGGAAGATTCCTGTCGTCTTGAGCCCCGAGGAGGTGGCACGCTTTCTGGAGGCGGCACCCGGGCCGAAGTATAAAGCCGCGCTCAGTGCTGCCTATGGTGCGGGCCTGCGCGTTTCCGAGGTCGTCGCGCTGAAGGTGTCGGATGTCGACTCCAAGCGCATGCTGCTGCGTATCGAGCAGGGCAAGGGGCGCAAAGATCGCTGTGCGATGCTCTCACCGCAGCTGCTCGAGTTGCTGCGCGACTGGTGGCGGATCGCGCGGCCCCGGGTCTGGCTGTTTCCGGGACAGAACCGGGTCAACCATCTCACCACGCGCCAGCTCAACCGCGCCGTTCATGCCGCCGCTCACATGGCCGAGATCACCAAGCGGGTGACGCCGCACACGCTGCGCCACAGCTTCGCAACCCATCTGCTGGAGCAGAACATCGACATCCGGGTGATCCAGGTTCTCCTCGGACACGCCAAGCTCGATACCACGGCGCTCTATACGCGTGTCGCCACCAACACGATCCGCGAGGTCATGAGCCCGCTGGATCGCCTCACGCCGCTGCGCGCCAGGAGAGACAAGCCACCCGCATAGCGCGCAGGGCGCATGCTTCGCCCGGCGCTGGAGGTCGCGGATATCTTCCGCGGCCACGGACCGGCATGGCGCAGGGCCAATGCCGGCCATGTGAGCCTCGGCCAACTGAAGGTCATGGCGGCGATCGAGAGCTGCCGCACGGCGACGCTCGGCGGTCACGTCGAGCGTTGCGAGGACTGTGCGCATACGCGCATCGCCTACAACTCCTGCCGCAATCGCCACTGCCCGAAGTGCCAAGGTGTAGCCGCCAAGCAATGGCTGGCAGAGCGCCAAGCCGAGCTGTTGCCGGTGCCGTACTTCCATGTCGTGTTCACGCTGCCAGCGGCGATCGCGGCCATCGCCTATCAGAACAAGACGGTGATCTACGACATCCTGTTCAAGGCCTCGGCCGAGACACTGACCACGATCGCCGCCGATCCCAAGCACCTCGGCGCACGCATCGGCATCACTGCCGTGCTGCACAGCTGGGGCTCGGCCATGACGCATCACCCGCATGTGCATATGATCGTGCCAGGCGGCGGCATCTCGCCCGATGGGCAGCGTTGGATCGCCTGCCGTGCCGGCTTCTTTCTGCCGGTGCGCGTGCTCTCGCGCCTGTTCCGCCGGCTATTCCTGGAGAAGCTCGCCGCCGCCCACGCGGCTGGTCTCCTGCACTTCTTCGGAGACCACGACCCTCTCCACGACGAGCCAGCCTTCACCGCCTATCTGGCGCCGCTGCGTAGAGCCGAATGGGTCGTCTACAGCAAGCGCCCGTTCGGCGGGCCAGAAGCTGTGCTGGCCTATCTGTCGCGCTACACCCACCGCGTCGCCATCTCCAACAGCAGGCTGATCGCGTCCGATGGCAACAGCGTCACCTTCAAATGGAAAGACTATCGCGCAAAGGGCTGCGAACGGCAGAAGATCATGAGACTCGCCGCCGACGAGTTCATCCGCCGCTTCCTCATCCACGTGCTGCCCTCAGGCTTCCATCGCATCCGCCACTACGGCTTGTTCGCCAACAGCTCGCGCCTCGACAACGTCGCGCGAGCGCGTCAACTGCTCGCCGTGCCGGAGCCTGAGAACGAGACAGCCGATGCCCCTGACGGCAACGAGCCGCCACTCACCCAGCCGTGCCCGTGCTGTGGCGGCCGCATGATCGTCATCGAGACCTTCCAGCGCGGCTGCTCGCCACGATCCCGTCCGGCGGATTCGATGATTGCGATCAGGATCGACACCTCATGATGCCGTTCACGTCGAGGGTTGTGCCCGCATCGCAGGATCTCAGCCGGCCACGGCCAGGCTCGCCCAATGGCTGCTACTCCGCCCATTCCGGCCCCACCGTCTGTGCCGAATGCGGCGCCGCTCGGGCCAACAACGCTCCGCCAGACCTCTCCACCGACGCTCACCGTGCTTGGCGATTACACCGCGCCCGCACCAAACCATCGCGCCCAGGCCTCAAATCCCCATAGCTCGAGCCCGCCCCCAGCCCACCGCAACGCCGAGCTTATCCGATCCGCGGTTTCCTCCCCCGGAGGTTTTCCGACGCCGGCCGCAAAGGCAAGCGGCGCCGTTTGTGAGCGGCCGGCATCTGAAAACCTTCACAATTTCCGTCATGCAGCGCCCCGATCCCAACGGCCGCAATGGTCGACTCCGGCCGTTCGACTGTGCGCGATGCGCGGCTTCCAATTCGTGCCACTGCCGTGCACCGCGTCCATAAGCGTCCTGTCATCGTTCGGCGCTCTGGAGCTATTGACGTGGCGGGATACTGGCCAAGCCTGCGAGTAGCCCGCTGGGGCGCCGGTGAGCAAGTCCGCGCCGCCATTGCCTGGCAGCCAAGCGTCGAGCCTCTCTGGGGAGAGGAAGACCGGTTGGCGTCGGTCACGATCATCGTGCAGGAGCGGATCGTCTCGCTACTCTCGCGATTGGTCCCAGCGATCCCGGCGACTGCTGGCGATTACGTCGTGCGATCGTGGCGGACCTGTTTTTCAAGGTCGGCAAGCGTTTGCAAAAAAATAGAGCGCGGCGAGCCAATTCGTCACAACACCTTTCGGTGTTGTCGATGTCGAGAACAGGCTTTGGTCCACGCACCCCTTTTGGTAGCGTCAAAGGCACGCGTCAGCGCAAGGCATTTGGTCGGAAAGCGCTACGCCACGTTCTCCTTGAAGCTCGCCAAAGTGCGCTGCCACGCGGTCTTTGCGGCTGCCTCGTTGTAGCGGGCGCTCTGGGTGTCGTCGTTGAAGGCGTGGTTCGCGCCTTCATAATAGTAGAGCGTGTATTTAATCTTTGCGGCCTTGAGCGCCTCGGTGGTCGCCGTCGAGATCGGTTCCCCGCGGCGTCGGGCCGTCGCATAGTCAATGATCAATTCGGATTGCCCGGACACGTATGTCTCGAGTTCGCGCAGGACCCGAGCCAGCTTGGCTGTGGTTCCGGCGATCGGCGGCGACGCGGCGGCAGCAATCGTGTCGAGCGTCACCAGCGTTTCCCCAATGAGGTCGAGAGCCCGCTTGACCTGGCCATGCCACAGACGCCAGCGGATCCGCTCGATCGCATCGGCGAGGTCGGCGCCCGTTCGAGGGTCGCCAGCCGACGTATCTGGCCAGCTCTTGGCCGTTTGCGCGACATGTTGGATGCGCATGGAGAGATGGAACCAGTCCAACACATGGCGCGTCGGACCCAAACTCGCTGCTTCTCCAAGAGATCGCGGTCCTTCGGCACCGTCGCTCAAGATCGTGATCGGCGTCGTTGGCGTCGCTCCCAGGCCATGCAAGACGCCGCGCAACTGCTCGCGTTGCCGGTCAGCCTCGGCGGGCATGCTGCTGAACACGACCTGCTGCCCGTCGTCGTTGCTGACCTGTGCCAGGAAAATCTCGAACGAACGCACCTGGTAGCTGCGCACCGACCGGACATCGCAATCGATCTCGCCTCGGTCGTTGGCGGCGGCGGTTGAATCATAGCCGACCTTTCCAGTCTGGCCCCCACGCGTGTGGTGCGGCGGCGGGTCGTCTCGACCGCCGGGACGTCCGCGAGTGGCAGGAACTCCGCAAGCAACGTCCGGGCACGGCGGTAGGGCAGAAGCGAGCCCATCTTCGCAATCAGGCGCTCGTATTCGGGCGTGCATCGGTCGGGCATGATCTCGGCGACCGGGCTGAGCGTGTGACGGCTCGTCACCGCACACCGACAGGGCAAAAAGCGCGGCGCGCGAACCTCCACCGTTCCGAACAGCGACAACAGCCGTCGGGTGCGCACATCCTTGAGCGGCCGTTGAGACCCACAACGAGGGCAGCGCCGGCGGCCACGGCAATATTCCTCCGTCTGCGCCCGAACGAGATCGTCCTGCAATCCCGCGAGCGTCCGCTTCCCGTCCGCCAGCGTCAGCCCAATGGTCGCGGACGAGGGCTCGGTCGTGGTGTTGCCGCCTGCGCTGACCTCATGCGTACGGACGGTGCCATCCTGCCCGGTCAGCTCCACCATGACACGCCACCTCATCCAGCTCTCCTCAGCCCCGAGACAAAGAGCCCTCATAGCACCCCCACGTTTGAGACGGTCTCCTGCTCCCTGCGCCGCGGATTACGGGCGTGGTGGATTCGGAGAACGTCAGCGAATGGGCCAGATAGGCGCTCGCGCGTAGGGCATGGCGCTCGTGACGGTAGCGGCCGTGCTGTGGAGCACTGCTGGGCTTTTCGTCCGTCTCCTTGACCTCGATGTTTGGACGACGCTGGCTTGGCGCTCTCTATTTGCCGCACTCTCCCTAGCCCTGATAGTCGGCTTTCAAAATAGACGGCATACGATACAGGCTGTTCGCGCAACCGGTTGGCCCGGCCTTGTCGCTATTCCCATCGCCGTCATTTCGATGGGCAGCTACGTCATCGCCCTTAAGCTGACCACCGTTGCCAACGTCATGATCGTCTATGCGACGGTGCCTTTCGTTGCGGCTGCGGTTGCTTTCTTCTGGATAGGAGAGAGGGCCGAGTCCCGCGTCCTCCTCGCGAGCGCCGTCGCATTCACTGGTATCGTCATTATGGTGGGTTTCGCGACCCGCCCGCAGGACATTAGCGGGAATGCTGTTTCCTTCCTTATGACACTCGCCTTCGGCGTGCAGCTTGTGATGGCTCGTCGGTATCCTTCGCTTGAGATGGCGTCGATTAATGCCATTGGTGCTGCATTATGCACCGTCATCTGTTGGCCATTGATGGCAGCCGGAATTCCGAACCCTCATCAACTCATCATTCTGGCGCTGTTCGGAATCACGACGACCGCCCTAGGTCACAAACTCATAAATCGGATTCCCTTGGTGCGCGAGTTGTGATTCAAGCTCCGTGGAGGAGCAATCATGAGCGCACGCCGTTACGAACTGAGCGATTTCGAATGGTCGATCATCGCCCCGTTGCTGCCCAACAAACCGCGAGGGGTGCCACGGGCTGATGATCGCAAGGTGTTGAACGGCATCTACTGGCGGCTGCGTACGGGCTCGCCTTGAGCCGACATTCCAGAACGCTACGGCCCCTACACGACTTGCTACAACCGCTTCGTCCGCTGGCGGAAAATCGGCGTCTGGGACAAGATCTTCGAAGCCGTCTCCATAGCTTACGAGGGCGATCTGCAAATGGTCGACTCCTCCTCGATCCGGGTGCATCAGCACGCCGCCAACGTCAAAAAGGGGGTTCGCAAGAAGGCTCCGGCACTGCCTCTGGGGACTACGTTGGAACCCGATGCATGGGGCGCTCGCGAGGCGGGCTGACAACCAAGATACATGCCCTCGTCGACGCCAACGGCAACCCGATTGCCCTGAAGCTGACCGAAGGCCAAGCTCACGACGGCAAAAGCGCCAGCGATATGCTCGACAGCCTCGCCAAAGGCCAGATACTCCTCGGCGACTGCGCCTACGACAGCGATGCCTTGCGCAGCACCATGGCCGATCGCGGCGCTTGGGCCAACGTCAAGCCAATGCCGAGGCGCGTCAACATCCCGGCTTTCAGTCCATTCCTCTATCGCTTTCGAAATCTCGTCGAACGCTTCTTCAGCAAACTCAAGCATTTCAGAGCCATCGCCACCCGCTTCGAAAAACACGACGCCAATTACCTCGGCCTCGTCAAACTCGCCGCAATCAAAATCTGGATGCGCTTTATGAGTCGGTGACCTAGCCTACCTTCTGTTTCTGACGGGCGGGCGTTACATCCCTTCGGGCGAGGCCGGCCTCATCGGGCTGCTCGACGTGGTTCTTGGCCCATTCTGGGTCTGGCTGGCCTTCGGAGAGCAACCCGGCCAAGCGGCAATCGTCGGGGGCAGCCTCGTGCTCGCATCGGTTCTTTGGTATCTGTCTGGCCAGCTTTGGACAAAGGCTTTGCAGAGATCTTGAACTCTGGGCCAGATTGAAGGTCAGCTGTGGGTTTGCCGACATTCGGCTGGGGTCGCCCGCCTGCCGATCATGATCCAATGCAATGCCGCAATGCCGCATTGCCGTTCCACGCACTGCCGAGGGGGCGCATCGGGTTGTTGCGATATCTCGCGATGTCGTAGGGGAGTGCCACCGAAGCCGAAAGGCCGCAGCGGCATTAGGCCTAGCTCTCCAGCAAAATCCAGATTGACAAGTTTCATGTTTGCTGAATTCCTTACCCTCGATTTAGTGGAGCGCGCCAGCAATGATCGGGTGCTCGGCGCTGAGCGTCTCCAGAGCCTGAGCTCGCTTGGTGCAGGACGGCGTGCCGTCGCGTCAGCTGCAAGAGTCTCAGATCCGCGGTAGGAAACTCCAATGGATGCCGATCGGCAGGCCGTTGCGGCGACCGGCTCGATCGAGGAGCCCGGGAAAGGTGCGACGGCGGACGGTGACGATCTTTTGGTCGTGCGGGACGTATCGAAACAATTCGGTGGGACCCAGGCACTGAGTGACGTCGGCATGCGGCTGAACGCAGGCGAAATCCTGGCGCTGCTCGGTGAGAATGGGGCGGGCAAGTCCACCTTGATCAAGATTCTTGCTGGGGTCTACACGCTCGACAAAGGCAGTGTGACCTTTCGCGGCGCCGACGTCACGGGCTCCCTTAGGCGCCTGCCTATTGCCTTCATCCATCAGGATCTCGGTCTGATTGATTGGATGACGGTCGCCGAGAACATCTGTCTGACTCTCGGTTTTCCGCGGCGCCACGGCTTGGTCGATTGGGCTGCGGCGCGCGGGCGCGCAGCCGCCGCGCTGGAAATGCTCGGCGCCGACATCGACCCCGACCTCAGGATCCAGAGCCTGAGCCGAACCGAGAAATCCCTTGTCGCGATCGCCAGGGCGCTTGCCGCCGAGGCCGAGATCCTGGTGCTCGACGAGCCCACCGCCAGCCTGCCGGCGGATGAGGTGGCACGGCTGTTCGCTGCCTTGCGCCGGTTGTGCGCGCGCGGAGTCGGCATGATCTACGTGTCGCATCGACTGGACGAAGTGTTCGAGATTGCCGACCGGATGGTCGTCTTGCGCGACGGCCGCGTCGCCGGTGAGCGCCGTGTGACGGAAACCACGCCCGACGAGGCGATCCTGCTGATCGTCGGCCGCGAGCCATCGCAGGTCTTCCGCCGTCCTGCGGAGCGCCGCGGCTCGCCGCGTCTGGTGCTCGAATCGGTCGTGGTTGACGCGGTCGGCCCTGTCGATTGCGAGATTCACGCCGGCGAGGTTATCGGTTTCGTTGGCCTGCGCGGCGCAGGTCAGGAAAGCGTCGGCCGGGCGCTATTCGGCGTCATGCCGACCACTGGCGGACGCATTCTGCTCGACGGCAAAACGATAGCCCCGACCTCGCCGCGACAGGCGATGAGCTACGGCATCAATCTGGTCTGCGCCGATCGGGCCGGCGAATCCATCATGCCGAACTTGACGGTCCGCGAAAACCTGTTCCTCAACCCTGTTGCCGCGGGGCTCAGCCTATTTTCCGTGCTGGGGCCGGGCCGCGAGACTAGAGCCTCGCTGGAACTTGGCCAGCGGGTTGGCCTGCGACCGAACGATCCGACCCTGCCGATCGAGCTCTTGTCAGGCGGCAATCAGCAGAAGGCAGTGGTCGGGCGTTGGCTGCACCTCGCAGCGAAGGTCTATGTCTTCGAGGACCCGACGGCTGGCGTCGATGTCGGCGCAAAGGCAGAGATCTACCGGCTATTCGACGTAGCTCTCCGGGCGGGAGCCACTATACTGATCGTGTCGACTGATTTCGAGGAGGTCGCCAACGTGTGCCACCGCGCGTTGGTATTCGATCGTGGCCGCGTCGTTGCCGAACTTGCCGCCGCCGACCTCTCGGTCGAAAATCTGCTCGCCGCAGCCTCCGCCAACATCGGACACTCAACGAAAGCGGCTGCCGCCGTTTTCATCGACCCGGCCCGGGGCGTTCATGCAGTCCATTAAATCCAACGCACTCGAGCCAACCCGGTCAGAGCTCGCTGCGCTGTCGCGGTGGCGGGCGATCGGACGGCTGCTGCCGGTCTATGGCCTGCCGATCCTAACGATCCTACTGATCATTTTCTTCTCGCTCCTCCTGCCATCCACCTTCCCGACCTACCTCAACTTCCGTTCGATCCTCAGCGACAAGGCGATCATCGCGCTCCTGTCGCTGGCCGCGACTTTGCCGATGATGGCCGGCCGCATCGATCTCACCGTCGGTTTCGGCATCGTCATGTGGCACATCCTGGCGATGAGCCTGCTGGTCAAGTTCGGGGTCCCGTGGCCGCTGGCCATTCTGATCGTGATTGCCTGCGGAGCGCTGGTCGGCCTGATCAACGGCCTGCTCGTCGAAGTGGCGCAAGTCGACTCCTTCATCGCCACGCTCGGCACTGGCACCATCCTCTACGCGCTTGCCCTTTGGCATACCGATGGGCGCCAGATCATCGGCGTACTGCCCGCGGACTTCATCAGCATCAACACGCTGTCGATCGCCGGCATCCCGATCCCAGCCATCTACGTGATCGTCCTGGCGGTCGTGCTCTGGATTATCAGCGAACGGCTGCCGATCGGCCGCCACATCTACGCGATCGGCGCCAACGAGAAGGCGGCCGCGCTCAACGGCATCCCGGTCAGGGCCTATGTGATCGGCGTGTTCGTCGCCTCCGGCCTGATAGCCGGGCTTGCCGGCTGCGTGCTCGCCGCCAAGCTCAGGATCGGACAGGCGAATGTCGGGCTCGACTATCTGCTTCCCGCGCTCGTCGGCGCATTCCTCGGCTCGACTACCATCAAGCCGGGCAGGGTCAACATCTGGGGCACGATCTTTGGCGTCTTGATCCTCGCCGTCGGCATTTCCGGAATCCAGCAACTCGGCGGGGCGTTCTTCGTCGAACCCCTCTTCAACGGCACTACGTTGGTCATTTCCATTGCGCTCGCGGCCTTCGCGCAACGCCGGCGCACGGTGGCACGACCAGACCGTGTCGTGAAGGATTCGAGCTAGGAAGCAAGTAGAGGCGGGCTAGGTTTCAACCGGAATCGCCCGCTTGCCAGTATCGGCGGCCAAGTGTGGCCGTCGCTGAAGCGCCGGAACAACCGGCCTGACGAGCCGTAGGGCTTGCCAGCATCTCACAGGGAGGAATCAGGATGTCGAAGTTTCGCTTGATCGGCGGGGGCCTGGTGGCTTCTGCGGTAATTGTCGGATCGCACATCGTTGCCGCCCAAGCAGCCGATGATGCCTTCATGAAAATGGCCAAGGACTACATCGCCCAGGCGGCGGCGCCGGTCACGACCTGGACCGGCCCGACCACCGGTCCGAAGGCGCAGGGCAAGAAGCTGGTCATCTACGTCTCGGCCGACCAGAAGAACGGCGGCGCCAGCGGCGTCGGCGATGGCGCCGAGGAAGCCGCCAAGGCGATCGGCTGGGACTTCCGCATCCTCGATGGCCAGGGCTCGGTCCCGGCGCGTTCGTCCGCGTTGACTCAGGCGATCGCACTCAAGCCCGACGGCATCATTCTCGGCACGATCGACGCCGCCGAGCAGGCGCCGATCGTCGAGCAGGCGGTCGCGGCAGGCATCAAGGTCGTCGGGTGGCATGCCGGGCCGGGCCCCGGCAAGATCGAGGCCGTTCCGGGCGTCTTTACCAACATTACCACTGACCCGAACGAGGTCGCGAAGGCCTCAGGCCTCTTTGCCGTGGTCGACTCGGGAGGCACCGCGGGCGTCATTCTGTTCACTGACTCGATCTACGCGATCGCCACGGCCAAGACCAACGCCGAAAAGGCGGCGGTCGAGGGGTGCACGGGCTGCAAGGTGCTGTCGGTCGAGGACACCCCGATCGGCGATCTTTCCAACCGCATGGGGCAGCTGACGACTTCGCTGCTCGCCAAGTATGGCAAGGCCTGGACCTACTCGATCGGCGTCAACGACCTCTACTTCGACTTCGCAGCCCCCTCGCTGGTGTCCGCCGGCGTCGACCCGGCGACCGGCTATCCCCGCCAGATCGCGGCGGGGGACGGTTCGGTGCCGGCCTTCCAGCGCATTCGGCAGAAGCAGTATCAGCTGGCCACGGTCGCCGAACCGCTGCATTTGCATGGTTGGCAGTGCATCGACGAGATGAATCGCGCCTTGGCCGGCCAGCCGGCGAGCGGTTTCGTGGCGAACGTCCACCTGTTCATCAACGCCAACATCGACAAGGACGGCGGCGCGCAGAACATCTTCGACCCGGGTAACGGCTACAAGGACCAATACAAGAAGATCTGGGGCGTCAAATAGTCGCCTGAAGCCGTCATCAATGCGAATCCGAAAAGGCCGCTACCCTTGGTGCCGCCCTTTTCGCGCGAGCGACACCGCTCTCAGGAAGGAAAAGGGCTCAGCCCGTGTATTCCATGATGTAGAGACCGGCGCCGCTCCAGTCGGTGCAATAGGCGATGCCGTTCTTGTCGACGAAAACGTCGGCCGAATGGAGGACCACCGGCCGGTTGGGGCGTGGGTCGACCAGTTTCTTCGGAGCTGGTGGCACGCAAGCCCCGACCTCGACCGGACGCAACTGGTCGCTGATATCGTAAACCCGGACGCCGGCATTCTGGTATGTGGCGAAGATCAGCGTCGAGCTCTGGAAGCTGCCAGGCCGGTTTTCGTGGATGTTGTGCGGACCGAAATGCCCGCCGACCGCAATGTAGTCTCTGTCTCCAGGCAGCGGGAAGGTGGCGATGCTGATCGGGTTTGCCTTCACATGGTTGTCGAATACCCAAATCGGCTTGAAGCCGTCCTCCATGTTGTCGAGCACCGCTTCGTCGAGAACGATGAGGAGATCGCGGTCGGGCAGGGGCAGGCAGTTATGTGTCCCGCCACCGAAAGGTGGCGCCCAATTTTTGTGGACGATCTGTTTCGGGTTGCTCTTGTCGGCAACGTCGACAACGACCAGACAGGCATCGCGCCACGCGCAATACGCGATGTCGTCGTGAATGACGGCGTGGTGCAAGCCGTAGCGCCCGAGTTCCAACGGCCAGTGGGCCGTTTCGCCCGCCGCAAGGTTCATCCCCGGCAGCCAATAGCGGCCGGCGATGCGCGGCTTCGTCGGGTCCTGCACATCGACGGTGATGAGGATGTAGTCGCTGAATCCCTCTATCATCGCCGAGGCGTAGGCCCAACGCCCGCCGACATACCAGATGCGGTGCAACCCGGTGCCGTCGACGGGCATGAAGCCGATCTGCCGCGGCTCGGCCGGCTTCGAGATATCGAAGACGGCCATGCCGGCCGACCAGTTGCGCGCGCTCAGGGCCTCCTCGTGACCGTGGGTGCCGGCCTTCGGCTTGTAGTAGTTGCGCTCGTCCGCCATTTCCGGCTGGGAGAACATGTCCCTGCCATGGACCAGGAGGAGGAGGTCGTCGTGCACCTGAAGATGGAGGCTCCAGGTGTTGGGCGGGTTCTGGATGTAGTTGACCGTCTTCGGCTTGGTCGGATCGCGCACATCGATGACGGAAAAGCCTTTCGAGCAGACGTGGCCGATATAGGCGTAGCCGTTCCGCACCATGATCTGCTGACCGTCGGAGCGGCCGGCCTGATCGGAGTGGCCGATCAGGCGCATGTTGTATGCGTAGGTCGGCTTAATGAGGTCCGTGTCGGCCATGGCGTCGGTCCTCGCGCGCTCGGCTCCGTCGGTTAGCTCTCGTATTCGACGATGTAGAGGCCCCCGCTGAAGTCGGTCACGTAGCAGAGTGCGTTCTTGTCGACGAAGACATCAGCCGAGTGGAGCACGATCGGCCGGTTCGGTCGAGGATCGACCCATTTCGTCGGTGGTGGCGGCACGAAAGCGGCCACTTCCTTCGGCCTGAACTGGTCTCGGATGTCGTACACCCTGAGGCCGGCGTTCTGATACGTCGAGAAGATCAGCTCGGAGCTGACGAAGCTGCCGGGCCGGTTCTCGTGGATGTTGTGTGGTCCGAAATGGCCGCCGACCTTCAGGTAGTCCTTGTCGGAGGGCGGCGGGAAAGTGGAGATGCTGATCGGATTCGATTTCACCTGGTTGTCGAACACCCAGATCGGCTTGAACCCGTCCTTCTGATTGTCGAGCACGGTCTCGTCGACCACGATCAGGAGATTGCGGTCGGGGAGCGGCAGCGCGTTATGTGTGCCGCCGCCGAAGGGCGGCGCCCAGCTCTTGTGTACGATCTGCTTGGGGTTGGCCTTATCCGACACATCGACCACGACGAGACAGGCATCGCGCCAGCTGCAATAGGCGATGTCGTCATGGATGATCGCGTGGTGAAGGCCGAAGCGGCCGCTCTTCAGAGGCCAATTCGCCTTCTCCCCGGCGGCGACATTCATGCCCGGCAACCAATACTTGCCGGCGAGCCGCGGGCTCTTCGGATTCTGCATGTCGATCGTGATCAGGATGTAATCGCTGAAGCCGTCGAGCATCGCCGAGGCGTAGGCCCAGCGCCCACCCACATACCAGAGGCGGTGGAGGCCGGTGCCTTCCACCGGCATGAAGCCGATCTGGCGCGGATCGTCGGGTTGGGAGATGTCGTAGACGGCGAGCCCGGCCGACCAGTCGCGCGCGGTCGACCCGGAATGGGCGTGCTGATCGACCGCCCCCTTGTAGTAATTCTTCTCGTCGGCGAGGTCCGGCTGCGCGAACATGTCCTTGTTGTTGATCACCAGCAGCAGATCGTCGAAGGCTTGTAGATGCAGGCTCCAGGTGTTCGGCGGCGCGGGCACGTATTTGACCGGTCGAGGCTTGCCCGGATCACGGACATCAATAACGCTGAAGCCCTTCGAGAAGATGTGTCCGATATAGGCATAGCCACGATGCACCATGATTTGGACGCCGTCCGTGCGGCCGCCCTGATCGCTGTAGCCAACCAGGCGCATGTTTCGGGAATGGTCCGGTTTGGGAAGATCGGTCGTGGCCATGGTTCGCTTTCCGTATCCTGAATTTCGCGTAGAAATCTCGCGGCGGCGATTAGGCAATCCAACAATAGCTCCCCAGAATTGGGTTCCAGCTCAACGATGGAGCCTCAGACGCTGGCGCCGCTTCGAACCGGCTCGGGAGCTGTGCCCCCCCTATTCCAACCCCGGCCGGAGTCGCCGAATGCTTCCCAGCCATTGTCGGTGACGGCGACCGTGTCCTCTAGCTTAATGAACCCCCGGCGAGGATGCTGCAGCGTCGTCTCGATCGAAATAACCATTCCAGACGCGAGCGGAAGATCGGCATCGTAGGCGGGATAAGGCACCGGCCCCCGACTGGTCAGGCGCGGCGCCTCGTGGCTGATGAGGCCCATTCCATGGGCGACGAAATCGAGCGAGTTAGCGCGAGCGGATGCTTTCAACACTGTTTCGGCGGCAGCGAAGATCTCGGCCCCCTTGGCGCCCTGGCGAATCGGCTTCCTGGCGGCTTGTTGAATTTCGTCGATCTCGGCGAGCAGATCGTTCAGCTCGGCATCGGGGTCGCCGAGGATCGCCATTCTGCACAGGTCGCCGATATACCCCTTGTAATTCCCGCCGGAGTCGAGCGACAGGATATCGCCTTCCAGCCACAACTGATCGGAGGGCGCCCGATTGCAGCTCGTTCCCGCCGTGATGAGGCAATACTCGAACGAAAGGCCGCGTTGCACTTCCTCGCGGCGAAGCGCCTCGACCAGCTCGCGCTTTGACGTGCCGGACCCATGGCCGGCCATGACGGCTAGCATCGCGTCCACGACCCGGTCCGAAGCCTCGCGCAACAGCTTCAGCTCCAGCGGCGTCTTGCGCGCCCGCAAGCGCTCCAGGGTCACCAGAGCCTCGACGATCTCCGCCCGGGGCAGCTCGCTCCGCAGCAGCGCTTCGGCATCCGCCGGCAGAAAGGCTCTTTCTATTCCTATCCGGCGTTGCTCCCCCCCGATCCGGCGCAGATGGTCCACCGCCAATCGCATCGCGTCGGTCGTGCCCGAAGCCGCGGCCTCGACGCGCGGCACCCAGAAGCGGTTCAGCTCCTTCTCGTAGGATTCCATCGGGTTTCCGATATAGGTCGAACGCTCGGGATGGCCCTTGGGATAGACGAGCAGCGGCAAATATCGGCTGACCCCGATCGCGTCGAAATGATCAAAGAAGAAGAAGCGGTAGCCGCCGAGGAGATACTGGATATTGTGTTTCGACGACATGACGAGAATGTCGATGCCCGCCTGCTGCATGAGTTCGTCGAGCAGATCGGCGTCGAACGGCACGGCTGATCGGGGAAACGGTGCTTCGGCAGTCCGACCGTCCGAGGTGGCGCGGTGTTGTTCTCGCGCGTTCATCGTTGCCTCCATGGCATCGCGACACGGGAACCGTATCTTACGCAGCGCGGGCGTGAACGTCCAGGCGATGTCCGTTTCGGTAGTGGGTCCGTTTGAAATTTAGACGTCGACGACCCTCTAGGGCGCTGAAGGGCCTCGCGTCATACCCTTCGGCGATCACGAGTGCGCTGTTGCTCATCCTCGTTAAACAGGCGTCCTCGTCGTTCATCGACGATGGATGCAAATGTGGGACGCAAGCTGATGAAGAGAGAAGAGAGTTCGAATTCCGGCGTCTCCAAACTTCCGTCGGAAATATATCCAGTTGATGCAAGTCAACGGGTAGGCAACCACGACGGCTGGCCTGCTCTCAAGGATCGCGAGGCCGCTCTCTACCATGGCGATGCTTGTTCGCGGATTGAGCAATACCAAGACGTGTCGGGATCAGAGTGGTCGTCCCCATCAATGAACCCGCTCCCGATCGAGGCGCTGAGAGCGCGTCCGAGAGTCGTCTTGCCCACCCCTATTGGAGCCGCTCAAGCTGCTTCGTCAATGCAGTCAAGCGGATAAGCTAAAGCACGACTTTGCGAAGGACCGCAATGGGTCGACCCCGGACGGTTAGCGGGTGACCGTCCCAGATGACCGAGCGTGACGAAAGGCGACCGAGCCTCAGCTACGGCGCACCGTTCGGTGGCGCGAAACTCATCACCCGAGCAGTCGCACTCGCGGCGAGGGGTGGCAGACCGTACAAGGTCTCGACTGTATGAAGCAGTGCGTAGTGGTCAGTCAGCTGATCGCTCTGGCCAGCGCCGACCCCATCGCCAACAACGATTGTGGCAACTCGATTGTTGGTTGTGCCCTGATCTTCATCGAATGTGACCACCAGCAGACTGTTGTGGGTCATCGCCCAATTGGCATAGGCGCTTAGATTGACGTTCAACCACCGATCACCCTTGGCTATGCTGCCGTCGTGCATGTCGTTCAGCAGGTTGGGACTGACGAAGGATACGGTTGGCAACTTGGTGAAGTCGGTTGGAAATTGGCTGAAAGCCTGACCCACGCCTTCCGAGTCTCCAAAGCTCAACCAGGGGGTATGATCCCGATCTATAGGGGGTTCGGCATAGCCGACGAAGCTATATCCGGCTTGCCGCAATTCGCCAGCGAGCGTAGGCGCGTTCGCGAAGAAGTACGTGCCGTCGCCCGTGATGCCCTGGGTAGAGCCCGAGAAAAGGGCGAAATAATTCGGCTCACTCGGATGGCTGACTGCATGGTAGTTCGTGAACAGCGTGCCCGCCGCAGCAAGGGAGTTGATGTAAGCGGCGTCAGGGTTGCCGATGATCTGCGAATAGCCATGATTCTCTTCCACCACGACTACGATGTTGTCAGGGGCCCCAGCTGGCCTATTGAACGCGTAAGCCGAGGCATTGCTGGCGCCGATGTTGGCGACTGCGTCACTACCCTTCGCCGTCAGCGCAACGACTCGAGACGAGAGGGGCAAACCGGCCTTCATCGAGTCAGCCTGAAGAATGCCGCCGGCGACTGCCGTTGTTGCCTGCTCGGCATTGACCATCCACGCCGGCAGGATGACCTGCCCGATGATGGCGACCAGATGGAGATTACTCAGCTTCATTTGGCTCCCGAACGCGATAGCTGACTCGGCGAACTTGCGACCTAGTGCCACAAAGAGGGCCAATGCCCAACTCCAGGCGAGTGACCGGTATGGGTCGACTCCGGCCGTTCGGGGTGGCCAAGCTCGAATGACGCCACGGGGTGGTTCGTCGTCATTCGCCGGAGCAGCCTCCATGGAGCTGATGCGCCAGGAGCAGCGATCCCGACCAATTCAGTTTTCTAATCGACAGCAACCATCAAACCGGCATGAACTCGCGCCGCCTCATTCGATCACCTCGTCGGCGCGAGCGAGCAATTCGGCCGGGGCTTCGAACCCGATGGACTTGGCAGTCCGCAGGTTGAGGGCAAAGCGGAAGAGTGTCGGCTGTTCGAACGGCAGTTCCGCAGGGCTCGTTCCTTTTAGAATGCGATCTATGAGGGCTGCTATGCGGTCGAAACTTTCGTCGTAATCCGGACCATATGACATCAAGCCGCCGTCGCGGACAAGGAAATCGAACTCATAGATGGCCGGCAGCCGATGCGCCTCCGCAAACGCGAAAACCAGCTTTCGGTTGAGAGTGGTGAGCGAATCGGCGACCATAAGAATCGCGTCGGGCATGTCGCGATTCATTGCTCCGAACGCCTGGTCGAAATCAGCGGGCTCGCGCACACCCAATGGCTGGACGCTGACACCCAGCTGCCGGGCGCCCGCCTCCGACGCCTGGTAACGCTGCGTCATTCCGAGGTCGTCGGCGTTCCACAGCACCGCCACCCGGCGCAAGCCGGGCGCAAACTGCTTGAGAAGCTCCAGCCGCTTTGGCGTGACTTCCGCCGACACGTCCGAGATGCCGGTAAGGTTGCCGCCTGGCCGCGCCAGGCTGTCGACCAGTCTAGTTCCGACTGGATCGCCCGCTCCGAACGCCACCGCCGGAAGAGTCGTCCCCTGCTTGACGGCGAGAGCCGCCGGATAGCCGAAGGCAATGATGACGTCGACCTTGCTTGCCACGAGTTCGGCGGCGAGTTGCGGCAGGCGATGTACGTTCCCCTCCGCCTCGCGGCGTTCGAATGCCAAGTTTCTATCAAGCGCATAGCCGTGTCGGGCGAGGCCGCGGATGAGCGATGCCCCAAAGGGACTGTTGTCAGTTATGGCTCTGGCACCGAGCAACCCGACGCGAAAGACCTTACCTGGCGTTTGAGCAAGCGCACCGAGCGGCCACATAACCGCCGCGCCGCCGCCGACAAGCGTGATGAACTCGCGTCGTCTCATCTGCCTTCTCCAGGCTGGACCACGCTTTGCGCCATTGCATGCATAACATATTGCCCTTGCGGCGTGTGAATTGGATGGGATCAACTCGCGTCATGCTGAGCACCCGAGCCGAACGGCCGCAAAGGGCTCCGCCCCTGCCCCTTGGCAATTCCAACCTAACGATCCAAAGCGCGTGTGCTGCGTTCTCCTGTTGTCATCATTGCTCATCGGTCGATACAGCGGATCGTGCATCTTTCGGCAAGCGGTCACCCCCATGCGGCTCGTTGCTCTGGACTGGGTCAATTTCCTCCTCGCGGATGTGCGGGGCGGCCTCGGCGCTTACGTGATCGTCTACCTCCTCACCAATGCGCATTGGAGCCAGGCGACGATCGGCGCTGTTCTCACCGTAAGCGGCCTGACTGGCATCATGCTGCACCCCTCGGTCGGCGCCTTGATCGACAATATGCGGGGAAAGCGCGCTCTGCTCATCGCCGGTACGGTGGTCCTCTCGGTTTGCGGCCTCGCCGTCGTCTGGATGCCAACCATTCCGGTCGTGCTCGCCGCCGATATCACCATGGCGGTCCTCGGGGGCGTGTTCGCGCCGGTCGTTGCCGCGATAACGGTCGGTCTCTTCGAAAGGGAAGCCCTGCCCGCCCGGCTTGGCCGCAACGCTGTCTTCGACCGCGTCGGCAATGTCTTCATCGCCGTCGTCGTGGGCATTTTCGGGACAATCTTCTCGCAAGCGGCGCCCTTCTATCTCTTGCCGGTTTTCGCGGCGCTGACCATTGTCGCGGTGCTGGCGATTCCGGCGCGGGCCATCGATCATGAGAGGGCCCGCGGTCTCGCAGCGGAGGACACCCGAGCCTTGCGTCGGCCGGAGAGCTGGCGTGTCCTGTTGCGTTCCCGGCCGCTTGTCGTGTTCGCGGCCGCGGCGGCCATTTTAAATTTCGCCAATGGCCCGCTGCTACAGCTCGTTGCCCAGAAGCTCGCCCTTGCCCATCCCGGCTACGAAACCGGGCTCACTTCCACAGCCATCATCGTCACGCAATTGGCGACGATCCCGATGGCGCTCCTCGTCACCCGTGCCAATGCGCTCGGCCGCAAGCCGCTGCTGATCATCGCCTTCGCGGCAGTGCCGCTACGCGGCTTGCTTTGCGCCTCATATGACGATCCCTCCTGGCTGCTCGGCGTCCAGCTGCTCGACGGCGTGGGCGCGGGCATGTACGAGGCGCTACTGCCTTTGGTGCTCGCCGACATGATGCGCGGCACCGGCCATTACAGCCTCGCTCGGGGCGTGCTCGGCACGATCCAGGGGATCGGCGGTTCGACAGGCCAGGGCGCGGCCGGCTTCATCGTCGCGGCGTTTGGCTACAACGCGGCCTTCCTCACTCTCGCAGCCGTCGCCCTGGCCGCCCTGCTGTTGATGGCCCTCGCCATGCCGGAAACGAGGCCGACGCCACGGAAGCTGGATCATTCAACCCCGGGGGGAGTTGAGCCTGAAACGCGATAGCCGGCCGGACGCTGGCGCCATTCCTGTGAATATGCCGATGACGTTGCTCGATCGCAGGCCGCCTCGAACCTCAACGCTGAGTGAGGAGCAAAGGTGTGCAGTGCAGTGCAAAATTCAGCTTTCACACTGGGTGCCGGTTTCGTAGAGGTTTTCGGATGCCGGCCGGCACGAAGGGTTGGCGCGTGCTCGATGGGCCGGCGTCGGAAAACCTTCGAAGGACGAAACCGCGAGTCGGATGAGCTGGATTGTGAATAGGCGCCCGCGACGGACCCCATCAAATTTCGAAGAATCAATCGGTTATCGCGCCGATCGGCGTCGGGACCCCACGCCGATTCACAGCAGGAATTCGTTATCGTCGGTTGGACCGAACCCAAAGGCGGCCGGCAAGGGCTCGGAGCGCTGCTCCTGGGCTATTATGATGGAGATGGCCGCCTAGTCTATGCTGGCCGTGTCGGCGCTGGCGTGACGGATCAAGAATTGACGGACCTCGTGGCACGCCTGAAGCCTCTCGCCGTCGACAAGATGCCGCTCGCCGAGCCGCCGCCGCGTGAGACGCGGTTCCGCTCGAGGCTCGAGCTCTCACGTGTGCATTGGGCTCGGCCGAAGCTCGTCGTCGAGGTGACCTTTTCGACCTGGACGGCTGACGGCCTTCTCCGCCAAGTCGTCTATCAGGGGTTGCGCGCGAGGACAAGCCGGCCTCGGAGGTGCGGCTGGAGCGGCATTGTCACATCAAGTAAGTAGAGGGCGATCAGAAGCCTGAAGCGACGGGCTAACCTATTGGAATCACTGGTTTCGACACTCACTCCCAAGCAAGTAATAACACGTAAAAACAGGTTCCCGTGACAATGCCCCCGCGACGCCTGTCCGCGGATCGCTCGACCAGCGGAACGCGACCGCGCGGTCGGTGCCGGCCTACTACAATTAGCTGTGTTGCTTGACGTATTCACGCAGCGCCGCGTTGATTCGGCTCTGGTAGCCTTCTCCACCCTGGCGGAACCAGTCAACTATGTCCGCATCTAGCCGGAGCGACAGCGGCTTCTTGATGGGACGAAAGAACGCGCCGCGAATGCCCCCGGTAAAATCGGTGACCGGCGGCATATCGCTGGTGTCGATCGTGTTGTCAGGCATGCCTGCCAGGGCCTCAAGCTCGGCCTTCTGCGCTTCCGTCAAAGGGTTAGGATTACCCTTCTTCATAGGCTTTCCTTTCGTGCGTTTCGGCCCGGCGGGCGCTTATGATCCGGCCCACGGGGTCAGGTTCGTCGTCATCGGGCCACGTATGTGCGTACGAACAGGGTGACCTGGCTGTCGCTGCTGGGCCTCCCGATAGTCCGCCACCGCTCTTCATCGGGGTAGGGATCGGGATAGGTAAGGGAGAACGGGTCCTGGAAGACACGGGCGGCCATGTCGAAGGAAACCCCATGTTTGACGAGGTTCGCAGCGGCTTTTTCACGGTCCCATATCCAACGCAAACCGGTCTCCTGTAGATACGATTATGTATCTACGAACGAAGTGGATGCCAATATCCGTGAGACTTCGGCAGCAAGCCCATGAATGGGGTCACGAGAAGATCGCGTCCGCGCTTGTCGCGTGACAAACAAGGGGGTCTGCCTCACTTTCCGTGCTGCTGGGATCACCCAGTCACCGCAGGAGCGCTCGGTACCCAGAATCCGCACGACTGGCCCGCGAGACCACGCTGAATTCGTTTGCATGCGCATCGATATCGGCAAGCAGCTGATTAAGACAAGCAGCACGGAAAGTGAGGCAGACCCCATGAAATGCTCAAGTTCGGGTTAGTACGATCGAGTCTCACCATGAAATGCAAATCGACAGATGGCCCGAAAATTCTCAAGGCGGTGAAGTCGGCATCGAGGTCTGAGGGCAATCGCGGGTCGCAACCATTCGCATGGCGAGCATGGCCTCCACCTCGTCGTGGGACTGCATTCCCGACAGGCCGTCGCTGCTGCCGCAAAGCCCTGCGTAATTTATGACCGCCCAGTCCATGGCTCACCGGAGATCTTTCACATGCAGATCGAAGCCGTCGATTTCTTCTATCTCTCGATGCCGGAGGTGACGACAGAGGGCGACGGCAGCCAGGACGCGCTGCTCATTCGCGTCGCTGGCGGCGGCTATGTCGGCTGGGGCGAGTGCGAGGCCTCGCCGCTGACCTCGATCGCCGCCGCCATCTGCCCGCGTTCACACGGCGCCTGTCAGCCGGTCCTTGACTCGGTCCTCGGCCAGCGTATCGAGGGGATCGCCGATATCGGGCGGATCGCCCGCCTCGTCGCCCGCAACAGCCTCGACCTGCTGCAGACCGATCATACCTTCTCCGGGATCGAGATCGCCCTCTGGGATCTTCTCGGCCAGCGTTTCGGCGAGCCGGTCTACCGCCTGCTTGGCACTAAGACGGCGTATCCCAAGCGGCCCTATGCCTCGCTGCTCTTCGGCGACGATGCCGCGGCGACGCTGGAAAAGGCGAAGGCGATGCGGGCGCGCAATTTCCGCGCCGTTAAATTCGGCTGGGGACCGTTCGGACAGACGGGCGCCACGGAAGACCGCGACCAGCTCGCGGCGGCGCGCGAGGGACTCGGCGCCGACGGCATCCTCCTCGTCGATGCCGGCGCCATCTGGGTCGACAATCTGGCGGCGGCCCGCGCGCGGCTCGCCGCGCTCGCCGAGTTCCGCGCCCACTGGCTCGAGGAGCCATTCGTCAGCGGCGCGCTCGATGCCTATCGCGACCTCGCCAAGGAGTCTGGCGCGGTGCGGCTCGCCGCAGGCGAAGGTAGCCACAATACCTACATGGCGCGCCATCTCATCGATTATGCCGGGGTCAGCTTCATCCAGATCGACACCGGCCGAATCGGCGGCATCGGACGGGCCAAGCAGATCGCCGATTACGCCGTCGCGCGTGGCGTCACCTTCGTCAATCACACTTTCACGACCCATCTCGCCCTCTCGGCCTCGCTGCAGCCCTATGCCGGGCTCGCCGCGCACGAGATCTGCGAGTTTCCGGCCGAATCGAAACCGCTCGCCTTCGAGCTGACGCGCAATCACCTAATGCCGGATAGCGGCGGCCTCATCCATTTGCGCGACGCGCCGGGGCTAGGCATGACCATCGACACGGCGACGGTCAAGCGCTACCTCGTCGACGTCGAGATCAAGGCCAAGGGCGAGACGCTGTACCGCACACCGCGGATGGCGCGCGATGGCTGACGCCACGCTCAAATCGCGGCTCGCTTCCGGCGAGCTGGCCTTCGGGACGATGGTCTTCGAGTTCGACAACCCTGCCCTCGCGCGCATCGTCGCCGACGCGGTGCCGAGTTCATCATCCTCGACATGCTGCACAGCGGCTGGAGCGTCGAGACGATCAAGAGGCAGATCGCGCATGCGCGCGGCGCCGGGCTGGCGGCGCTCGTCAACCCGCCGGGCGCACGACACGACCAGATCTGCCGGCCGCTCGATCTCGGCGCGCTGAGGGTGATGGTGCCAGTGATCGAGACGCAGGTCCAGACCGAGGCGATCGTGCAGGCAACGCGCTATCCGCCGCACAGCACGCGCGGCGCCGCTTTCGGCTTGGCGCATGACGAATTACCGCGTCGGCGACGTTGCCGTGACCATGGCGGCGGCCAACCGGCCCATGATGGCCATCGTTAAGATCGAGACCGCAGCCGGCGTGCGCAACGCCGACGCCATCATGAGCGTGCCCGGCGTCGATGTGGGCTTTGTCGGCCATACCGACCTCTCGGTCTCGCTCGGCATCCCGGGCCAGTTCGCCCACCGCGATTTCATCACCGCGCGCGACGCTGTGGCGGCGGCCTGCCGCAAGCACAAGAAGGCGGCCGGCTGTGTGGTCGGATCGCCGCTGGCTTTCTGGCTGCTCGCCATCGCGCTGCGCGAAGGTCTCGATGCCATGCGCCCGGATCCGTCGGGCCGCACGTTAACGCGCCGCAGCCGGACGTCGCGTTGATGAATTCGCCGCGCTTTTATCAACTGGCCTTGGCGTTTGGCCGCATGCTACCGTTTGCGCCTGCTTCGCGATTACCGCGATGGCGCAGGGCGCCTTCCGGCCACGACGGTCTCGAGTGTCGGATCGCCTCGCTGATGCGGCCGGGATTCCGTCAGCATCTTCGCCACAAGTGCTCATCGTGCCCGCGCGGTCTTACGGGGAGGACGGGCCCTCCAAAAAGGGTACAGCAACGATAAAACTGAGGAGAGGACATCATGCGCAGATCAGATCGGTTCATCCTTGCTCTCGGCCTTGCCGGCTCGCTCGTCGCGCTGCCAGCATTGGCGCAGCAGCAAACTTTCTTCAACGAGTCTCAGCCAATGTTCGACAATTGCGGCGACCCTTCGCTGGTGAAAGCGCAAAAGGATGGCATCACGCTCGGCTTTTCGGTCAACCCACCCGAGGCGTGGCTCGACGAGCAGAGCAAGCAGGCCAAGGGCATCGACTGGGACATGAACAAGGCGGTGCTCGACTGGATGGGGGTCAAGAACATCAAGCTTGAATGGATGCCCTGGGAATCGCAAGTTCCCGCGCTCCTCTCCAAGCGCACCGACGTCATCGCCGGCAACATCCATCACACGGCGGAACGCGACAAGGTGATCAGCTTCAGCGGCCCCGCCTATTGGTACGGGCCGGTGATCGTCGTCTCCAAAGGCAACCCGCTCGGCATCAAGTCCTACGACGATCTGAAGGGCAAACAGGTCGGCGACATCTCGGGCTCGGCGGCCGATTTCTACCTGCGCAAGATTGGCGTCACCCCGACCTCCTTCAAGACCGAGATCGACGAGCTGCAGAGCCTCAACCAGGGCCGCCTGCAGGCCGTGCTCGAGGACGATCTCGTCTATCTCGAATTTGCCAAGACCAACCAGAACCACAACCTCGAGCCGTTGTGGAGCATCCCGGCGCCGGCCGACATCATCAACGGCGGCGGCTACGGCATGGCCCGCTTTGCCATGCGCAAGGAGGACTGCACGCTGCGCTCCGCCTACACGCAGGCGCTGGCGGAAATGCGCGCCAACGGCCATGTCAGCGCGATCCTCAAGAACTATGGGCTGAGCGACCGCAACCTCGTGATGTACAAGCTAAATCCCTGAATCAGCTCGATAACTGACAGTCGCGTCAGCTGGGGCGTCTTCAAGCCCCGGCTGAATCGCCGCAATGGAAATCTTCAACCTCGAGATCGCGCTCCGTAATTTCGGACCGCTCCTCACCGGGCTGATGCTGACGGTTGAGCTGACGCTCGTCGTCATCGCCCTGAGCCTTGTCTTCGCCCTGCTCGTCGCGCTAGGCGGCATGTCGCGCTTCGCCCCGTTGCGCTGGCTGGTCAACGCCTATGTCGAGGCGATCCGCGGCACGCCCCTGCTGCTCCAACTCATTTACGTCTATTATGTGCTGCCCGAGATCGGCATCCGCCTCGACAGCTTTACCGCCGGCGTCATCGCCCTCACCCTCAACTATTCCGCCTATCTCTCCGAGGTCTACCGCGGCGGCATCCAGGCGATCGCGCGCGGTCAACACGATGCGGCCGCGGCGCTCGGCATGACGCGGATGCTCGCAATGCGGCGCATCATCCTGCCGCAGGCGATCCGCATCGTCATCCCGACGCTCGGCAACTACTTCATCGGGCTGTTCAAGGACACCGCGCTCTGCTCGGTCGTCAGCATCCAGGAGGTCGTCTTCACCGCCCAGATCCTCGCCGCGCGCAACTTCCAATATTTCACCCTCTATACCGTCGTCGGCTTCATGTATTTCGCCGTTAGCTTTCCCGCCGCGCGCTTCGTCGCCTATCTCGAGCGCGTCACCAAAAGCGGCTATCGCCGGAGACGCTCGTGAGCGACTTACCCTTCCTGCCTCGCCAGCCGATGATCGAGATCGAGGGGCTGCACAAGCATTTCGGCGACAACCATGTGCTGCGCGGCATCGATCTTGCGGTCGCCGCCGGCGAGGTCGTCTGCATCATCGGCCCGTCGGGCAGCGGCAAGTCGACGCTGCTGCGTTGCATCAACCATCTCGAGATCGCCGAGAAGGGCCGCATCCGCATCGACGGGCAACTGGCCTATCGCAATGAGAATAACGGGCTCTTCCGGCCGCATTCCAATCGCGCGATATCCGCCGTGCGCGCCCAGGTCGGCATGGTCTTCCAGCAGTTCAATCTCTTCCCCCACCTCACCGTGATGGGCAACGTGATCGAGGCGCCAGTGCACGTCCTGCGCAAGCCGAAAGAGCTAGCGCAGCGACGCGGCCGCGAGCTCTTGGCGCAGGTCGGCCTCGCCGACAAGGAAGATGCCTACCCGGAAGAGTTGTCGGGCGGCCAGCAGCAGCGCGTCGCCATCGCCCGCGCCCTGGCGATGGAGCCCAAGGCCATGCTGTTGGACGAGGTGACGAGCGCCCTCGATCCTGAGCTGGTCGCCGAAGTCCTCACCGCGATGCGCGATCTCGCCGCCCGGGGCATGACGATGCTGGTGGTGACGCACGAGATGAATTTCGCCCGCCAGGTCGGCTCGCGCGTCATCTTCATGGACCAGGGAACGATCGTCGAGGAGGACACCCCCGCGCGCATCTTCGGCGCGCCGCGCGAGCGGCGCACGCGCGATTTCCTGCGGACCGTTCTGGAACGCTGAGCGGGCTCGGGACCGTGTTGCACGGATCGGTGGACGCACGCATCAAGGCCACACTCTGACCTTTGGTTTAAGCGATGCGGACGGACACGGGGCTTCCAAGTTCGAGCATGCGATTCAGAGCGTTGGCGGCAATGGCCACCTCGGTCACCTGACGCCGGCCTGTGCGCGAGCGTAGCGCGTCGCCGATCACTCGCTTGTGGCGGCTGATCGCCGCCTCAACCAATGCACGCCGATTGTAGCCGGACGCCTTCTGCCAGCCCATGCGCCCGCGCTCGGCGATCAGCTGCATATGCCGGTCGCGCTGCGTCGGTACCGCGTCGACAAAGTCGCTCGGCACCGCACTCGAACGCGGCGGCACCGCGGCATTTGGATAGCGCTCGGCAACGTCGTCGGACATCGTCCCGGCCGTGGGCTCCGTTGCCCGTGAACGAGGCAAGTGGGCGCACGACCGGCGGAAGCGCTGAGGATGCTAATCGAGAAGATTGTGCTCACGCCCGGCCCTCGCCGAGGCGAGATCGGCGCTGTTCTCTATGGTGAGTTGAGCACGATCCTCATTTGGGCCGAGCGCCAAGCTGTTGGAAAGGCTACAAAAAAGAACACTCCCGGAGTAGGACTCACGGGAGTGTCGGTATCGGTGGTTGCGGGACACGCAACCATCTCAAATTGCATTTCTCAGCAACGGGTTTCAGCCTGTTGACGAAGCTTGTTGCAGCGTCCGAAAGGGGGCTGTTTCGCGTTGTCGCGTAGTCTGTTGGGCGGGTCTTTCTGGATTTCAACAACGCTTAGAATGCCGCACACTCAGACGTCTGCGTCGCGCCAATTCCCGACCTTGCCAAGCTCGACATCAAACGACCGAATCAATTCGAGCCGGACATCCAACGTAAACGTCGGTCGCGGGTCCGGCTCACGTGAATTTGGATATCCGGATCATCGTCTCCGGGTCCAGGAACCCGCGCACTGTCGCTTCCGTTTCGGCCTTCATGGCGGCCTCAAGACCAGCCGCCGCGCCACCAGCCAAGCAACGGCGTGCATCGCGTACAGCCACTCGTGGGAGGCTGGCGATGCGCCGTGCCAGGTTCACCGCCTCAGCGAGGAGATCGCTATCGTCCACGACGCGCCAGACGAGGCCCCAATCTCGCGCCTGATCGGCATCGAAGCGTTCGCCCAGCATGATGAGCTCGCGGGCCTTGCTCAGGCCAACAAGGCGCGGCAGAAGCTCGGTGACGCCGCCGGTGACGAAGACGCCCCAGCCGATCTCGGGGAAGAAGAAACGTGTCTCCTTGGCCGCGATGGCGAAATCGCAGTTGATGACCCATTCCAGCCCGCCCCCGACAGCCCATCCTCGGATCGCGCCGATCACCGGCTTGTCGCCAAAAAGGATCGCCCTGGTGACATCCTGGATGCGTTCGATATAGGCGCGCGTTACCGGCTCTTCCCCAACCTGTGACGCGAACTCTTTGAGATCGTCGCCGGCGCAGAAGGCGCGGCCCGCTCCCGTCAGAACGATTGCGCCGGTCGCCTCGTCGGCATTGGCGTGATCGATCGCCTCGATCAGATCGTCGAGCAGTTCCGGGACGATAGCGTTCAATCGGTGCGGCCGGTTCAGAGCAATGAGCCGGACACCGCCTTCGAGCGCTTCGGCGAGCACGGTCGCGGTCATGCCTTGTCCTTCCTGATCACGCGGCGGGTCTTGCCTTCGGTCCGCGGCAAGGCGCCGAAAGGAACGAGGCGAATAGTGGCCGTGAGCCCAAGTTCACGCTTGATCGCCGAAGCAATGGCGGCGGTTAGGCCTTCGGAAACGTCCATGCTCTGGGCCAACTCGACCTCGACCGGAAGAGCATCATAGGGGCCAGCTCCGTCTAGCACGATGCGGTACTCGCCTGACAGCGCGGCATGCTGGTTGAGAACAGCGGCGACCTGGGCGGGGAAGGCGTTGATGCCGCGCACCACCACCATGTCGTCGCCGCGCCCAACGACACGGAAACGCGGCGCCGTACGTCCGCAGGGCGCGGTACCCGTGCCGGTCAGCAGGATGATGTCACCCGTCCGAAAGCGGACGAGGGGCTGGCACTCCCTGCTGACATGGGTCAGCACCAATTCGCCCGTCTCTCCTTCGCGCCATGGCAGGGTATTTCCGGAGACGGGATCGATCAACTCCGGATGCAGAACGTCAAGAGCGAGGAAATGCAGATCGTTGCTCTCGCGCGTCTGACCGGCAAAATTGCAGAAGATGTCGGAGACGCCGTAATTCGCGTTGCGAACCTTGAAGCCCCAAACCGCCTCCAATCGCCGCCGGAATTCGAGATCGTCCAGGCCTCCTTCTCCGCCGAAGAGGCCAAGCTGCAATCCAAGGTCGCGCGGCTTCAATCCGAGGAAGCGCTCGGCAATGACCCGCTCGATAACCGCCGGATAGGACGGTGTGCAGGAGATGGCCGTGACCTTGAGCTCCTGAATCGTGCGCACAAGAAGCTGCGTCTCGCCGACGCCGAACGGGATCACGGTCGCGCCCGTCGCCTCGAGCGTGGTGTGGTCGCTGAAGCCGCCCATCCACAGCCTGTAATTCAGGCAATGCACCACCCTGTGGCCTGGCCCAAGCCCGCTCGCCGCTTGCGCGCGCGCCCCGACGATGGCCGTCTCATGCGCATCCCTTGCCGAAAGCGCAAGGTTCATCGCGGTGCCCGTCGTTCCTGACGTGCGATGGACGCGTGCTATTCTTTCCGCGGGTGCCGCGAGATAATCGCCGAAGGGTGGATGATCGCGCTGGCTGTCGCGCAGCATGTCCTTGTCGGTGAAAGGCAGTTCGGCGAGCGCTTCCAGCTTCAAGGGAGGCGCCTTGCCGTGCCAGGCCCGTCGGTGCAGCGGCGAGCGGGCCGCGACGAAATTCCGCTGCTTTTCCCAGGCGGCCTGGCGATGAGCGGCAAGACTCTTCAGGTCGGCGAAGGCGGCATTCTCGATCAGCATTCGCCGCTTCCGCCGCGGCTCGGCAGCGCTAGGGTCTCGACCGGCAATGTCGAGGCGCGCCCCATTCTCTCGCGCCCCGTTCTTTCGCGCGTCATTGCGTCGCCTGCGCGATGGCCGCATCGAGCAACTCGATGCCAAGATCGATTTCAGCCTCGTTGGCAGTTAACGGGGGAGCGATCCGCATCACGCCCCCGGCGGAGCCGGATTGGGTGATATTGGCCGAAAGACCCAATCGCATCGCCGCCTTGGTCACGGCCTCGGAAATGGCAGATGCGCTCATGGCGCCAGCGCCGACAAATTCCAGCCCGAGAAGCAGTCCGCGCCCGCGTACATCGCCCACGGATTCGTGGCGCTGCTTCAAGTCGCGCAAGCCGGAAGAAAGGCGCTCGCCAAGAACTTTCGCCCGTTCGGGCAACCGGTCCCGGACGACGATTTCAAGTACTTTCAGGCCCACCGCTGCCGGCAAAGGGTCGTTGACATGGGTGGTGTAGAAGAGAAACCCGCGCGCATCCGCCTCTGCCGAGATAGCGTCGGAAGTCATCACCGCCGAAAGCGGCAGACCGGCGCCGAGCGTCTTCGACAGCGTGAGAATATCGGGCACTATGCCGTCGCGCTCGAAGGCGAACATCTTGCCGGTGCGGCCAATGCCCGTCTGGGCCTCGTCGAGGATCAAAAGCATCCCGCGCACCTCGCAATGCGCCTTCAAGGCCGCGAGATAGCCGAGCGGCAAGTCGATGACGCCGCCGCTGCTGAGAATGGGCTCGGCGATGAAAGCCGCGAGGTTCCCGGTGCATTGCCGGTCAAGCAGGTCGAACGCATCGTCCAATTCCTGCTGCCATGTCACGCCTGCGAAACGCGGGCGAAAGGCGTTCGGCGCCGGGATCGCGTAGGCACCGGGCATCGTCGGTCCCAACCCGCGCCGACCCGTCTTGTAAGTGGAAGCAGCGGCTGCGGCCGTCATGCCATGCCAGGATTGCGCGAAGCCGACGATTTCCCATTTTCCCGTGACCATCTTGGCGAGACGGATCGCGGCTTCGTTCGCCTCGCCACCGGTCGAGAGCAGCATCACTTTCGGCAGTTCGGGCACGAGATCGGCCAAGGCCGCGGCGAGGTCGACCACGGGCGCCGACAAGAGCCCCGAATAAAGGTGATCCAGCCGACCGGCCGCGCCGCTGATAGCGGTGACGATTTCCGGATGGCTATGCCCGAGGATGGCGCTCATCTGCCCCGAGGTGAAGTCGAGCATGCGGCGTCCGGCGGCATCGTAGAGGAACGCGCCCTCCGCCCTGGCGGGTACGAAGTCCACGAATTCCGTGCCGTAGCGCAGTATATGGCGCTTGGCGCGTGCCCAAAAAGGGGAGCTTGCCTCGGTTCCGGTCAGATCCATCGCCATCATCCCCTTGAGCGCCGGAACGGAAACAGGTCCGGTGACGCGAAGCTTCCGGACGGCGAATCCTCCTGCAAACTCCCGAGCGCGACAAGCGCAAAGAACTTGCTGGACAGGTGAGGTGAATTCACCTTTTCTATCGATATCGCTCATAGGCTCCGGAAGCAGCCATGGCCTCTTCCCCCCTTCCATTTCGCGGTATGGCGGTCTTCGAAGCGGCATCGCGCCTTGGCAGCTTTCGGTCCGCGGCGGTGGAATTGAATCTGACGCCCTCGGCGGTCAGCCATCAGATCCGCCTTCTGGAGCAAACCCTGGGCGTCACTCTTTTCACCCGGGTCGGCCGCGGTGTTTCGCTATCCGACGACGGGGTCGAATATGCGCGCACGGTGCGCCAAGCCTTCAGCAGCCTCCGCCAGGCGACCGACGACATGGTGCGGCGCGGAAAGGCTGGAAATGTCCTGGATATCGTTAGGATGCAGACGCCGCCCTCCTTTGCCAGCCGTTGGCTCTTGCCGCGCCTGCCGTTGTTCATGGTCGACAACCCCGGCATCGATATCCGGGTCAACGCGGAAGTCGGACGACAATCCAAGGTGGGCGATGCCGATTTGATGATCGTCTACGGCGAGCCTGGCCGTTGGCAGGATCGCGCGGTGCCCTTCCTGCGGGAGACGATTCAGCCGCTTTGCTCTCCCGCCCTCTTGGCGGGCGGGCTGGTCAAATCGCCCGCCGATCTCGCGGATCTGCCTCTCATCAAGACCAGGGACAATTCCGTCTCCTGGGAAGACTGGTTCCGGCACTGGAGCGTCGACCTGAGCCGGCCGCGCGCCCGCGCCATCCAGCTCGACCCGTCCCATGTGGCGATCGAGGCCGCGATCAAAGGACTGGGCGTTATTCTCGAGAGTGACATCCTCACCGCGGAAGAGATGACCACGGGCAAGCTTGTCGCCCCCTTCCCCGATTTCGGCATGACATTGTCGTCATACTGGCTGCTGCCGCCCCATAGGACAGGTGAGCGCTCAGCGGTCGCGAGTGTCCGGGAATGGCTACGAATTCGGGCCACCGTTCAAGGCGAGCCGCATCTGCAAGGCCAACCGAGCGCGGCAGCTTCATAGCGGAAACGTTGTTCCGACAGCGGACATCGGGGCGAAGCCGACTACTAACGCCCGAAATGGGTCAACCTGCGCCATTGCGCGAATTCGCGCACCTGCGCCAGGACTCACCAATGCACGCCATTGCCGCCCGCGATAACCATTCCTCGGATCGCAAACGGTGGCAGGCGATTTGATCCCGCCGGCGCTTAATCGTAGGCCTTCGTACTGGATCGTAAAATTTGGATGCGGGATCGTAGAAAAGAGTGGTTGCGGGGGCACGCAGCCACTGAAATTGCTTTTCCAGGCGGCGACATAGATGAGCACCAGACTACGAATCTGGGGGTCAGAGGTTCGAATCCTTTCGGGAGCGCCAATGATTTCAAGCACTTAGCGAGATGTCGCCGTACTAGATTCCAAATAAGTACGGCGATTAGTGCGGCAAATTCTTCGTGTTGGACTTAGCCGCCTGCAGATCGCAATCTTGATCAGCACGCGACCCCACAGTTTCGATCCGATCACCGCCGCCACATGCGGGATCCGTCACCCGTTCATTCATCTCGTGAAGCTTGATCTCGGTATTCGGGTGTTTCTGGCGCCAATCGATGAGCAGGCTGCGGAGCGGCTCTCCGATTGGGGGCATGAGGACACCGAGACGAATACTGCCGATTTGACCGGACCCATTGCAACTCCCCGCCTGAAGCACCGCGTCGAAGTCCGCGAGAACACGTCGGACATGAACCATCCCTGCCTTGCCGCCTGTCGTGAGGCGTATCCCGAAGCGGCCCCGCTCAAAGATCGTCAGAGCGAGTTCATCCTCCAACCGGCCAACCCCGCGGCTGACGGTGGAAGCGGTAAGACCGAGCGATTCGGCGGCACGACCAAAACTGCCGAACTCGGCGGAAGCCGACAAATATCGGAAACCCGCTATGTCCATTGAAGCTTAAGCTCCAACTCGTTCAGCGCCCGATGGCGGTGAGCTGCCGCCAGTCAAAACCTACCCGGTGAAACTGTTCCCGAGGGAACCTCCGTTCACGGAAGGTCAGCGGTCTCGTCCATCCGCATCTGCGTCCGCGACGGACGTCTCACCAGGGCGCCGGCGTCCAAGGTTTGTTGAGAAAAAACGTAGCTGGTGTCCCAAGTTAAACGCCCTCAACGATGAGGCCGCGATAGGTGGCACCTTTAAATCTATGCTGCGCAGCAGTTTGGTACGCCGGGCTGTCGTACCATCGCCGGGCGTCTTCCAACGACGGAAACTCGGCGATCGCCACACCTTCGGGCTCCGGTCCCTCGAGCACGTCCTGGCGGCCATAGGCAGCCAGGAACTTGATCGGCCAGCCTTCGAGGCTCGGTGGCGCCATCTGCGCGTAGGCCTCAAGCTCGGACTGGTCGAGGGTGCGTTCTCGAATGAAAATCACATAGGCCGGCATTTCACTCTCCTAGCTAGAATTGACCTGATTGGTCGCCTGAACTGAATTGCCTCATACGGTGGACCGTTGCGGACCCAGCTCGGGGTGGGCTCAATCTCCCGCCCCGAACTGACGGGGCGGTCAATGGCGGAACACCACCTTGCCGGTGACCTTGCGGCCGGCGTAATGGCTCCAACCGGCCTTGACGTCGTCGAAGGAATACACGCTGTCGATGACCGGCCGAATCTGATGCTGCTCCACCAAGCGGCAAAGATCCTCCAGGTCACGACGGCTGCCCGTCGCGATCGGCTGAAACCTCGCCTGGCTCATGAACACGGACCAGAAGTCCAAGCCGCCTCCATCGGCCGCCAGACCGCCCACTAGAGAGATCTGGCCGCCATAGGCCACTGCCTTGGTCGACTGCGCCAGCGTACCGGGGCCTCCAACCTCCACGACGCGGTCAACGCCGCGACCGCCCGTGAGCGCGCGGACCCGATCGCCCCAATCTGGCGAATCGCCGACTCGATCACCTCGTCGGCGCCTAGCTCACCGAGGCGGGCGGAGCTTTCTGGATTGGTCGTCGTCGCGATCACGCGCGCGCCAAGCGCCTTGGCCTCTTGGAGGGCGAACAGCGACACCCCGCCTGATCCTTGAGTAAGGACCGTGTCGCCCGCCCGCACGCCAGATAGGGCCGACCACGCCGTCACCGCGACGCAGGGCAGCGTAGCCGCCTCCTCGAAGCTCAGATGCTCAGGCATCGCGACGAGAGCTTCGGCGCTGACGGCCTTGTATTCGGTCAGCCAGCCATCGTGATCGACGACCCACTGCTCGGGCATGAGGTTAAATGTCCCGCCGAAGAAATTCGGAAAAAAGGAGTTGATGACCCGGTCACCGACCTTGAAGCGCTTCACCTCTGCGCCGACCTCCACCACTTCGCCGGCGCCATCCGACAGCGGTATGCGGCCGGGCGGAACAGGCGTCGGATAGGCGCCGTTGAGAATCATGATGTCGCGGAAGTTGAGCGAGCTTGCCCGCACTCGGACGAGCACCTCGCCGACGCCGGGCGAGGGCATGTCTCGCTCGGTGAGGACAAGGCCGTCAAGGCTGCCAAGTTTGTCCAGTTGGTAGGCGCGGTATTTTGAGCCGGTGGTGGTCATGTTCGGTTCCTCGTGTTGATAGTGGAAATTCAGGACCTCGGGCACCGCTATCACCCAGGATGCCGTCGAGCGGATCCGGATCGAATAACAGCCAGAGACCGTTGCGATTGATGCTGCTTACCTCTTGTCCATGATGAGCTTGAGGCCCTGAAGGTAATAGGCCCATACGTGCTCGGTTATTGCCTTTTCATTTTCACTGGCATTGTTATCTGATGTTAGCTCGACGAGCGTTCCATTGGCTTTCTCCTTCAGCGTCACCGAAACGGTCTGGTAATTTTCCGGCGCATCCGGTCTGCCGGAGGCTGGCGAGTAATGCGTGTACTTCAGGCTTTTTCGGGGAGTGATCTCCAGTACTTCCCCCTTGTCCTCGAATTTTCTACCGTTAAAGTCTTTTTTCCATATTATGCTGCTGCCTCTCCGCCAGTCAGATAACTGCTTTGAGCCCAGCATATATTTCTCAACGATTTCCGGACTAACTAACGCCTTCCAGGCCTCATCAACCGTGTTATCTATCTGGATGCGGCATTTTGCTGTCAGAGCTTTGGCCATTCTTGGCTCCAATTCTCTTTGACTCTATTGCGTCTGTTCAGCATTTTCTCGGGCCGTGTCAGGCGACGACATGGGTCGGATAGTCGATCTGATCGAACCGGCCACCGGTCATCACCGTTCTTTGCTCGGGCGATCTGTTCAGGTCATGCGGATAGCCGAGAGTGATGGTGGCAGCAGTGTCGAGCCGGCGGATCTGATCGTTGTTCAGCCTGACATCAAGGGCGGCAAGGTGGTCCGTTAATTGCGCTTCCGTGCGAGTACCGACGATTGGCAACACGCCCTTGGCCCTGACCCAGGCCACGGCGACCTGACCGGGCTTGGCGCCGACCTCGTCGGCCACGGCGGTGACCGCGGCTATCGCCGCGTCGTTGTCGGGATTGTCCGCATGGCGGACGCTGGCCTTGAGCTCGGTTGCGCGGCCCTTCTCGCCCCTCTGGTATTTGCCGGTCAGAATTCCAGCCGCCATGGGCGACCAGCCCATCACGCCCATGCCGAAGCCTTCGGCCATGGCAGCAGTTCTCGCTCGGGTGTGCGCTGCAGGAGATTGTATTCGATCTGGATTGCGGAGACGGGCGTCCAGCCACGGAGGTCTGCCGTGACGGCAGCAGTGGCCACGCGCCACGCGGGAAAGTTGGACAGGCCTGCATAGACAATCTTGCCGGCGTGCACGAGGTCGTCCAGGCCGCGTGCGATTTCGTCCATTGGGGTGACGAAGTCGTCCATGTGCGCGAAATAGAGATCGATGTGATCGGTCTTCAGCCGCTTGAGGCTTGCCTCGACCGACTGCACCATGTTCTTGCGATTGTTTCCCAAGTGAGCGAGCGCTGGATCGGCGGAGGCGCCGCGGGTGAATTTCGAAGCGATCACGAAGTCGTCCCGGCTCGGGCCGACGACGTCACCGATCAGCGTCTCCGAAACACCGTGCTGGTAGTTGCCGGCGGTATCGATGAAGTTGCCGCCCGCATCGGCGTAGGCCGCGATAATCCGCTTCACGTCTTCAGGCGGAGCGCCGTAGCCCCAGGTCTGACCGAACATGCCTGTGCCGAGTGCTAGCTCTGAGACCTTCAGCCCGGTTCGCTCCCCGAAAATCCGATAGCGCATGAGAAACTCCTAGTCCGCCTAAACCGACGTCATCGAGTGAAGACCGTCTTGCCGTGGGTCGTGCCCTCCCACATCGCCCGGAAGGCTTCCTCCGCGCGTTCCATAGGAAGAACCTTCCCTATCTCCGGCGCGATGCCGGCGCTGGAGATGAAGGCGATCATGTCCTTCATGTTCTGAAGCGTACCCATGATCGAACCGCAGACGGTGATCTGTTCGCTGATAATTGGCAGCAGCGACAGCCCCACATCCATGCCGGTTGTGCCGCCGGTGACGACAATGGTTCCACCGCGCGCGACCGAAGCCAGGGAGTGGTCCCACGAGGCCGTGCCGACGCTGCTGATGACCGCCTGAACCTTGCGCGGCAGAAGCTCGTTCGCATCGAAGGTGCGATGCGCGCCGAGCCTTTCCGCCAGCGCGCGGCCCGCTCTATTTCGGCTTGTCGTCCAGACTTCAAAACCGGCGGCGCGCCCAAGCTGAATCAGCGCCGTGGACATGCCGCCCGACGCGCCCTGCACGAGCAGCGTTTGTCCAGGCTTCAGATTCGACTTGGTGAAGAGTGCCCGATAGGCCGTGAGCCAGGCGGTGCCGAGCACCGAGGCGTTGAGGGCGGATAACCCCTCCGGCAGGACAATCGCGTTGCGCTTCGGCACAGCGACGTAATCGGCGAAGGTGCCGGGTACAAATTCGCTGAGAATATGCAGTGTGGGTCGAGCGTTTCGTCATCGCGCCAATCGTCGCTTCCCATCACCGGATAGATGACGACCGGCGTTCCATCATCGAGCGTGCCCGCACCGTCATTGCCCATGATGATGGGGAACGAAATCCCCTCCCGGTGCGACGTGATCCCGCGCAGCGTAAACAGGTCATGGCGGTTGAGGGTGGCGTGTGACACCTTTACCCGTGTCCATCCCTCCAGCACATGGGGCTCGGGTTGCTCCCCAATGCGCAACGCGGAGAGCGGATCGTCGGCGTCCGCGTGGGTGGCGTAGACTGAAAACATCACAACCTCTCTCCCGCAGGAAGCATCTCCTCCGTATTCGCGGCAGGTGATTTCAGACAGTCGGCACAGTGCCGCCGTCGATGACAACTTCGGTTCCGGTGATGGCGCCGGCACGGGACGAGACGAGGAAGGCGATAAGGTCCGCCACCTCCTTCGGCTTTGCTGGGCGGCCAAGGGGAATGCCGCCGAGCGACTTCATGATGATCTGCTTGCCACCTTCAAGATCGGTGCCGGCCTGCTCCGCGAGCCGCTTCGCCAGCGCCACAGCGGCTTCGGTCTCCACCCAGCCCGGCGAGACGCGCACCACGCGGATGCCTTTCGGCGTAACCTCTTTCGACAGGCTTTTGCTGTACGTCGCGAGCGCCGCCTTCGCGGCGGCATAGGCCGTCGTCGAAGCAGGCAGCGGAAGCTCGTGCTGGATCGAGGTGACATGAATAATGACACCGGATCCCTGCTCGATCATCGCCGGCAAGAGCGCCCGGTCGATGCGAACAGCAGCCATCAGGTTCTGATTCAGCTCCTTCGACCACTGATCGTCGTCGATGACGGCGAATCCACCCGCCGGTGCGCTCGATCCGCCCACGACATTGACGATGATGTCGATCCCGCCAAGCTGTTCCGCAACCGCGGCTGCCAGGGTGGCGCATCCGTCTGCCGTCGAAAGGTCCGCCGCGACGAAATGCACACCTTCAGGCAGTGCCTTGGGCGCGGAACGGGCGGTCGTTACTACCTTGACGCCGACGTCACGCAGTACGGCCACGACGGCGGCCCCAACGCCCTTTGTGCCACCCGTGACAAGCGCACGACGGTCAGTGAGCTCGAGGTCGAAGCTCATCGGATGATTTCAAGCGACGCGATCTTGTCACCTTCGAGTCCGAAGAAGAATCGAAGGTCAACAGGGCTGCCAGGGAAATTGCCGGTGAGGTGGCTGGTGATGACAGTCTTTCCGGCCTCCTGTTCGGACGCGAAAGGCTCGCTCGTATATGTGTATTTGCCCTCGGCCTTCCATTTCTTGATGGCGGCCAAGCCGTCGTAGGTGTGGCCTTCGTCCTTCACGATGGCGTTTTCAGTGAAACACAGAGCAAGGGCCTTGCTGTCACCTTTGTCAGCGGTGAAATAGGCGGCGATGGGCTTTGGTAGATTGAGAGACATAATTTTCACCTCGTGTTACGCGACGACTCCGGTCGCTCGGAATACAGGATCGGCCAGCAAGGAGGATGGCGACTCAGCACGTCGAAGCCAGCGGCTGGGCTAGCCTATCGTCACGACGACTTTCGGGTGCGGGTCGCGATTTCATTCGCCGGCACGAACGTGAGGGCGGCCACCGCGTCCACATGCCGGGACGGGGGAGTGCCGGCCGCGCGGGGCGCAAATGCGTCGTCTAGAAGCTTGATCAGGGCGCCGTTGCCCTCCATCGGGAGGAAGGAGATCATGCACACCTCTTCAACCGACACGCTCTCTGCCTCTTCGATAAGGCGCTGCTTGAGATCTTCCCGGGTGTAGGTGACAGCGAAACAATAGTCGTGCTCGTCGATGAGGAGTTCGTCCTTTTGCATTCCCCCCCGGCACCGATGAGGCTTTGAAATTCCATAGGAATTTCGATGGCCCATTAAACACAGGTCCGCCGAAGGCGAGCTGCTTGGTCAGCAGCCGGTCAAGGATTCGCAAACCCTGCTGAGTTGTTTCCGAACTGATGATAGCCTGGTAGTACTGCATCATGTTCTCCAGAGTTTTTGTCCCCTCACGCCCATACATAGTTCACCGTCATCATTGTCAGTAGGATCGGAAACTACTCGGGTGTCACAACCAATTGCGCGGACATGGAGAACAACGGATATTCATAAGGTATAGTTCCAGGAAATATTTTTGATACCAATTATTTATATTTACCATTTCAATATTGATATTCATCCAGCGCACACTTACCCGAGAGCAAGAGAATAGCTCCTCTAAACTCAGAATTGCCTTGTGGCCGGAGCGTCTCGATCTTGCTCTGGTGCTCAATATCGGGTACGTTCATCCAAAAGGGAAGAACGGACAAATAAGTGGGATACACACAAAAAAGTTCGTATCCGGGCATCACGCCTGAGATCGCAGCTTCGGGTGTTGGCGAGGCGCTGAAGGTGCTTGAGGGGCGCTGGAAGCTGATCATCCTGTTTTATCTATTCCGGGGTGGGACGCTCAGGCTCAGCGAGCTGGAGCGCGCGATTTCGGGCATAACGCAGAAGATGCTGATCCAGCAGCTTCGCAGCTTGGTACGGGACGGCGTGGTCAGCCGCCTCGTTCATGCTGTGGTCCCGCCCAAGGTTGAGTACAGCCTGACCCCGCGTGGCCAGGATCTGTGCCCGGCACTCGACGAGTTGCTGTATTGGGCACAGCGGTGGAAAGACCAACCCTCCGGGCCGTCAGACACGGCCATGGCGCAGAAGGATTAGAGTAGCGATCCAGCTTCGTCCCATCCGCTCCTCGCCGTTCTCTACCATCCGATTTTTATCCCAGCGCCCTCCACTTCCCTACGGACGCATTCAAACCCTTCCATCTTTTGGCGGTGATCGCTTCCATTTGTCAGGAGGCCGAAAACTCAAGGAGATTTGGAGATGGCGCCAACAGCGGACAGCTTCATTAAGCGGACGATCCGACGGCATCAATTGCGCGATATGGTGCCGCTTGCAGAGGCTGGGATAGGCCAGAATCATTCCCATTCGATTGTTTCGAAGCATCGTAACGCACTGATTTTTATGTGCCTCGGCGGCGCTCGTCGTTCAGACTGCGCAAAAGGAGTTCCGACACCGTGGCCAGTTGCGCCTGCTGCGCGGGCGTGAGCGCGTCGATGACATCGCCGAGGGTGGCGCATCGATCTCGCACGATGGCGTGGACCCGCGCCTGGCCTGCCGCGGTCATAGTCCCATTTCAGCGCCTGCAACGCCTCGCCGGGGCGCCAGCTGTTATTCGGCGTGCAATTTTGGCTCTGACTCAATCTCGATGCAGTTTGGTGGCGGGTTGACGCTGTCTTCCGGAAGGAATCAGCGCCATGCAGACCGGTTTTCGTCCGTCATCTCTCGTGCCCATTGGGTTGATCGTCGAGCGTGCAATCAGCGATGAGAGCGGCGTGGTTGTGACCGCCCGCGCCGGCACCTGTGCCGGCGTATGCCCGTCTTGCGGAGGCCTCTCACGCCGGGTGCACAGCCGCTACATCCGGCAGGTGTCGGACCTACCATCGTCGGGGCGTCGCGTTCAGATCCGGATGATCACCCGGCGCTTTCGGTGCGCGGCGTCGACCTGCCGGAGGCGAATATTCGCGGAACGCCTTGTGCCTGCTTTTGCGCGGCGCACGGCTCGACTTGATTGCATCGTCCACCATCTCGGCCTTGCACTGGGCGGCCGGCCGGCGGCGAGCTTTGCCAGGCGGCTGATGCTGCCGGTGAGCAACGACACGCTTCTGCGTGTTGTCCGCCGACGCGCCCGAGCCCGAACCGAGCCCTTGAACGTCATCGGCATCGACGACTGGGCGCTCCGGAGGAACCATCGTTACGGCAGCATCGTCTGCGATTTGGAACGACGACGGATCGTGACGCTTCTGCCCGATCGAGAGGCTGCGACAGTCGAGGCCTGGCTTGCAGACCATCCGGAGATCACGATCATCTCACGTGATCGCGGTGGAGGATATGGAGAAGCGGCCGCGCGGGCTCTTCCCAATGCGGTGCAGGTGGCCGACCGCTGGCATCTCATGGAGAATGCCAGTGCCTCCTTCCTTGACGCGGTGCGTAAGTCCATGCGGCCGATCCGGAGCGCGATTGGCGCCGCAACCATTAATCCCGCGCTGCTCACCTGTGCGGAGCGGCTGCAATATGAAGGATATCTTCGCCGCGAAGAGGCCAATGCCGCCATCCTCGCATTGGCCAAGGAGGGCGCACCGATCAAGCAAATCGTTCGCCGCACCGGCCACAGCCGCAAGGTCGTTCGGCAGGTTGTCCGCGGCGAACGAACCGACGTCTTCCGAGTCCGGATGAGCTCATTGGACGCCTATCTCCCGCGACTCGACGCACAGTGGACCGCGGGCTGCCGAAACGGCGCCGAGCTGTGGCGCCGTCTCAAGGCAAGCGGCTTCAAGGGAAGCCTGCGCGTTGTCGGTGAATGGACGACGCGCCGGCGGCGCAGCGAACGGGCCACCAACGGGCAGCTGCATAAAGTGCCAGCGGCGCGGACCATTGCCCGACTCATGACGATGATGCGCGATCATCTGACGAAGGCGGAATCCGTGACCCTGGCCGCGATCGAAACAGGCGTACCAGCACTCGTCGAAGCCAGAACGCTGACTGGCTACTTCCAGACGATGATCCGAACCAAGGCGAAAGACGATCTCGATCCGCGGATCGACAGGGCCAAGGCAAGCCTCCTGGCCTCCTTCGCAACTGGCATCGCCAAGGACAGAGGTGCTGTTCTGGCTGCCATCACCGAACCATGGTCCAACGGACAAACCGAGGGCCAGATCACCAAGCTCAAACTCGTCAAGCGTCAGATGTACGGGCGCGCCAAACTCGATTTGTTGCAAGCAAGGTTGATCGGAGCGGCCTGACAATCGCTAGCCTGCACCGAGATTGCGTCAGAGCCCCGATTAGGAGCGGATGCAGCCAGAAGAGGAAGGCGAGGGTGCATTGACGACGGGAGCAGTGGTTTGTCGTACCGCCACTCTCGTCGCCGTCGTCAGGGGGCGATGACGAACTTGCCCTCTTTGACGGTGATGATCGCTGGGTCATACTCCGGCATGCGGTTCGTGATTGTCATGAGGCCGCTCGTCCCAATGATGTTGGGCCAATCCGTCACATTACTCATCGCATCTCGCAGCGATTCGCGTGTCACGTTCGGACCTACCTCCTTGATCGCCCAGGCGATCAATTTCATCTGAGTGTACCCGACCGCAGACCAATTCTCCGGGGCCACTCCGTACGCCTTGCGATAGGCGGCCTCGAATCTTAGGCCCTCCTCGTTTACACCCCCGGGTGCGTAGTCTGTGACCATGATCACGCCCTCGACAGCTTTACCGCCAACTTTAATGAGCGATTCGTTGGCGAGGCCACCACCGGAGAAGATCTTGGTCGTCGGCGGCATTCCGGCAGCAAGCGATTGCTGAATCAGATTGGCACCGGCCGGCGCTAAGGTGGAGATATGAAGGCAGTCGGGCTTCATCGAAGCGATCTTTGTCGCGAGGGCAGTGAAATCAGTATCCTGCAGCGATATCGCCTCGACGCCGATATACTGAACGCCCTGCTTCTCCGTATATTCTCGAAAGGTTTTATATTGGGCGACAAATCCCGGGTTATCGCGCGCGTAGATGATGAGGCACTGCTTCGGCTTGACCTTGGTCGCGGCATAGCGCGCCAGCGCGATCGTGTGGCTATCATCCGAGGATGTAATTTTGAGGGACCAAGGACCGGGCGCCAAAAGATCCGGCGAGTAAACCATGCCCATCAGCGGGACCTTCAGCTCGTTCGCAAGAGGCGCGATCGAGAGCGAGGTGTAGCCGGTGGCGGTGCCGATGATGGCAAGGCTACCATCGGACGCTGCACGCTTGACCAGGAGTGCGGCTTGCCCGCGATCGCTCGCGTCGTCGAGTTGCACGAGCTTGATCTTGTCCTCCCCAAGGTATCCGGACTCATTGATTTCGTCGGCCGCTACCTTCATCCCTCTGGAGAGCGGGATCCCCTGCGACGCCACCGCGCCCGTCAATTCGGTGACGCTGGTGATCGGGAGTTCCTTGGCAGTCGCGGCGCCGGCAAAGCTCATCAATGCAGCGGCCGCAAGGCCGATCAGCGCAGTCCGTTTCATGACTTTCCTCCTATTGCGCAGTCGTTCCAAAGATTGCCCGCTTCTTCCGCCGTGATAGACTTGGCGGCTCGATGCAAGCGGCTCAACTGGACAGGTGGCTTGCTTCTCCAGTCGGAAGCTCTTCCCCAAGGTAATGAGCGATCACGCGGTCATCCTTCGAAAGATCAGCGCTCCGCCCTTCATAGACAACATTGCCCTGATCGAGCACGTAAGCGCGCTGAGTGGCCGCAAGTGCTCGATGGGCGTTCTGCTCGACGAGAAGGATCGAGAGCCCTTGTGCATGCAGACTTCGAAGCGCCGCAAAAACCTGATCCGTCATGAGAGGCGAAAGACCGAGACTCGGCTCATCGAGAAGCAGAACCTTCGGTCCGCCCATTAAGGCACGGCCGATTGCAAGCATCTGTTGCTCGCCGCCGGACAGCGTTCCGGCGCGTTGCCAGAGTCGCTCCTTCAGCCTGGGAAAGAGATCGAGGACGCGGTCCAGGTCGAACGCAGAGCTGCGCGAACGGCGCGCCAATTCCCCAAGGCGAAGGTTGTCGTCAACGGTAAGGTCCCCCAGGATTTGGCGCCCTTCAGGGACCTGCAGCAGACCCGCCCTGGCAACCTTGTAGGGAGGCAGCCGTGTCACATCTGCGCCATCCAGCAACACTTTGCCCGACTTCGCATGCACCAGGGCCGAGATGCAGTTGAGCAAGGTCGACTTGCCGGCGCCATTGGACCCGATGACCGCAACCATCTCGCCGGCGCCCAGCTCGATGCTGACGCCCCGCAGAGCCTGGATGTCGTTATAGGCTGCCGTGAGACGTTCTACCTGGAGCATTCAGCCCTTCCCCAAATAGGCAACGACAACGTTCTTGTCGCGCATGACGTCTTGCGGTCGTCCCTCAGCGATAAGGCGGCCGGATGCCAAAACGTAGACCTTCCCGCACATGCGGGTAACGAAACGGACATTGTGCTCGATCAGAACGAGACCGATTTGGGCGGCTGCCAGCTCGTCGAATATGTTGCCGAGCTCGTTGGCTTCCACATCGTTCATCCCGGCTACCGGCTCGTCCAACAACAGGATCATCGGATCGCTCGCCACCGCCCTTGCCATCTCGACCCGGCGCTGATGACCATAGGAAAGGCCTCCCGCGAGCATTGACGCGTACGCGCTCAATCCGAACCGCTCGAGCAAAGCGATACTCTTGCCACGGATCTCCTCGGTTTCCCGGCGGGAGGCCTTCAATCCAAGCATACTCGCGATCAGGGAAGCGTGCTCGTGCCGATGGAATCCGATCATGACGTTCTCCAAAACAGTTGCCTCCGGCAGAAGGCGAATGTTTTGGAAGGTTCGCGATATGCCGCGCCGCGCAATCACATTGGGCTCTTCCTCCGCGACGTCCGCGCCGTCAAGAATGATACGGCCCGACGTCAGCTTGAGTGTCCCAGTGATGAGATTGATGACGGTCGTCTTACCGGCCCCATTGGGTCCGATGAGCCCCGTGATCTGGCCACGCGGCACGGCCATCGACAGGTCCGAAACTGCACGGACTCCGCCGAATGACCTGTTGACGCCCTCAAGCTGCAGCATTTACGCGATGACCCTCCTGGCTCAGAGATCCGCGCTTAGTTCCGCGCCTTCTCCACCAAGAAATGGCAGTGTCGGCCAGCCCATGCGGCATGAAGTTCATGACGGCGATCATGATGGCGCCCGTTATCATCGGACGATATTCAGCAAAGGGTCGTGAGAGCTCGGGCAGCAATGAAAGAAAAGCCACGCCGATGACTGGTCCGACGACTGCGCGCCGGCCGCCAACAACGTTGTAGGCGAGCACGGCAACGACGAACGGAAAACCATACTGGCCAGGAATAAGCGAATACGAATGCAGGCTTTCCACGCCGCCAAAAAAACCCCCAATTGCGCCGCTGATTGTGAAGGCCAGCGCATGATACTTCCGGATCGACACGCCAAGGACGGCGCCAACGATCTCGTCCTGTTGGATCGCGTCGAACGCCCGACCGATTCCCGACCTCTGAATACAAATCGTGATGTAGACCAATGCCACCGCGAAGGCGAGCAGGTGCCATGTCGAGATCGACTTCGGGATTTCGTTGATACCGAACCCACCCCCCGTAAAATCTTCGGCCGTCAGTATGATGGCCATGACAATCTGTACAAAAGCCAGGGTGGCGATCGCCTGGTAGACGCCGCGTAACCTGGACAGAGGAACCGAAAGAAGCAATCCGGTCAGTGCGCCACATGCCAGCGCAAGGACAAGAGCGATCGGAGCCGGGACAGCGTGGTATTTCACGAGAATAGCCGCGCAATAGGCGCCAATCGAGGCAAAACCGGCCGTCGCGACGGAGAATACGCCCGCCCGCAACACGATTTGCTGGCTATAGGCGAAGCCGAGGCTCAGGAGGAAGATGTCAAGCAGTGGCTCGTAGCTTAAGAGCAGGTTCATGCCCGGTGTCCCGCACCGACGACCGTGGACTCACGACCCATGATTCCAGACGGCCGAACAAGAAGAACCAAGAATAGGAGCGAATAGACCACGATGTCTGGTGACCCGGGCGGCAGGTAGGCGATGCAGAGCGTCTGGACGATGCCAAGCAAGATCGCCGCGATGACGCATCCGGGGATACTGCCCAGACCACCCAGAACGATGACGACAAAAGCACGCAGCATATAGGGCTCACCCATACGCGCGTCGATTGAGTTGAACGACAGGGCGATCAGGATGCCCGCGACGCCGGCCATGACACCCGAGATGAAGAACGTCTGGACGTAAATTGCGGTCGGGTTGACCCCCAGGAGCGACGACGTCCTGGGATTGGAAGCGACGGCGCGGACCTGGCGGCCAGCGGTCGTCGCGTACAGGTACGCGATTAGAAAGGCGAGAAGCACCGCCACTGTCACCAAAATCACAAGCTGTAGCAGTGACATGCGAAGCCCGGCGAAATCGAGGAAAACGAGGGGAAACGTTCCGAACGGAAATCGGACGGTTTGCGCGTCCGAGAGGCGCTGCATCGTGCTGACAAACATGAGATCGGCGCCCAACGTCGTCACGAGCGCCGCAAACTCGACGATATGGTGGGGATGACGGCGCAGCCGCTGGATCGCCACGAACTGCACCAGAACCGATGCAAGCCCGGCGAAAGCAGCAGCGATCGCAGAAGCCAACCAGATCGAAAGACCTGACAGCACAGCGTAGTAGCCAACGAATGCACCAACCATGAACACGGCGCCATGGGCCAGGTTAAGAACCCGGTGAACGCTGAAAACGAGCGTGAAACCCAGGGCGAACAGGGCATACACGGAGCCGGTGATGACACCGTTCAAGAGCTGCTGCGCTAACATGCGATCGAGCTCAGCGTGACTGGTGCAAAGCTCAGCTTCGCGCCCGACAAGCCGGGATGTCCTTGGCTCCGCCGCCCATCAAACCTGGCGCACGCACTAGCAATCCACGCAGCCTCTTCTGACCGTCGCATGGATCCTCCCTACCCTCATCCGTTTGGCTTTGTTTAAGCACGGGCACTCCGGTTCTAGCGCTCAGTAATATAACACGCGCCTACCTTTTGTCCACGCAAATTTGTGATAAGATTATGCAGGATGACGAGGTCGAAGACCGGACTGATCGAGCAAGCTTAACTGAGAGGTGGCCTGGGACAGTGTTCGCTGACGCTTCCCCTGGCTTCTTGCCCGGGCGAGAACTTCATGCTGTCTATTCGTAAGGCCACGACGACCCTCTAAAAGAGCGAACGAGAATGACCAAGATCCACATTCGGCAAGTTGAAACCTTTCGAGCCGTCGTGACGCTCCGAAGCATGACGAAAGCGGCGGGGTATCTCGGTATTTCCCAGCCAGCCGTCAGCCGCCTGATCGCCGACTTCCAAGAGACCGTCGGTTTCAAGCTGTTCAAACGGGGGCGCAACAGCGCCGAGCCGACGAGCGACGCCCTGCTTCTGTTCGAGCAGGTCGATAAGCTCTTCTACGGTCTCGAGGAACTCGGTCGCCAGGTCGATGCAATCAACAACATGCATTTCGGCAGGCTCGTCATTTCCGCAACCAGCTCGTACGCCGCCGGCTTCTTGCCCGAGCTGATCGCGGCTTTTAAGAGCGAGAACGCTAATGTCGCGGTTGCCTTCCATATCCAATCGCACGAGCAGGTCATCGACTGGGTGTCGACCGGCCGCGCCGATATCGGCTTTGCGATCCAACCCATCGCGAAATCAGAGCTCACGACCCAGACGATCGCGTCGCGCGACGCTCACTGCATTTTTCCCGCAGGCCATCCTCTCGAGGCGAAGCACGTCCTGCGCCTACGAGACATCGCCAATCTGCCATTCGTCAGCTTCCCGCGCGGCACCGCCCTCAGATTCCTCGTCGACGGCCTTTTCGATCGCGCGGGAGTCCACCGCCTCCTTCATGCCGAGGCGACGTCGCATCACGCCGTTTGTGCGCTGGTCTCTTCCGGCCTCGGCCTGGCGCTGGTCAACCCGTTCGCGCCGATCGAAGGATATCCCAACAAGCTGGTCGCGCGGCCAATGAAACCCAGCGTGACCATGGAAATACAAATGATGTTCAACGAGGGCTCGCTTTCGATTACCAGCACTCGTTTCAAGGACTTTGTCATTCAATCCGCGCCTGCGCTCTTCGGCGACCCGAAAAAGAAAGAAGTTCAGACAAGGGCCTTCAAGTCGAAAAGCGTGTTGGCAACGTGATCCGGAGGCGGCGAGTAGCCATTGTCCAGCATTTTCCGGCCGATGATATAGCTGCGGGCGTCATTCATCGCGTCCACCGCAACGAGGTCCTGGTCGCGGTAGTACCAGACGGATCGTTGCAAGGAATCGACGCTCCCGCGTTCCACGACGTAGTTGAAGCCCGTATTCAGCCCAGCGATCTGTAGCTTCACGTCGTACTGATCTGACCAGAACCAAGGTTTTGCCGAGTACTGCCGTCCCTTCCCCATGATGTTCTCCGCGATCGCCTCCGCTTGGTCGATCGCGTGCGGGACGCTTTCGAGACGCACCCTCGTCCCCTTGTAAGGAAAAGAGCAGCAGTCGCCGGCGGCCCAGATGTGCGGATCGGAGGTGCGCCCGAACTCGTCCACCTTGATGCCGTTCTCGGTTTCAATGCCGCTCTCGAGGGCCAGCTCGATGTTCGGATCGACGCCGATTCCGACGACTGCCGCGTCGATCTCCATCTCAGTCCCGTCGTTCAGCACAGCCGAGGCCACTTTGGTGCTGCCGCGAAACTCCGAGAGTCCGACGCCTTCGCGGATATCGACTCCATGACCGAGGTGTAAACGTCGAAAGTAATCCGATGTGGGCTTGGCTGCGACCCGCTGGAGGATGCGGTCCGTGAACTCGACCACAGTCACTTTCAAGCCCGTCTTTGCGGCCACCGCCGCAACTTCGAGCCCGATATAACCGCCGCCAACAACCATAAGGTGGTGACCTGGCCGAAGCGCTGTCCCGAGAGAGAGTGCGTCGTCCTGCGTACGCAGGTAGTGCACACCTTCAAGCTCGCCGCCGCGGTCCTGGTCAAGCCGCCGCGGGCGCGACCCAGTAGCGAGCACCGCATGATCAAAGTGTAGCTGCCGCCCGCCGGCGTGAACGACCCTGTTCGATCGATCGATGGTCTCGGCGGGCATCCCGGTGATCACCTCGATGTCCTTGCCCACATAGAAGGCGGACGGCTTTAAAAGCAGTCGGTCACGCTCGACTTCGCCGAGCAGGAACGCCTTGGAAAGCGGCGGCCGCTGATAAGGGAGCCACTTCTCAGCGCCAAGAAGCATAATCGACCCGGCGAAGCCGTTCTTGCGCAGGCAAGCCACGACAGAGGAACCCGCTTGCCCAGCACCAACAACGACGATCGCTTCAGCCATGTATGCGCCTTAGCCGAACCAAAAGAACCAAGAATGTTTTCTCTAGAGCGCCTAAATGTGACCCTCGCTCCGCAGCCGGTCGACCTCCGCGCGGTCCTTGCCAATGAAGTCGCGGTAGACGAGGTCGTTGTCCTCGCCGAGCTTTGGCGCGGACCGCCAGATCGACCCTTTATAATTCGTGAGTTTGGGAAACACATTCTGCATGCGTACCTTGCCAAGTCCTTCGACATCTACCTCGACAATGCTCTCGCGCTCCTTGAAGGTGGGATCGGAGACGATGTCCTCCACCGCGTAGATGGGTGAAGCGACGACTCCGATATCCTTCATGACCGCCATGCACTTGTCGACGGTTCGCTTGGATATCCACTCCGCCAGGAGCTTGTCGAGCCGGTCGCTATTCTTCGCCTGCAACTCACGCGTCGCGTACTCTTCTTCGGGCTCTCCGACCAGCTTGGCCGTATTGATTACGGCGCGGGGCGTTCCGGATGTAACGGTCAGCCAGCGATCGTCACTCGTCTTATACATGTTGATTACCGCCGCTGGCGCCACAACCAGCTTGTTTCCGACCCGGCTTGGAGACCGCCCGAGCTGATCGTAGAAGACGATCTGCCACTCGATCAGACGGAACAGGCCGTCGTAGAGCGCCAGGTCGATCCACTCCCCACGGAAATCCGGATCACTGTGCTTGCGATATAGCGCAGCTTGGATGGCAAAAGCGCCCATCAGTCCGGTGACCGCATCGCCGTGGGAGAACCCGGTATGGACAGGCGGACCATCCGCAAAGCCGGTTAGATTGACGACTCCGCTCATCGCCTCGCCGACTTTGCCGAAGCCCGGCTCGTTGCGGCGCGAAGATGTCGCCCCGAAGCCCGTGACCTGCAGCATGATCACCTTGGGATTGACCTCGTTTAGGGACTTGAAGTCGAGCCCCCACTTCTCGAGTGTCTCGACGCGGAAGTTTGTGATGACAACATCAGCCCATTGCGCCAGCTCATGAGCGACCGCCCGCCCTTCATCGGTCCGAAGGTTCAGGGTGATCGACCGTTTGTTTCTAGCCGCCACCAACCACCACAGGTGCACGCCGTCCTTGGCCGGACCGGCGGTGCGCTGCGGGTCGCCAACCCCAGGGTCTTCGACGTGCACGACCGTCGCCCCCAGATCCGCAAGCAGAGTGCCTGAAAGCGGGCCCGCGATAACGTGAGCGAACTCGACGACCTTCAGTCCTTCGAGCGCGCCTGAGCTTCTGTTCATAATATGCCTCGCATGGTTCTTGAGTTCGCTTACCCCGCAATGGGGCGCTTCAGATGGCATTCAATTCGAGGAGCCTGCGCGCGATCAGCAATTGCTGGATCTCGTTCGTGCCTTCCCCGAGGATGAGGAGTGGGGCGTCGCGGTACAGACGTTCGACGATGAACTCTTGCGAATAGCCGTACCCGCCGTGAATCCTCATCGCTTCGATGGCGCATGACTGAGCTGCTTCGGTGGCGAAATACTTCGCCATCCCGGCCTCCAGGTCGGCGCGCTCGCCACTCGACTTGCGGACGGCAGCATCGTGGACGAGCAGCTCGGCGGCGCGGATCTGAGTACCCATCTGCGCGATCTTGAGCTGGATGGCCTGGTGCTGGCTGATCGGCTTCCCGAATGCCTGCCGTTGCTGCGCGTATTTTATGGCGGCATCGAACGCGCAGCGCGCCACGCCCAAGGCCCGTGCCGCGACGTTCACGCGCCCGAGTTCGACTGCAGCCATGAAGTACTTGAAGCCTTGTCCGATACCCGCGTCGCCCCCCAGCACCGATTCCGCAGGAGTGTCGAAATTATCGAAGACCAGTTCCGTCGTTTCGACGCCCTTGTAGCCAAGCTTCTTCAGGTTCGGCGGAATCTTGAGTCCCGGTTGCTCGTTCACACCGGGCGTCTTTCGGATGATAAAGGCCGTCATACCCTTGTGACGCGGGCTCGCCGACGGGTCGGTGACGGCAAGCAGCATGATCATGCCGGCGCGCAAGCCGTTCGTGCTCCACATCTTCTGCCCATCGATGCGCCAACCGTGATTGGTTCGGGCCGCACGCGTCCTGATCGCTTGCACGTCCGAGCCGGCGTTCGACTCCGTCATCGAATAGGCGGCCCTGAGCTCGCCCGTGGCCATCGAGGGCAGCAGCTCGCTCTTCTGCTGCGCGGTGCCATAGTTCTGGATCATCCACGCTGCCATGAAGTGCGTGTTGATGATCCCCGAAAGCGATATCCACCCGCGCGACAGCTCGGCGACGACAAGCACATAGGTGAGGATGTCGAGGCCCAGGCCGCCATACTCCTCAGGGATGGTGATGCCGAAAAGGCCGAGAGCCCGCATCTGCTCGAACATTTCCTGGGGAAATTCGTCGTTTCGGTCGAACTTCGCGACGTTCGGAAGCACGTCACGATCCACGAATTCGCGGACGGAGCGGACGATCTCTTTCTGCTCTGGCGTCAGTTCCAACGGCATTTTTTCCTCTCGATCCCGGTCGATTGGGATGCGCCTGCGCGCGTCAGGATGGCGAAATCTCTGCGTCAGCCGCGGGGGACCGCTGAGCTCGCTTGAGTTGGACGAAGACTTTTCCGTTTGTCACCGTCGTCGCGTAGACCATTAGACGGCTGCGGATGATGCCGCCTACCGCCTCCCCAGTGCGCACGTCGAACTCGTACGCGTGCCAAGGGCACTTGATGATCAAGCCGTCCAGGTCGAAGCGGAACTCATTTGGAGCGGAGGGCAGCATGGTCCCGACCACCTGCGCGTAGCACATCGGCCCTCCATGGTGAGGGCAATGATCGGCGAAGGCGTAAACGGCGTCGTCACGCCGAAGCACGCCGATCCGGCGCCCCTCCACCTCCACAGGCACCACCTTGCGCTGCGGGAAGTCGTCTATGTTCCCGAGAAAATGCTGGAGCGGTTCTGCTGCGCTGCTCGACATTGCGGTCGCCCTACGCCTCAACCTTGGCGTCATGTGAGGTGAATGCCTGGCCGTTCCGCATGAGCCGCTCGACCCAGGACTCGCCGAGAACCGCCTTGACCTTCTCGATGCCATCCGTTTCGAACGGCGCGTGCGAGCTGTATACGATACGGTCCAGCACTGCCCCGGAGAACTCGCCCTGCCACCGCTCCGGATTGACCGCCTCGCCGACCGGGTAGGAACTGACCCAGATATTACTCAGGAACTTGCTGCTGGGCTTCTCTCTCACCCAGGGCATGTCTGAACGGAAATTGCGCCATTCCTGGTCCATCCGCCGCAGCAGTGAAGGCACCCATTTGAACCCGAATCCGGCAAAGAGGATCTGCAGGCGCGGAAACCGGTAAAAGGTCCCTTCGAAGACAAGGCTGGCCGTGTTGGATTCAGCGAGGTGCGGCATGAGGATGAGCCGTGAGAGCGGATTGGTATGCGCAGCACCGGATAGCGGAGGCGCCCCGGCGTAGGAGCCTTCCACGCCGGAGTAATGGATGAGCACGGGAAGCCCGAGTTCCTGGCACGCATCGTACACCGGATCCCAGTAGCCGGAGCCGAGCATCGTCGGAATGAGGGGCACGGCCACGGCCCCGACCCCCTCTGAAACGCCTCGGCGACGAATCCGCAGGGCTGACGCTTGCGGATCGAACGGGCTGACCACTATCGCGATTTTGCTCGAGGTCGAGACCCAGTTCTCTTCAGCATAGGCGTTCAGAGCCTCCACAAAAACATCGGCCGCGACTGGATCGGACCAGCCGTTCACTGAGAGCGCCTGGTGCGGGACCACAAAGCATATTTCGCTCGGATCCGATCCCGGCGAATACACCGGCGGCGGATCATGGCGGAACTTATCGGACACGCGGATGTGATTCGATGCCAGATCGACCGCACCAACCCACTCGTAGCGGTCGAAGTGCCTGCGCCAGCTCTCCGACATGAACGGGAATATCTCGACGTATTGCTGAACCCCGGCGAATTGGCAGCAATCCACGTGTATGTTTGCTTGCATTGGTTTCACACTCATAGCGGATCAGTGCCTGAATACTTTGGGGCCGAAGGCTTCGAGTGCATTCTGGTAACAAACGCTGTCCTTCATTAGCGTGGGAATCTTTTTCAGGATGATGCTCGGGCTGTCGGTATCGTAGTGCGGGTAGTCGGAGCTGAAGAGCAGCATCTTCTCCAGGCCCGGTATCCCGAACATCGCACGCAACTCTGTAGCATTTGCGGCCTCGTCCAGCGGCTGTGTCGCGAACTTGCAATGCTCGACGACATATTCGCTGGGCGGGCGCTTCACGAACGGAGAGGCTTGCCGATTACGCTCCCAAAGATAGTCCATGCGCGACATCAGCGACGCCAGCCAAGTGAACCCCCACTCGACCATCACCACGCGGAGCTTCGGAAAGCGCTCGAACACGCCGGACATCACCATGTCTGTGACGTTGGCCGCCCCAATCTGGGGCAGCACGGCATGCCGTTCACCGTAGAACCGGGGCGCCCCACCGGCGGGCACCTGCGAATATGCATAACAACCCTCGCTGCCGCTTTGATGACTGACGATCGCGAGCCCCATCTCGCTTGCCGCGTCATAGATTGGGTCGAACACGGTCGAGCCAAGCATGTTTCTGTTGATTAGGACCTGGACCCCGATCACACCTGGCTTCGAGCCGAGACGGCGGATATCCGCGGCCGCCGATTTTGGGTCGTGATCAGAAACAGTGATCGCTAGCGCGTACCGTTTGTCGTAGGACAGCCATGTATCGATAAGATATTCGTTGTTGGCGCGCTCGAACGCGGCCGCGGCCTGCGAATTTCCAAACCGGACGACGCCATAGGGCTCCTGCGGAAGCAGAAGTGCGGTTGTGATTCCGAACGGCTCGATGTGATTGGTGACCGTGAACGCCGGATCCGAGCCTGCTGGCCCACCCTGTGGAGGCAGCGCATCCCGTCGAAAAGTCGTATTCGGGTGCGGATAGCGGTCCCGGGCTCGCGCATAAACGAATCCATTGTCGCTTTTGCTGCGAAGCGCGCCGGAGAAAAAGTACTGGCGCCACGCTTCGGTGAAGTAGGGTGCCAGAGCGTGAATATCCTTGATCAGCGGATGCACGTCGCAGTCCACGATCGGCGTTCTTCCGGCTTCGGCTACGCTGTTCATCGCACTCCCTTTCTGCCCTGCAGCTCTCGCACGCCCGCCGCAAGCGCCCGTTTGAAACTTGCGAACTGCTATAACATCAACCGCAACAAGCTTTACAAATATCCATACACAAGTTATGTAGGGTGCGCAAGAGCGAACGACGGAATCGGATGGAAACTGCAGGCCTGAGGGTAACGAAAGAGCAGCTGGCTGCTGCTGACAGCCTAGCCGCCCGCGGTGCTCCGCTCGTCGTCCTCGCAGCGATGGCACCGCAGCAGCCCGACCAATTGATGCGCGCTTTCGTCCTGGCCACGCGGCGGTGGGACGTGCCGCTGACCTTGATGTTCGCCGACCTGGACGGCGCATTCGCTTTCCTGGACGAACCGGCGCGCGAGGAGATCGCGAGCGGACGCCTGCACCTCGTTTCGCTCGCTGGATCGATTCCCCGCCGCTGGAGCCGCGAAACCGACTACCTGCCGTATTCCCTGTGGGACATCGACAGGATGCTGGGCGACGGCTCGCTGGACATCAATGTGGTGCTCGCCCGGGTGCACCAGAGCGATCGGCCGGGCTGCTTCGGATATGGAGACATGGTGGGTTACACCGCTGTCGGGTTGACCACGAACGCTGTCGCAATCCTGGAGGTGACCGTCGAATTGCCCTCCAGCACCGGCGCGGAGGCGCCCTTGATTCCGATCGGCCGCGCGGCTGTCGTTTTGGACTCGAATGCTTCCGCGAAAGTCGGTGCGTCAGCCGTGCCACCTTCTGCAGCGCAGGAGACTATCGGGAGGCACGTTGCCAGCCTGATCCCCGACGAGGCGACCGTGCAGCTCGGTCTAGGCTCAGTCGTGGAGACGGTCGTCAAGAGTCTCGGCGGGAAGCGCGATCTCGGGCTTCACTCGGGCGTTTTGACACCGTCGCTGAGCCAACTCGTCGCGTGTGGCGTCGCCAACGGCCGCGCCAAATCGGAAGATAAGGGCAGAGCAGTGGCCACCGGCGTGTTCGGCGTGACCGTAGAAGGGCCGTTGCCATGGCACGGCGCGCTGGAACTCCGCCCGATCTCGCGGACCCACGATCCGCGTGCGCTCGCGCGTCATCACCGGCTCTGGGCTATCAACTCGGCGCTCGAGGTCGATCTCCGCGGCCAAGTGAATGCCGAGTTCGCTCAGGGCTTGAGGGTGACAAGCGGCGGCGGGCAATCCGACTTCGTTCGGGCGGCACATCTCAGCCAAGGCGGCGGCTCGATCATTGCGCTGCCGTCGCGGACCTCTCGCGGAGAGAGCCGGATCGTGGCCCGGTTTCCATCGCAATACCCCGCTACCAGCGCCGGCCAGGATGTCGATTTTGTGGTGACCGAGCACGGGGTTGCCGCGCTGCGCGGCCTCACTGCGCGCGAGCGGGCGGCAGCGCTCATCGCCATAGCCGACCCCGCATCGAAGGATCGGCTACGCCGGCAGTGGCACGAACAGGATGAGGTCACTTCCAGCGAAACACAGGCCCTGCCGATGGGAGTACGCTGAGCTCATAGGCAGGATCTCGCCAGTACCAGTATCGCAATCTTAGAAGAACTCCGAGGCTAAAATGTCGAATGACTTTCAGGACGGTTGGCTGCAACTGGACGGCATGCGGTTCCATTACACGGAATGGGGATCGCGCGCCGCTCCACCGCTACTGATGCTGCACGGCCTGAACGTCCAATGCCACACTTGGGACCCCTTCGCCCGTGTGCTTGCTGATGATTACTACGTCATCTGCATGGATCTTCGCGGACATGGCGACAGCGATTGGTCGAGGGCTGGATACCGCGTCCAATCGTTCGCCCGCGACGTGCACAACTTCATCGACGCGCTTGGAGTGGGACCAGTGCACCTCGTCGGGCACTCCAACGGAGTTCGTGTTGGGATCGCGGTCGCCGGAGAAAGGCCGGAGGCGGTCCGCAGCCTTGCACTGTCGGACGCAGGACCAGCAAACTCGCCGAGCGGCGCAACCGCCATGCGCGACTTCATTCAGGCAACCACGAACCTGCGCGGCTTCCGCAACGACGCCGAAGCGCGTCAGTTCTATCTGGGTTACCACCCGGAGTGGCAGCCGGAGTTCATCGATCTGCACGTGAAATACCAGCTGCGCACGAATTGGGCGGGCAAGCTCGTCCCGAAAGCCGATCCCGATCTCCAGTGGATCACCGGCTCGATCAGCCTGCCCGACGTGAAATATCTTTGGAAGATGGCGGAGCGCTTGGTGATGCCGACCCAGCTTATGGTGGGACGCACCAGCAACGTTCTCGACGAGGAGGTGGTCAACAAGATGCTGAAGACGATGCCCAATGCCAAGCTCGCGTGGTTCGACGCAGGTCACTACTTCCTTCGCGAAAAGCCGGACGAGTTTCTCGAGGTCCTTCGGAAGTTCCTGGCGGAGTGCGCCTGATGATCAGCGCGAGGACCCGTTATGCTCGAATGAAGAGCATTCTCGAAGTTCCGATCTCGAACGAGAAGTTCTGGTCGAAAGTGCCTTCCGCGCCTGCCGACGCGATCATGATGGACCTCGAGGACTCCGCCACCCCCGATAACAAGGCGGTGGTGCGCGAGAAGATCCTCGATGCGCTCAAGCGGCCGGACTACTTCGGCGGGCGTCAGATCATCGTTCGCGTCAACAATCTGGCCACGCCTTGGGGACGGGACGACCTCGAAGCGATGGCGGCAGCTCCAGGCGACCTGATCATTTGCTATCCTAAGGTCGCGTCGCCCGAGGAGGCGCGCGAGGTCCGTAACGTGATCGCGGCTGCCGACCCGGACCGCGGACTCTACCTTATGGTCGAGACCGCTCGGGCCATGATCGAACTCGACCGCATCGCCAGCTGCGATGGCGTCGTCGGACTCCACTTCGGTTACGTCGATTACGCCGCCGATGTCGGCTCCAAGGCGTTCGACGACGCAGGCGACGACCTCTATGCGCCGTCCAACCACTATGGCCGGACCAAGATTGCCGTCGCGGCAGCAGCCTACGGGCTCTTCGCGACAGGCGGATCGCTGATACCCCAGTACCGGGATTTACAGAAGGTGACGCGCTTCATCCGCAGCTGGGCGGATCTCGGCTACACCGCTTGTATCGCCCTCTCGCCGGCTCATCTGGACATCATCAACCGCACGATGACGCCGAGCCCTGACGAAATCGAGGCGGCGAAGCTGGTCAGCACGACCTACGAGGCCGCCGTCCGCAACGGCGATCCTGCGGCCGTGCTGAATGGGAAGGTCATCACCAACCCTGATTACCGGGTTGCCCAGCTCGTGCTTGTGCGCGGTGGCGCCGCCTAGACCACCACCAAAATAGCCGGAGGTCTGTCATGAACGCGCAAGCAACCGAAGGATGGGTGCTCCAGCTGTCTTGCCTGCTGACCGATATCGGTCGGAGCGAGCTTCCGGAGGCCGCGACCAAGGCGGCGAAAAACAGGCTGCTGCATGCTTTCGGCGTATCCCTTGCCAACAGCCGGTTGCCGGCGGCGGAGGTAGCCTGGAAAACCATGGGAGGGAGTTCCGGCCCATGCTTCGCGTTTGGCCGCGAGCGCCGGATCGACGCCGGAGATGCGGCTTTCATCAATGGCGTGATCGGCCATGGGAGCTTGCTTGAAGATTGCGGGCCCGGCGGGCTACGCGAAGGCAGTCATCCCGGAACCTTCGTCATACCGGCTGCCCTCGCCGCGGCCGAAAGCTGTGCGGCCAGTGGCAAGACCTTCATCGCCGGACTCGTGGTGGGCTACGAGGCGGTGAGCCGCATCGGGGCGGCCGCTTCGTCGAGCGTCGTGCAGCGCCGGTTTCGTCCCGTCGGCATCATGGCCGCGTTCGGCGCCGCTGCGGCCGCGGCAATGATCTTCGAGGCGGAGGCGGAGCAAATGGCAGCCGCGCTTTCGATTGCCGCCAACCTGGCCGGCGGCTCGACCCAGGGAATTTTCGAGGGCACGATGGAGCCCTATTTCCAGGCAGGGTTCGGCGCGCGTAACGGCCTGTTCGCGGCGCGGCTCGCCCTCGCCGGCGCCGCAACGACCCGGCAGGCGCTCGAAGGCGAGTTCGGCTTCTTCCAGACATACGGCGGGGAGCCCGGCAAGCTGGACGCCTTGCTTGGGCCCAGGCCGCAGCTTGGCATCGCCGTGGTCGGGACCAAGCGCTTCGCCGTTTGCCTGCAGAACCAGCAAACGCTGGCGCTGATCGTGGACGGGCTCGACGCACCGCTGACCGCGGATGTGATTGAGCGCGTCGTGATCCGTCGCCCGCAATTTGGCACGAATGGGCTGAACAGCCCGGGCGTATCGCGAAGCGCGCCCTTCGATAACATGCTCTCGGCGCAAATGTCCGCGCGCTTTACCGCGGCGGCAGCGATTCTGGGAAAACCGGTCGACGATCCCGTCTTCTTCAACAGCCATCATGCCGACAAGGACATCACCGAACTGACCCGGCGTATCGATCTCGAGCCGGCTGCGGACGATTCCGTCGCAGTCGAGCTCCATCTGCGCAATGGACGAAAGGTTGCGCTGGACGCAAACAAGTCCGGCGTCCTCTTCCCGGATGACGATGTCATCCGCGACTCATTCTTGCGCCGCGCCCGATCGGTGCAGGGCGGCAAGGCATCGACCACCGCCGAGCTCATCGACGAACTCGGCACCCTGAACGATGTCGGTCGTCTCACTGAGGCGATGGCGATGGTCCGAGCGCACGAGCCCTCCCAACTCGGATGAGCGCGAGGACGAAACACCGAGAGAACGTTACGCTGCTACGCAGCGCTCTCTTCACCCCTGCGGACAAGCTTGACCGATTTGCAAAAGGCTACGCATCCGGAGCCGATGCCGTGGTGGTCGATCTCGAGGACGGGGTCGGACTGAGTGCTAAGCAAGCGGCTCGCAACGCGCTATTGGAACTCGTGCCCAAACTGCCGGAAAGCTGCTTCTGGATTCTGCGGATCAATCACGTCAAGACGAGAGAAGGGCTCCTTGACCTGCTTGCGATCGAGACAATGGGCATCAAACCGCCCGTGATCATGCTGCCCAAAACAGAGTCGACAGCGGAAATCGAAATCGCCGTCGCTCACCTCTCCGATCGGACCGGAACTCCGACCATCATCGCTCTGGTGGAAAGCGCCGAAGGGCTCTCGCAAGCGGAAAACCTCGCGCGACACCCTGCGGTCGGAGCCCTCGCGTTCGGCGGTGCCGATCTGGCGAGCGATCTCGATGCGGAATTGGCGTGGGAGCCAATGCTATTCGCGCGCAGCCGTCTGGTGCAGGCATCGGCGTTGGGCGGCGCGGCCGCATGGGACGTACCCTACCTGAAGATCGCAGACCTCGAGGGCCTCAGACGCGAGGCCGCTTCCGCTAGGGCGCTCGGGTTCCGCGGCAAGCTTGCGATTCATCCCGGCCAGATTGCGATCATCAACTCGGTCTTCACACCCGATGCCGATCAGCTTGCCTTCGCCCGGCGCGTCGTGGCCGCGTCTGAACAGGCTGGCGGCGGAGTCGTCGTAGTCGACGCGAACATGGTCGATCGCCCGATCTTGAAGGCCGCGCAACGAGCGATCTCGCGGGCCGAACCGCGACGGAGCTCCCGGCAGGAAGCGCAGATCCCGGATGACAGGGGCCCTCTTCCATGAGCAAGTTCGGTTACGTCCGTGTCGGGCCGCGGCGGTTCAGGGAGCGCTTTGGCCTCAGTTTCGAGGATGTCGAGCTTGGCATGCGGATCCGCCATCGGCCTGGCGTGGACGTTTCCCAGCAAGACAATCGCGACGATTCAGTCGAGCTCCTCAACAACGCTCACCTGCACTATGATAGCCAGTACGCAGCTCATACCGAGTGGCGGCGTCCGCTGAGTGTGAGCACGATGACGGTGCAGCGGTTCCTCGCCCTAGTATCGCGAAGCTGGTACCGGCGACGGGCGATCATTGGAATAGACAGCATCTCCTTGACCCGGCCGGTGATCGGCGACGACACGCTGTATTCCGAGTCGACCGTGACGGCGCTCGACGGCGGCGCCGATCCCGACGTGGGTCGGGTTTCTCTCGATATTGCAGGCAAGAATCGCCAGGGCGACACCGTGGCCAGGATTTCGTGCACCTTCGAAGTCTATCGCCGGGGCCGTCATCCTGAAGACGATCCGCAGGCGCTCCCCGCGGAGGAAGAACGTTTCAGCCTCTACCACGTGGCCGCGGACGGAGCGCTCGTCGAGCAGACCGGGCTGGTGTTCGAGGATTTAGCGCCGGAGGAAACTTTCGTTCATTGGCCAGGACGAACGGTTCTAGCCGATGAAAGCCGCCGTCAAGCGCTACGTTCGCTGGAGATCAATCCACGCTGGCATGACGAGGCCTATCTGCGCAAATACGCGCAGATAAAGCCCACCATATACGAACCCCTTGTCATTGGGGTCGTTACCGCGCTGACCACGCGCACCTTCGGACGCGTGGTCGCCAACCTCGGCTGGACGGACATCGCTCTGCCGCGGCCTGTCCGGCCAGGGGAGACGATATACGCGGAGTCGACCGTTCGAACGGTCAGGGCGTCCAATTCGCGACCTGATCAGGGTATCGCGACAGTTGAGACGCGTGGCTTCGTGGAGAACGGCGATCTGGTTTGCCAATATCAGCGTGCCCTGCTCATTTATCGGCGCGGGGCGGGGCCTTACCAGGATGCCGGGTATTGACCGGGCGAGCCCGGCTCACCAACAAGGTGGCGGTCGTCACCGGCTCCGCAAAGGGGATCGGCCGCGCGATCGCCATAACCCTTGCCGAGGAAGGCGCCATCATCGTTGCAGCCGACATTGACACGGAGGCCGGCGCGGCGACCTTGGCGGAGATCCGCGACATCAGCCCTCGATCCACTTTCGAGCGCGTCAACATTGCCGACCACGCCGAGGTCGCCGCGTTCGTCGACCACCTTGTTCGCCAGTTCGGCGGCATCGACATCCTTGTCAACAACGCAGGCGTGACTCGGCAAATCGATTTCTTCGACCTCAAGCCTGAAGAGGTGGACTGGATTGTCGGCGTGAATATCAAGGGTACCTTCTCGATGATGCAAGCCGTCGCGCGTGTCATGCGGGAGAGAAGGGAAGGACGCATCGTCAATATCTCTTCGATTGCCGGCAAGGGCTATCGGAACACGTCCAATATCGTCTACGCCGCGTCGAAGGGCGCCCTCATTGCGATGACACGGATCGCGGCGGTTCAGCTTGGAAAATACGGCATCGCCGTCAACGCGGTGTGCCCCGGACTGACGGAGACCGAACTCATGGCTGCGTGGCTCGAGCGTCGAGCCAAGGAGGGCCGCAAACTGCAGCACGATCTCATCAAGGAGTTGCTGGCAGACAGCGTACTGCTTCGAATCAATACCCCTCTCGACGTCGCCCAAGCCGTGCTCTTCCTCGCCTCCGACGCATCCCAGAACATTACGGGGCAGTCCTTGAACGTCGACAGCGGAATGATGTGGGACTGAAGCTTATTTCGTGAAGCAGGAATGACATGAAGCGGATCTCGTTCTCCAAGCAGGTTGCCATCGTGACCGGTTCAGGAAGGGGCATCGGCCGAAGCTACGCCCTCGAGCTCGCCCGCCGCGGAGCGAGCGTCGTGGTCAACGACATTGGTGAGAGCGAGAGGCCTGGCAAATCCCGCGCCCAATCGGTCGTTGACGAGATCAGCTCTGCGGGCGGCCGCGCGGTGGCTTCGGAGCACAACGTAACGACGATCAAGGGGGGCCAGGCGATAACCGACCTCGCCATGGAGCGTTTCGGATCCGTCGACATTGTGATCAATAATGCTGGCTTCCTGCGCCGAGGCATGTTCGACGACCTTCCGCCGAAGCACGTCAAGCAGGTCATAGGCGTCCACCTGCTCGGTGCCTTCTACGTGACCCAACCGGCCTGGAAGCATATGAAGCGGAACGCGTACGGGCGCGTCGTACTGACCAGCTCTGCGGCCAGTTTCGGGATGCAGGGCAATAGCAACTACGTGGCGGCGAAGGCGGGACTCCTCGGCCTGGTCGCGGCGCTCTCCCTCGAGGGCGCCGATCACGGGATCAAGGTGAATGGCATCCTTCCCTTGGCCCGGTCGATGATCACCGTGGACAGTCCTGCGACCGCCGTTTCCGCCCCCGACGCCGCCGCCAACGTGGCGATCCAGCGCGAGCTTGGGGACAGGGCGACGCTCGAGGCGGTTGCGGCGGCCACGCTTTATTTGGCCAGCGACCAGTGCTCCATCTCCGGGCATTCGATCTCAGCCGTCGCCGGGCGCTATTCCCGCACCTTCCTCGGTGTTACCGAAGGCTGGCTGAGCCCGGACGTCGCCGGCGTCACTCTCGAGGACTTCAGAGACAATCTTGCAGAGGTGATCGACTCTTCCGCGGTCACCGAGGTGAAGTCGATGAGCGACGAATACGCCAGCGTGCTCGATCGCGTCAACGAGCTGGCCCGCCACCAGTCCTGACGCGTCATGCCTGCGAAGCTCGGCGGGCGCTACTCGCCCTGAATCGCCGCGGCCATGACGATCGGCATCACGGCCGTGGCGCCACCGTCCACCGGCAGCGAATGTCCAGTGATGTAGGCCGCCTCGTCACTCGCCAGAAACAGGACGGCATATGCCACGTCCCAACCCGAGCCTTCCGTCCCGAGCAAGCTGGCGCGAGCGCGCTTGCGACGGATCATGTCCGATCCGGCGCCATCCCAACCCTTGAAGCTAAGCCCCATGGGGATCGCCACATGTCCTGGCGCCACGTTGTTCACCCGTATGCCGAAGCGGCCATATTCGAAGGCCTGGGCCTTGGTCATCGCCATGATGCCCCCCTTCGAGGCGGAATATGCGATCCCGCCACCCGCAACCAGTCCAGCGATCGAGGAAATGTGGACAATCGAGCCCGCCCTCCGTGCCCTCATCTCCGGCAGCACGGCATCGGACATGAACTTCGACCCCTTCAGGTTGATACTCAGGATGTCGTCCCACATCGACTCGAGATTTTCCTGCTCGCCCGGAGCAATGGCCGCATTGTTGACGAGAATGTCGATCCTCCCGAAGGCAGCAAGCGATGTTGCGACTGCCTCTGCGCAAGATGCGGACTTGGTGATGTCTGCGACGACGACGATCGATTTCCCGCCGATCCGATCGATTGCGGCCTTGGTATGGCCGGCCCGCGCATCGTCGATGTCTAAGATGACGACATTCGCCCCTTTGGCGGCGAAAAGCACGGCGATGTCGGATCCGGTCCCGCCGAGCTCTCCCGCGGAACCTGCGCCGGTCACGATCGCCGTCCTTCCAGATAATCGGTTGTCGCGCGCAATTTCTGGGACCGAAAGTTCAGGCGCTTGCACCGGATACTCCTCCATGGTCTCGAGCGCGCCGGACTGCCGGGTCCGGCTTGCTACGCGCTGACGCGGAGAGGAAGCGCCTTCATCGTCCGCAGCGTATTGATGCGCTTGTAGGAAGGTGGTTCAGTTCCGAGGAACTCCAGCTTCGATGCCCGCCTGACGAGCGCCTTTAGCAAAGCTTCCGCCTCGTACTTCGCAACAAGCAGCCCGATGCACTTATGCGCGCCAGCGCCGAAGGCGAGATGGCTGCTGAGATCCGCTCGCTGCAGATCGAATTTTTGGGGATCACGCCACTTGCGCGGATCCCTATTGGCGGACGCCGTGAAGATCCCGACCTTCTTGTCCCCTTCCAGCTGCACGCCGCTTAGCTCACACCCTTTCTCGATGGTCACACGGTGCGAGACGCGGAACGGTGACACGTGGCGCAGCGCTTCGTCGAAAGCCAGCATGGACTTTTCCGGGTTCGCGCGCAGCCAGTTCCAAGCCTCCGGGTTCTGCGTGAGCTGGTAGAGCGCCGCTGTGATCCCGGCGATTGTCGTGTCGAACCCGCCGCGGAACAGGACGCGCACGAAGCCGATCGCGGTTCCCTTGTCGAAGATGCCCGCATCCTCGGCTTCGTACATTTGTGCGCCCATCCCACCCGGGATCATGTTGTGGCGCTTGAACGACTCTTCGAACTCCGGAAGGTATTTCTCCACTCTGGCGAACGCGGCGCGGTAGAGGTCGTTGAATGGGCCGTTCGCGTTGAAATTGAGATCGCCGAACAGAAGCACGGTTTCTGGGTTCACCTTGATGCCCACCGTGTCTGGGAACACATCGAGTATGTACGGCTCGACCAGGTCGTGCACGCCATCGAACGTGCCCCTCGCAACCATCTGGTCAAGGTATTCTTCCGCCTTCCGGTCGAACCTGCTGCGTGCCTCGCGCATTGCCGTCGGTGACATGATCTTCAGCATCCCGCTACGGGCTCTGGCGTGCACGTCCGGCTCGACTTCCATGAGCGGGTTCTTGTCGCGCAGCGATTCCGGCTTGCGGATATCGGTGAGGCCGACTCCCGCGGTGCACCAGAAGCGCGTCTGATCACTGAACACCTCTTCCGCTTCTTTGAAGCGGCCCACCGCGTACATCGCGTAGGGCTTGAGCCAGACGACCGGCCCGGCGTCGCGCAGCGCCTCCTCGAACGGGTAAGGATTGTCGATGACCTCGTCGCAATAAGGATCGATGTCGAGGATCGGCACCTGCGGATCGCTCGGGAGCGAATCCCCGTGATGTGCGACGTCAACTGCATTGCTCATGTTGCTGTTCCTCCAGGAAGGGCCGCCTGAGGCGTGGGCACAGGATGAAACTCGCTAGGCGGCCGGCACTCTCAGGATGATCCCGTCCAATTCCGGCGCTGCCTTGATCTGGCACGAGAGCCTGCTGCGGGGTGTCGGAGGCACCTCGGCAAACTCGAGCATTTCGGTTTCGGTGCTCGTCTTTTCGCCGAGATCCACCGGCGCATGTTCGATGATGACGTGGCAGGTCGCGCAAGCGAGCGCGCCGCCGCACTCTCCAATGACGCCTGCGATGTCGTTCGCAACGGCTGCCTCCATCAGCGAATGCCCGATCGGCACATTCGCGGTGGTCTCCGACCCATCCTTGTTGATCCAAGTCACTCTGATCGTTTCCGGCATTTTCCTATCCTGGTGGGATACAACGCGCGGGGGTACGGCGCGACGTTTCCTCTGGGGTCATACTCGGTCGCGTTCGACAGGGACCTCGCCGCGATGCGGATGGTTCCCATAGGCAGCGCCCTGCAGCGCCAGGCCAAATGCGAGGCTATCCTCAAACGCCTTCTTGATTGGGCGAAGCAGCGCCGTCCTCGTATTGCGCGCCACCACCGCGGGCTTTTCGGCAAGCCTGTCTGCGTGTTCCCATGCGCGATCCATCAGTTTCGCCGGGTCCAAAACCTCACCGACGATTCCGGCGGCAAGCGCTTCCTCCGCGTCGAGCAGCTTCTCGGCAAAGAGCATGTACCGGCTGCGATTAGGGCCGAGCAGGGTGGACCAGACAATTTGAGTCCCATCACCCGGGACGACATTTCTGGGGAAGTGGGCTGCGTCCCCGAACACCGCGGTACTGGAGGCGAGAACGATATCGCTGAGAAGCGCGATCTCGGCGTGGATCGTGCACTTGCCGTTGACGGCTGCGACGACGGGAATCTCGAGGTCGAGCAGAGCGTTGATGTAGCGCTTGGCCTCCCACGTCATGTGATCCCAGGCAATGCCCTTAAAACTTGGCAAATTGATCGAACCAAGGAAGTTGTCGCCCGTGCCGCTCAGCAGCAGAACCCGGTTCTCCCTGTCGGCGTCAATGTTCTGCAAGACATCCCCGACCAGGCGATGTCCAGTGGACGACCAAACCCACTCTTTCCCGTCCGTGTGAAAGCGGAGGTGCAGGACACCATCCCTCCGCTCGATCGCGAATTCAGGGTATTTATTGACGTAGTCCGAGAGGGTGGTCATTTCGCCAACTTCCACTTCGCCTTAGCACCCGGTTGTCTCGTTTCCGCTTGCGAGCCCCATACTCCGTTCATAACATGCGGCACGCCAACTGTCCACGAATGCATTACCAAAGTTATTTCTGAAAGGCAATCGTCATTCGCGCCTGGTCGGAACTTTCGTGGCCTCATCGGCGGGCGAGATCAGGACCCGCTTACTGCCGAACGCCCGCGATGTGGTGGTAATCTTGTGAGCTCAGCTCCAACACCACACCCCAGGGATCCTCGCAGTAGCAGATTCGCGTTCCAGGCCAGACCGTATGAATCTGGCTGCGTTTGCGGCCGCCGAACGAGATCAGCCTGCTGATCGAGTCTTCCAGGTGATCGACGGTGAAGCAGATGTGAGAAACGCCGCACCTCCAATACTCAAAATCGGCCTCCGGAGCGACCGTCGCCGGCTCTATGAACTCGAAGAGCTCAATTCCTATTCTTCCGCCCCTTGTGGCGAGATGGGCGATACGCATCCCTCCCCAGCGCGGACCAAAAACGTCGCGCCGCCTGTCACCTGCGGGCGTCTCGAGCGTCGCCGTCTGGGGCTTCACGAGCACCTCGAGATCAAACACCGACTTGTAGAGGGTCACGGCCGCGTCGAGATCGCCAACAGTGATCCCGATGTGATTAACCTCTATCATGACGGTTCCCTTCTTTCGTTATCCGCAGGCTTCTTTTCGAGACACACATCGGCAAGTCCTCTACAGGCTCTCGGGATTGTGCAGGGATTCGGGCCGGATCAGTCCGACGCAGGCCAGGGCAAGCGCGGCGGCCACCGCCAGATACAGCGCAGGCATGGTCGTGTTCCCGGTCAAGCTGACAAGCAGCGCCGCAATGAACGGAGCGGTTCCGCCGAACAGCGATGCTGCTAAATTGTAGCCGACCGACGACCCCGTTGCTCGCACCCGGGTCGGGAATAGCTCGGCCATTGTCACTGTCGAAGTCGATAGGAACAGGCCGACGCCGCTCCCGAGCAGGGCCTGGCCAATGAAAGCTCCGGCCGGGCCGGCGGACATCAGGATGAACGCTGGATAGGCCGCGAGAAGGAGCCAGATTGCCCCGGTCGCGAGCACGCTCCGTCGCCCCCATCGATCTGCAGCGCTTCCGGCAAATGGAAGGATGACCAGGCCGATGGCGCTTGCCACGACGGTCGACATGAAGGCGACCGAAAAACCGAGATGCGAGACGGTCTGGATATAGGTCGTGGCATACGAGAATGCCATGTAAAAAGCCACCGAGTGCAGCGTGCCGATCCCGATCGCAAGGAGCAATGGTCTGCGATGTGATAGAACCTCTCGCAGAGGAGCTTGCGAGATTTCCCCCCTGGAGGAGATGGCCGAGAACTCGGGCGTCTCGCTGACCCGCAAGCGGATGAACACCGCGACCAGACCCAGTGGCGCGGCCAGCAGGAAGACCCATCGCCAACCGGTCGTGGCGACCCACTCCGACCCGATGGCGTTGGTCAGGACGGTTACGACGATCGCGCCGAAGAGGAATCCACTCAAACTGGAGAAGATGTACCAGCTCGTCGCAAACCCGCGTCGCCCGGGTCGGGCGAATTCCGCGAGAAGGCTCGTCGCGGTACCAAACTCGCCACCGACGGCAAGCCCTTGGATAAGGCGCAGCACGACCAGGGATGCTGTCGCCGCGATACCGACGCTCTCGTACGTTGGAAGGAGGCCGACCGCCGCGGTCGCCCCCGCCATCATCACGACCATGAGGATCAGCACGGGAGTTCGGCCGATCCGATCTGCGACCGGGCCAAATAGTAATGCCCCGAGCGGTCTCATGAAGAATGTTACACCGAATAGGGCCAAACTGCTGAGAACCTGCACCGCAGGATCCGCACCAAAGAAAAACAATTTGCCCATCGCCACTGCGAGATATCCGTAAATCGCGGTGTCATAAGCTTCGAAGGCATTCCCGAGAACGCCACCCACGAGGGCATTTCGTCGTGACTTGGAAAGGGGCGGCGCGACGTCGGCCGGTCTCGTGAGTGTGAAGGCCGTCACGAATTCCTCCCAGGAAACAAACAACAGGACCTATCGCCGTTGGGCACAGCCAATCTCGGTTCTTCTGTGCTGGCCTCACCAGCCGCCTTATGTCTCTGACGAGTGTCGCTGGTGCCGAGCGCAGCGGGGGCGACGCATCCGTCATAATAAATATGACACACAAGTGTGTCAACATCGGCATCAAAGTTATATCTGGAGAGGCCCCGATATTGGCGCCCGCAGCAGGTTTCACCCGCAAAAGGCGCTTTCGATCCACGCTTCATGACGATGAAGGGGTGAGGTGAATATTGCGATGATCTGGGAGGAGGTCGGGCGTCAGCTGCTGCGGCTGTCACTGAGCATCTTGGGTTGAGACTGCTGTGTGAAAGATTTCAATGACTTGGCGTTCGGCTCAGTGCACAGGCGTGTACCTTTAACGGGGTCTGCCTCATTCTCTGTGGTGCTTGGAATTTCACATTCACCAAAGACCATTGATAACGCGGGGCAAATCCGGTTCGGTCCCTTGATTTTTCCGCAACAAGTTTTCCGGTGAGACCCTTCGTGAAATCTCGAAGTGTTCTCCGAGTGTTATGGGTTCGAAACGGTCTCGGGCACCACAGAGTTTGAGGAAGACCCATCTAACGTGAGATTCCGGCTCGCGAACGTCACTTTGATTCCGAGTAGGGACGGACGGCGGTAGGACCAAAGAGGCCGGCGCCTGACCCGGCTCGAATCCCCTCACGCTGGCGCCCTCGCATCCGGTTCCAGAGGATTGGCCATCCAGTCTCACATTGACAGCTAACTTGAGACTCAGGCCCGCTTCAGTCTCAAGCCAAAATGCTCAACGGCGGGAAAAATCGCGGAGTCTCACGCCAAGATGCCAAGCGACAGTGGACCTCCGGCCAGCGCACAGGGTCGACAATCTGGCGATGGCGATATCGCTGATCGGATCGATCAAGGGGCGTGGCGCTCCTGCCCGCCTATGCGAAGAACTTCCTGCAGTGGTCCGTGACCAGCCGTCCGCTCGATGGTGAGGCACCGACGATCGATCTCGTCATCGGCTACAACAAGACCAACACTTCGCCAATTCTCGGACTGTTCCTTTCGCGCCTCGAGCAGTTGAAGAAGAGGGCTCCGCAAACGCACTGATTGTCGGCGCTGACTCGCCGCCCTACCCAGGACAAACGTTCTGTCGCGCGCGCTGCGCGAGATCGGCAGGATCGAACGCACCCTGTTCATATATGTTACTTGGAATCAGTCGTCGTCCGGTGTCACGCGTCCTGGGAGAGAGCATGGCCGCAACCGCTGCGTCGTTGCAGCGGCCTTTTCTTTCCCGATGCGGCCCATGTCATCGACCCGGCCGTCCTCAGCCAGCGGCTCGCCGCTAAGGCGAAATCATATGGCGCGTCGTTCCGACGCGCCCATGTGGAGCGATTGGACCCGCAGAGCAGCGGGCCTATCCGGCTGATATGTGGCGACTGCGATGTCGAGGCACATTCGGTCGTTCTTGCTGCCGGGGCTGGTTGCCGGTTCCATCGCGCATGGCGCGGGTGATGGCGATGATCTCCGCCTGGCTCTTGGTCATCGAATAAAGATTGCACATGCGCCCATCATGGAGCGTTAGAGCGATCCGCTCAAGTTGATCGCCCTATCTCACATTGAGCGCTCAGGTTCGGGTCAGCGCGATCGAGTCTCCACCACGATGTTCTGGATGGCGGGAGCTGGTGCGCTATTTCCGAAACATGCTCATGAACGAGAAGCCCCAATCTTGCTGCGCCGCGCCGAGCGTGAAGCCTGCTTCTGCAGCGGCTCGCTCATATATCCCTACAGGGAAGACCTGCTCGTTCACGCCGTCGAGAATGAGCTTCTTGGTAAAATCGTCGGAGGCGTGTCCGCTCGGCTCGCACAGGAGGAAGAGTTGTCCTCCCGACTTCAGGATACGCACAGCCTCTCTCAAGATCGCGTTCAAGTCCTGGAAATGATGGATTGCACGACAGAAGACAACTGTATCAACAGAGGCATCACGCATGGGCATGGAGTTCGCATCGAGCCGAGCATGTATTGATGGCGGCCCGCCCCTATAGGTTTCGAGCAAGCTGGCGATGCGCAGAAGCCTTATCGAGACGTCGACGTTGACGAAGGCGCCCGCCCACGATGCGCCGACCATGCTGTCGCGAAATATTGGGCGAATGCCGCCGCCAATTTCGACCGCCACACCGCCGGCAGGCGCATCAAAGTGACGGTCGATGAACGCCGCGGCAAGCTGCCCATCGTTGTGCTCCGAAAATTCCTTTCCGCCCGTTGCGTCGGGATGGAGTGCCGGGCCCGCCGCGCTGATGACAATGTCACCTTGGATCGCGGCTTCGGCGAGCCATCTGACGTGTTCATGGACGGTAACGACCTGAAGCCGATATTCGCGCGGCTCGGCCGGCGCACGGATCTCGATTGGCATGGTGACCTCCCAACCCGGTGCCAGGTCGACCTGGAGCGAGCTGCGCACGCCCTCGAATTCGACCATTTCGTCATCCTTGAGCCAGTGATAGCTCAGCAACACCGGCCGATCGCCGGAACTCGAGGCGGTGAAGCTCCCTGTGTTGGCTACACGCACCGCCCCATAGAAAGTCGTCCCGGCCTTCGCACATGCTGGCAAATAGAGGATGTCGAGGCGAAGGCTCGGTTCAAAGTTACGGATTGAAAACCGCTCGAGAATTAGACGTTCCTCGGCATCAAAGAACGGATCGCCGATAGCAGGGACGGGTGCCAACGCGGATCGTATGGCCACCAGATCGGCAGCGTCTCCGCGCAAGCCGAGGGCCATAACGATGGCGCGCTCAGCCGATTCCGTGCTGGCGCAACGCTCAGGCGCTTCCGGTCTGCCGGACGGCGGCAGCAGGTCGAGAGCGCCGTGTTCGGCAATCGTCGACCACCCGCAGCTCCGACACCGCAGCGTTCGTTCCTCGCTCTGAAGCGGATTCGCCTCGCAAGCCGGGCAGTGAAAAGGCCATATTGTCGGCCAGTTTCAAATCGCACTCCTTTCAGGCGGCGATCGCGCCGCCCGCCACGGCCGGGGATCAGTTGGCCGCGACGGGCGGCGGTCCTTGGCGTTGCGTCACCAAGCACCGCCCACGCCTTTAGAAGCCCGGTCGATAGCCGCCAAGCAACGTCGTGTGGCCCGGTGCGGTGTACGCCGCGCTTGATGGCTACGCCACGAGCAGGGACTCGCGAAAAACGGGGTCTTGGTGCGGGCGCATCAAGCAACGCGAGTGAGCCACGGCGCCGCTGATTGTCCCCGCGGTGCGCCAGGGGGCAGCCTTCGCGGAAGATCCCGGCGAAAGCCGCGATCGCCGCGAAGACGAACAAGGGCATATGGGCGGGAGCGAAGCGGAGACCATTCGCCTGCCCCGAGACCGGTTAAGTGGGCAGCCGCAGGAGCGTCAGCATAGCGACGCCGCAGGCGGGACGCGGGACCGACTGCCCCCGGCGAGGGGTGCAATATCGCGCACCCGTCCGCCGGCGGCGCGACCACCGGCGACGCCGGGAAGGCGCGGCATGTGCAAGGCAGAACGTTGGCCACAGCGCTTTGTGACATCCTCGCTCCATGGCGAGGCTGCCTAAGAAACCGCGCGTCCTTCGTCGCAAGATCGACGAGGCATCGCGTGTCGCTAGCCGCACGATCGCCCGGCACCAGGATCTGCGACAGGGCGGACCATTGGACGTTTCCCCGACCTGGATCGAGCCATGCCAGCCCGTGCTCGTAAAGACGCCCCCCGCCGGCCCCGACTGGCTCCACGAGATCAAGCATGACGGCTACCGAGCAATCTCGGTTGTCGATCGCGGGGCGGTCAAGATCTTCACCAGGCGTGGGCATGACTGGGCAGATCGGATGTCGGGGATCCGAGAAGCGCTTGCGAGCCTGAAGGTGCGCTCCGCTGTGATCGATGGCGAGGTGGTGATGATGGGCGATGACGGCGTTGCGGACTTCTTCGCGTTGCACGCCGCTCTGACGCGCCGTGAGGCGCCAGGCGCCGTCCTGATTGCCTTCGACGCTCTACATCTTGATGGTGAGGATCTGCGCGGCCGCGCGCTCGAGGAGCGGCGCGCCATCCTGGCGAAGCTTCTGCGGAAGCCAAAGCACCAATTGCAGTTCTCCGAAGAAATCGCCGGAGAGGGGAGAGAGGCGCTGCGCGCCGCGTGCGATATGGGTCTCGAGGGGATCGTTTCGAAGCGCCGCGGCTTGCCCTACCGGTCGGGCAAGACCGACGCCTGGCGCAAGTCGCGTTGCACGCAGGTCGAGAATTTCGCGGTGATTGGTGCGGGCCCTCCTGCCCGGGCGCCCGTGCGCTCCCTGCGGCTCGCGAGGCTCGTGGCAGGCTCGCTCGTGCCCTGCGGCTGGGCCGGTTCGGGGCTCTCAGAACGCGATGGGCGAGATCTCCGTATGGCGCTCGACGCGGGCCGGCCGGTGGTCGCCGAGATCGAGTATCGTGGGATGACGCCGGCGGGCGACCTGCGCCACCCGGTCGTCAAGGCGTGTCGCGCAGGGTGAGGAATGCCTCTACGGAGAGGCCTTTGGCGCTTGACGGCTCTTGCGTGGCTTTGGTGATTGAGCTGGTTGTTCTTGAAGGGATTGAATAGAAGGGATATTGCGGATATCCGTAATAGGGTAATAGAGATACAAGTGCCCTTTACCATGTGACGCTTTGATAGTGTTGCGTTCCACGAGTCCAAATGTTACGAGCGTATTGGCCATCAATGCTATTTGCGTCGGGTGAACGTCAGAAAATTCCGCAAGTCTAGTCGTCGTTGGCTTCTCACCCCTCTCCGCCAGCTCGCGAATTACGGAATATAGCCCGTAAATCTGAAGCCTCAATTTTTGGGTCAGGGGCGCAGGACAGTCCTTAAAAATTCGTGTGGCCACTGCTTGAATTAGGATTGATTGAGGCGAAAACAGGATTTGCATCGTGAACCTTCTCTCAAACGTCCTGGCGTCAACTCCTCGCCCACTGCCGAGCCAGGCCCTGATCAGCTTGGACGGGCCTCGTTTCCGGGTGGCCGCGAATGATCGGCCGGCGCCGAGCCCGCAAGATGCGCAAGCGCGGCTTCCCGGGCCGAGAGCCATTGGCGGATTTCCCGACGTAGGGCCACGCCGCAGCCCAAGATCTCCTTCAGGCCTGCCTCAGTGGCCTGCGCCACGATCTCGGGCCGGTCGAGATCGGCATCCGGTCCGAGAAGCTCGCGCAGCACGTCTCGCGCCCGCGTGCTCAAGCGCGATTCGGCAAAGATCTTGATCTTGGTCGAGTGATCGGCGAATCGCGCGACGATTTCCAACTCGCCGCCCATCGCCGCGATGAAGCGGCGCAAGGTGCTGACATACATGTCCGCGCGCTTCTCGACCTTAGCGACCCATGCTTGTTCGATCTCAAGCGTCTGGGCGATCTCCTCCTTCGACAGGTTCAAGGCCACCCGCACTTCGGCAAGGTCCATTGCCTCCACAAGCCGCGGCGGCTCGGCTTCGGCCTTCGGCGCCGCCTCCGGCTTCATGCGGACGCCTAACTCCGCGAATGAATGCTGACCCGCCATTGTCGTTCTCTCCTGCTGCAGTTCGGTCCCACGCGCGTCGTCGATCAGCGCTGGATCACATGCGAGAGCATCTGGTTCGGATGCGAGAAGCTGCGAGCGGCCCATAGGCCGCTGCGCGCCTTCTTGGCGACGAGCTCGGCAACCAGGTAGGGCATATAGACGGGCCGGTTGTCTGGACCGAACGCCGCGAAGGCGTAGCCCTGAGTTGTGAGGATGGTGCCGAGGTCGAGCGTCGATCCGGCGAGGTCGGCCGAGCAGACGACGACGGTCTCCGCCGCGGTCTGAGCGATCGGCGTGCAGCTCGGCTTGAGATCCCGGATCACGGCCGCAAGATAGGCGAGGGACGCCTCGCCGCAGTCGCCGCTGGCGCCGGCCGCGTTCACATAGCTGGTGCCACGCAGGCAGGCCTGCACGCCGTATAGGCGCATCCGCCGGCCGGCCTGCACCCAGGTGTCTCCGGTTTCCAAGGAGAGGTCCGCTTGGGGGATCGCGACAGCTGCTGGAGCGGCTTGCCGTGCTTCGGCGGATGAAGCTGCGAAGGCAGCGCAGAAGACAGCCAGGGCGCGCCGGGAGGCGTGGGGAAGTCGCACGTCTAGGTCCGAGTGAGTGAGATGCGCCGATGCCGCGAGGCCGCGCGGGTCAATGAGCTCGCAGCTCGGCAAAGCCAACGCATTGCAACGGGCGAACCTCGGCGGACAAGGTCCCAGAGTCTCGGGATAATGAGAATCGTGAGGCCGACGCCAACAACGTGGGCGACTATCGAAGTGAGGGGATAGAACGCAACATCACGCAACGGACTGTCGTGAAGCGTTCCATGAAAACAGTGCCACAAGCCCATGCTCCAAACCAGAAGGATGGGCGAGGCCAAGACGACGACGACCCCGACGGCAGCCCGCATCGGCGAGGCGCCGATGGCATAGATCGAGTCGAGCAGAACCATGCAGTTGAGCTGATCGCTCTGTTCCACGTCGCGCTGGTGCTTGTCTGCGTAACAGTGAGCTTGCTCGGCCTGGTTTCGGTGCCAATGCCAATAGTTATTGTCGCCCATTTCGGGAAGCCTCGTCCGCTTGGTCATGCGGTGAGATTTGACGTTGTCTCGTCCGGTGACGGCGAGTTCGGGAAGTCCCCAACGTTGTCGATGCTGCAATCGCCGGAGCATGCGGACGCAACCAGATTCGGATTGTTTTGCAATTGCGTGTCGGCCGCTGCTACGCCTCGCGCCCAACCAGCCTGTTCTGCAGCATTGGAGCCATTATACCGCGCGGCCAAGCAGCTATAGTTTGTAGAGCCGCAGGCTTTGACCGCTTGACCGAGCACGGCCATGCCACCTTGGATGTTTTGGTCGTTTATATCCCGATTAAACCCCAGGCCCCCCGCTGTCGCCTGCGTAAGCTGCATAGGTCCCTTCACACCTGTTTGTGATCCAGCGCAAGAGTTAAAGCCCTCTGATTCGTGGTACGAAACGGCCAACGCCAAATCGACCGGCACCCCATTTTGTTCCGCGGCCGCCGTAATCATGGAAACATTTTGAGGCTGATTCTGCATTGCCTGGGCGATTGACCCAGGATGAAATTGGCCAAAACCGTTGGGGCACAAATTGGCAAGGGGCGTGTTGTTCTGCAAAAGCGTGTCCCCACTTGGGCACTCGCTCGCCGTAGCGAAGTTAGCGGCAATAGCAAACCCGACAATAAGGGAACGTTGCAGCATAGTCATCTGGTCCCGGCGCAGTATTCGTATTGTTCATCGTCTAGAACAAACGTGGTTGATGATATGACGATGATAGTCTGTCGAACCGTCATCTTGTCGGGGCTGGCGTCGATATCTTTCGCCTTAGGCCAATTAGTCCCTTGGCCCTCTAAACAACTAGATGAATAGTGATTTGGAATGCCCGCAACCGCGACCGTTCTGCATACCTGATAGTGCCCGGAGAAATTTTGACCATCGAAGGTCACTGAGCTTGCGCCACCCAATCCTGCGCAACCGATTTTGGTCGGCATGTAGACGCCTGGCTTTAGCACGGCGAACCCATGCGTCTCCGTGGCAGCGCGACGATTCTGCTTTTGAGGCTGCTGTGCGAGTGTACCGATGCGCACGACGCAGGTGTCCGCGACCGTATCAACCCTATATGGCTTGCCCTTCGGGTAGGTGATCAGCTCGGCCGGGCACTTTGAGACGGTCGCATCGCCAATGGTCTTGATGTCGAGGCACAGGCGCTCAGAAAAGAACACCCCGAACTCCTGCCGCGCCCACGGGCGACCTATGCTGTAATGGGCGGCGAAGGCGTTGCCGCGCCCGAGCACTTCCGGCTCGAGCTGGTAGACGCGCGCCCACCATTTGTCGCCTTCGGTGACAGGCGGGTTGGAAAAGTCGGTGTACGCCATGGGACGCGGCCCCTCTTGCGCGCGCGCCGGGCAAGTGGCGGCAGCGATGACCGCCATGGCTACGAGGGCCTTCAACTGCTTCAACATCACATACATCCTGCGAATGTGTGAAGACCTCTGGCTTGGCGCAGGGTGTTCAGGTCCCGCCTGAACCCCTGGCCATCGCCGAGATGGGAGAGGGGAAGGGGCAGGCCGGCCATGGGAGGGGGATCGCCCGCCCGCAGGGGCGGCCTGGTCAAGGCCGCGTCTGCAGGCCGACCGAGGTCGGCCGAAGACCGGGGACACCCATGGCCGGGCTTGCGGGAAGGGGAGGGGGAACGCCTCCCCTTCCATTGAAACACGCGGCTATTGAGCATGAATTAGATGCACCCGCACGGGACCGAGGAAATCGGTATCACCGACCTGACCGCGAGCCGAATACTGATCTTGCGCCATCACTTCCCCATCTGGTTGAAGGTGATGCGGCTCGTCGAACTGCCGAAGCCGACGTCGACGTAATGGGGGCGTTTTCATGTTGCATCGGTCTCAAAACATATTCATTCATTTTCAAAGACTTGCATTTTTGACGAATCGCCCGATGCAACATGAATGCAACATGGTCGGGCAGTTGGCGCGCCTCGCCGAAGGGGCGCGCAACCAGGCATCATAGCAAAGGATAAGATTATTTCTCGTGATGCGTGGTCGAGGCGCCTCGCTGAGCGCAAGGCTAAGAATGAGCCCTTGAGCCAGTCGGCCAAGGGGAGCAATCTTGTCGCCCATCGGCATCAATGCCCATCACCGATCAGGGAGGGGCGGTAATGACCGACGAATTCACAATCGAGAGCAGGACTACCATCGTCACGGTACGGCATATGGAGCATGGCCATCGTTACACATTCAGCATTTGGGAGAGGCCTCGCCGAAGCGTGACAGTGCGTATCGGCCCCGTGGTGGCGAACGCGAGAGCGTCTTTGCCAATTGCCATGTTCGAAACCGCAGCGCGTGCCTTCGCCGAGCGCGAGGCCAGAAAGGCGGATCTGATTGATTGAGGGAGCGCGGCATGGCGGATCAATTCGACGTCATAGAGGCCAAGGCGAAACTCTTGACCGTACGCCATCTCGCCGAAGAGCACCTCTACACTTTCCATGTCGTCGAGGATCGCGACGGCCGGCTCATCCTCGGCCACGACAATGAGAACGCCAGGGCCGAACATAGCGGGGCTCATCATTTCTTTGAGGCCCGCGAATTCGCGGAAGCCGAGGCACGCCGGCGCAGAATGATCGATTGCTGATCGGGCGCGCCTTTGCCGCCCAAAAGGCCGCCGAGCACGAGGCCAGGGAGGCGGGTCTGATCGATTGAGGGATGGGGCGAAGAGGGCGAGCGGGGACGCAATACGGAAAACCCGCCCGCCCCCACTTCGGTGCGCGGGAGACCTTCCGCGCCGAATCAGTATGCTGCTGTAAGCTCGTTCTCGGTTCTCACCACAACTTGAAGATCAGCCCCAACGCGATGCCGATCACGGCGAGGCATAGGATTATCGCGAACACCGCGAAGTCGCGCCCGCCGGGCTGATGGCGCCAACCGAGCCGACCGGGCCAACCACGACGACCGGGCCGCCCCGGCGAAGGTTGATCCGACATACCGACAATATAGAGCTTGCCCAACAGAAAGCCCGCGCTCTCTTCGAGGCGGGGCTGGTCATGTCGGCGGGGCGCTTCTGGCCTTTAGGTCCGCCGGGGCATTACCGATGCCCTTCCTCTGGCTGAGTCCATCATCAATCGCCCTGATGCAAGCGAAGAGAGCCGCATCGCGGGTTTTGTAGAACGTCTCGTTGCGAATAGGGGTGCCCGACTCTTTCTCCGGGTAAATCGTCCACCGCCATTTTGATGGCTCGTCTTCCTTGACGTCGTAGTCGATATCGCGGTGCCTCACGCGGCTCCCTCCTGCTTTGTGCTAAGCATACAGGAACAAGACGGCGACAGCGAGGGCCAGCAAGGGTCCAGCCGCCGAGCGGAATAGGCGCTCACAAGCTCCCTAGGGCTTCCAGGCGGGGCGTGGTAGCATCCGCATTGGCCACGGGGGCTTTGTCACGGGAACCCTAATCGACCCGCAGAGGCACCCGGGACAGTTCTGGCTCATGCCGCCGTTGCCGTTCTCCAAGTGGCCGATGCCGCGCCTCTGAGGATGCGGAGGGCGTTCCGGGATGTCAGGTGGCGCTGGGTGGTGAAGGTGTTGTGGACGGCGGCATGAACCGACAGAAAGCGCTGAGCTGAGCCGGGCGACTTGAACCTTTGCATCTTGAACTCGCGACGTCGTATTGGCTGGTGCGAGTTCTCGGCTCGATTGTTCTTGCGCAGCCCTTGCTCATGACGAGCGGAGAGGCCGAGCTCCGACTTCGCAGCTCCGTAGGATCTCAGCTGGTCAGTCACGAGCACCTCGGGCGCGAAGCCTTGCTTTTTCAGCAGTTTGCGCATCAGCTTCATAGCTGCGGTCGTGTTGCGTCGTCGTTGCACGAGCAGGTCGAGAACCTCGCCCTCACTGTCCACCGCTCGCCAGAGCCAGAACTGCTTGCCGCTGATCATCACGACCATCTCGTCGAGATGCCATTGCGAGGTCGGGCGGGAGCGACGGCGGCGAAGCTCTCGAGCAAAAAACGGTCCGAACTTCAGCACCCAGCGTCTGACGGTCTCGTAGGAAATGTCGAGACCGCGCTCTGCGAGGAGTTCCTCAACGTCGCGATAGCTGAGCGTGAACCGGGCATAAAGCCAAACTGCATGGCGGATGACCGCCGGAGGAAATTGGTGACGAGCGAACGAGACGGTTGTCATTTGCCATCATAATCGAGCCTCAGCCCAACGCGCCAGCGTTCTCGTGACATTGCCGGGGTAGCTGCTGGCAGCCGCGTGGTATTGAACGGCTGTTCACAGCCTCACTCTTGGCTGGAGCAGACCTCATGGTAACGTAAGCATGGCCGCGGTCGTTTTGCCCCCCTATCACTCCCGTGGCTAGGGCCTCGTCGGCACTCTGGATCTCGGCGGGGCCCGCCTTTTTTGGATCGAACGCCGTCGGATCGCGGCGAGGGGCGCCCTCACCGACCGCGACGCCAGGATGGCGGGGGCTTAAGCTGCTGATGAAGTCTCGAACCCGATTGCGCCTTTGACCTTTGGCGCGATCGACGCATCAGCCAAAATCCCGTAACGCCCGATAATCTCGCCCGCCTCTGCGGCGCCCGTTTCGGGGTTGCTGACGCGGCGGAACGCGACGGCCCCTCCCAATACTTCCGCGAATATTTTCCCGGCGCGTCTAGCCTCGTCTTCCGAGGAAAAGCGCATTTCCTTTTGGACCGCAAGCCGTCCTTCCAGGCCGCGAAACACGGGAATGACGCCGAACTGAGTGACGCGAGCCATGTGCAGCCTCGCAAGGAACATCTACGGCTGGGGGCCAAGCACAGGCTGTGCCAAAGTCCAACGGCACATGGAAACGCAAATACAGTCGTAAGTCCATCGGCAAGGCGGCACGCGTCCACAGAAGAGCCCCGCGCTCTTTCGAGCCGGGGCTGTGTGGATCCAAAAGTCGGCGGTCACTCCGGCGACTTACTCTAGCTCCCGGACCGTGACAGAATCGCGACGTTCTCGTGCGCTCGATTTCCTCCCCACCCTCGCGGAGTCGGCGTCCAACGGCCTTGAGCAGCGTATCCGACTAAGGGTGGGTCGCCGGGCCGCGGCGAGCGCGTGCACGCTTGCTATTGGCAGGAGCCGCCATCGTGGCATGATCTCCATGGGCAACGTCGATTCGCAGCCCGTATTGGCCCCGGGCCACGGCCCCGTCGGTGCCATAGCTCCGGCGGGGCCTGCGATGTCCGCCCATCTCTGGAATGGTTCAACCAGAGTGCCTATGTGAGAGCGCTGGCGGCGCTTGTCATGGTGCGGAAGATTCCGCACCGGCGTATTGAGGGCCCAAGAGTGATCCGACTCCCGGACTATTTGGAGAGAGGGACAAGCCGAGGCTTCTTTTTCGTGAGCGCGTGCTGCAATGCGTGGCCGATTTCCAGGCTGAGCACCGTAGGTCGCCCCACCAAAAAGAGATAGCGGCAGGGGTCGGCATCAACGGCGCCAGCTCTGTGTGGCGGGCGCTGAAGCTCTTGGAAGAGGAAGGCCGCATCAAGCGAGTGCGCACACAGATCGAGATATTGAAAAAATAACTGAGATGGCGGCAGCGAGCGGCAGGGGCCCAGTCCGCCATGTGGCTCACGGCCATCGTTACGCCTTCCACGTTGCGGAAGAGCCCCATCGAAGGCTGCTGTGCGTCGGTCCGGTGGCAGACAAAGGTGAAGGCATCTTTGCCACGCTTCGCGTTCCAGAGGGCGGCCCGAGTCTATGCCGAGCGCGAGGCCAGAAAGGCGGATCTGATCGATCGATTGGGGCGCGGCGCGAGGCCGAAGAAAGACGCCTCCATGAAAGTTTGCCGCCCGTCTGAGAGGATCTACGCGCTTTTGCTCGGGTCCTCGACGAGTGGCGCTGGCGGGTAACGGCGACACGCTTTCTCGCTCAGACAGTGAACCTTTTCCCGTCGAAATCGTTGGCTGTCAAAGGAACAGCTGATGAGAGGATGGTCAAGGAGCCTGTTTCTGAGCATGGTGTCTCGTGCGGCCGGATGGTTGATTGCCAAGCTCTTCCGGCATCGCGCATTGATTTCTATTGGGAGGGCACGGGACGCGATGTCCCGATCGTGCTCGACACGAGAGGCAGCGCGCTCATCTAACCTTTAGGGCGCGCCGCTATGAGCAACCCGCTGGTTAAGCCTCTCGAGTGAGACACTCGACCTCGGTTGGCAGCTCTCCGAAACCCGCGAGAATTTCGATCGACCCGGGACGCCCGAACTCTACGTCGCCTCGCCATTTAAAGGCGACGGCGCCTCCCTTTTGCTGAGCGAGCGAGCGGGCTTTCCGAACGGCCAACAGTGCGCTTGACACCTCATCGCACTTCCCGGCAACGAACTCTCCGTCCGGGGTTTGCTCGACGCCCACCGCGAAGTAGTGGGTCATCTGCATCTCACCAATATAGGTCCAGCTCCTGTGCGGAAAAGCCCCGCCCACGCGCGCCGCACAACTGCCTGGACGATCAGGGTGGCTGAATATTTTCGCGTATCCATCGGAGAACTTCGCCAGCGTGACGATCCTGCAAAATGCGGAAACCATCCGCCATCACTGGCACGTTGATGTCCCCGAAATGGGCGTGAGCCCTGACTTCTGCCTCTCGAAGGGTCGCTGCCTCTATGATGATCGTCTCGACGACAACCGGGTCGCCGTGGTGGGGCGCCAGCCGGATTCAATTTGATACCGCATCGCCAGGGAGCAAACTGCCGGTAGGGCGGGGCTGTCAAGATCAGCGGATTCCCAAGCATCCGGCAGCCGCGCCGGCCGATCGGCGTAGGCCCGCCCTTGCTCGCCAGCTTGAACACCGACACGTGCGTAGGCATATGTCAGTGGGCGCCCCTTGGAGGGCAGCTGTCATGAAACAATTTCGCGGCGAACCTTGGGACTTCCCGGAGCACCGTCGGCGACAGGTGGTGATGGAAGTCTCCACAAGAGCGGCAGCACGGCCCGTGCCAATTTGGCTCAGCGCGCGCCGCTATCCTGGTCATCACCGGTGGACATCTGGGTCGGCACCGTAGCCGCAGCTGGCTCACGCCCTCGCTCCGGCCGAGATTCGTCTCGCCGCCGTCGTTGATATCTTCTCCGCCCTCAGCATTGCCCGAAGGCCTCCCATTCCTTGTCGATGACGTCCTCGGCAAGACCGTCGACGCGGGGCCGATTTTGTCTATATCTTCCATATCGGTTATATGAACACTATGACAAAGCAGGCTGTTCTCACCGTCAAAAAGCTTGTCGCGCTCGATCCGGAGATGGTCCGACGGATTGAGAGTTTCCGCTTCAGCGAGCGCATCAACACTGAATCCGAAGCCATCCGTCGGCTGATCGAATTGGGGCTCTCCCGGTCCGCCTCGAAGGCCAAATTTGGCACCAGGCCGGGTTGAGGCGGCCGGCGTGATCTTCGTCGAGGAGAACAGCGAGGGTCGGGCGTGAGGCTGAGGAAGTCGTAGGGGGGGCAGATGGATGAAATTACTGCGTCGGTTGGCGCTCTGTTCTATAAGATCCCCCTCGGCATCGCTGCATGCTATTCGGCCTCCGAGAGGGTAATCGTCGGCAGATGGGTGATCGTCGCCGCAGTGGGAGTGATCGCTTTTTACTTCCTGATGCGAAATCCGGGCCGAGCGTGACGATGGAAATTATGCAATACAACTATCGCCTCCATGACGAAGAGCGAGGTCGTCCCGATATTTACTCGGCGCTGGCCGTCGACGATCTGGACACTCTTGCTCAAATCGGCAAAAACTACGGCTTGCATCTAGAGGCGTGCGATCCTGCAAACGCGACCCATTGTATGACCAAGCAGCTGTGGGCTGCCGGTGCTGCAGGCCGTGGGCTAAATCCCGCACTGTCGGACGTTGACGAAAACAGAATCTGGTTGCGGCGCAGAACGGCCACGGCCGGGCGCGAGGCCGAGGAAGGGCGGGAACTAGTGAGCGGCGTGGCTGTCGGTCGCCGCCATCGTTCTTATGGGCGGCGCCGCTCTCTACGTTGCCTATCTCAGAGCGAGGCCCACCGATCCTCAACTCGACGATTTCGGCGAGGAAGTGCTGTGCGATTGGCCCGCTCTTGGCACTCGCGCGAGTGAGGACAAGTGAGTTTGAGAAATGACCGACAAGAAATCAACTACCCAACTTGCCCACGAGGCGCAGGCGAACAAAGCCTTCGCGAAGACCAAAGCTGAAGACCAGCGCAAGGGCGTTGTCTTTGCGGAAGAGGCGAAGCGCACGGCGTCGAATGCCGCGAAGACGGCAAAGTTACGGGCCTTGCGGGAGGCGAGCGAAGTCGCAGCCGAGTCGGAGCCGAAGGGCGCGAAGCAAAGGCATTGACGGCGAGCCCTTGGCGCACTCTGCATCATGGCCTCTTCAGAGCACCCGGAATTGCTGCCCCGTTCGGGCCGAACATGGCGATAGACCGATCGCAGGCTTCCTTATTGTGCCGAGTGAACGCTCGCCATAGAGCGTGACGTGTTTCTACAATGTCGGCCCCCTAGGGCCCCGCTCGCGAAAGCTGGAGGGCAGCGACGCCCTTGTCGGATAGGAAGTGATTGAATGCACTCTGATCGATGACAACACCTTTGCACGACTTCGCCGCCACCAGGACATTGAGCACTTAGGAAATGACCGTGAAGGGCGCAACCTTCACCGCATCCTCCGCTCCTGCTGACTCGGCAAGTAGTGCCGCGCAAAGCAACTCGCGAACGCCTCGCGATGATAGACGATCTAACCTCACGCACATGCATCCCGTATTCGCCCTCCTTATACAGGCGGGGGCATGCACGTGCTCAAGCCGCACCTTCGGGCCCCCCCTCGACTCCGTCGTGCCGCCGTGCTGAGATTGGCATAGGGTGATGGGACGGGCGGTTGATGGCCGGCAAATTCACGATCGAGAACCGGACCCCCAAAGGGCTCAAAGTGCTGCATGTGGCGAGTGGCCTTCGCTACACCTTCCGTGTCGCGAAACTCAAATCGGGACAACGCGTCCTGAAGGGAGATTACTCGCCCGGTAGCCCGTCGGCCCGCCCTTTCCGCGAAAGGCTCGAGCCTACCGCCCGCACCTTCGCCGAGCGCGAAGCCCGAAAGGCGGATCTGATCGATTGAGCCGCAGCGATGGCGATATTCAACTCTCCACAGAGGCTGTTTTTCCTTCTCGCGGTAGCGTTCGCCCTGGTCGCCGTCGTCGCCTTCACAATCGGCCTGATCCATTGAGGGGGCGGGCCTGTCCCAGTGCTCCATCCGCAAAGCATGGCGCTCCAGGAACCGTGCGAGACTCGGGCGCGGCGTCGCGTTAACCATGGCTCTCAGCAGACGCCTCCAGGCGCTGCGAAGCGCCTCGACCGCCCCCATGGTCCCCACCCCCGTCCCCAGCGGTCGAGGCGCTCCCTATTGGCTGGATTTCGCCGCTGCCCGGAGGGCCAGCCGTCTGATCGGTTGAGGGGCATCGGCCCGAGAGGCGAGCGGCGCGTTGCGTAATGCTGCTCGCCCTCGTCCTGCTCAACAAAAAGCCCCGCGCTCTTTCGAGGCGGAGCGCCCGACGGCGGTGTTACCCCCTCATCGCCAGAGGAACCGGGTTAGACCGCCGCTAGCGTGAGGGAAGGCTGCGGGTGCTGTCTAGCGAAGCCGGCGTCCGTGGCCAGGGCCTCGCCGGCGCCAGAACGTCGGCGGGGCCTGAAATGCCTTGCCCGATACGGCGTGCAAGCTACCTCGGAATGCCAACGGCGAACGGGCGCGGTCCCTGCTAGTTTTGCTATGGCTGCGGCAAGGTTGCCCCCCAGCCTCCCCGCGGCAGGGCCTCGCCGGTTCCCAGAGTTCCGACGGGGCTCGTCGTTTTCAGGCAGGGGTCAGGTCACGTGGGCCGGCGGAAGACCGCCTCTATCGCTTCCGCAAGTGGCGCGCCTCAGAAGAACCCGGCCGCAAGACGCACCGAATTGCTGACCCGGCCACAGGCATTTATCGCGCGGACGCCGTCGAATTTGTGCCCTTTGCTGCTCTTGCCGTCGCCGGACCGTGTCTGCGTCGCGCCGAACTGGCGCGACGTGCTACTCAACAAATCGGAGGTTCCTCCAGCTGAAATCGTCGAGAGTATGTGCCCGCGCCATCACTCGCGGCAGATCCTGTCATCGAAGAGAGTTCGTGCTGCCGAATAGTGCTCGCGCGGGATAGCCGATGAGTGGAGGACGGCGATGAGAAACTCCCCCCATCTGCTTGGTTTCGCGGAATGATCACTTTGACGCCACATTCGCAGTGTCTTCGGATGCATAAGCTCGAGGCACGGAAGCTTGTCGAGGACAGGCATTGGGGGAGAGTTTCAGGGCGTAGTGACCATGTCGAAGACTGCGGTTCAATCGATCGACTTCGATGAAATCGAGCGACAATTGCGCGAAGCCGCCCATGCCGCCGGTCTCGATCGGTCGCGTGGCGCCCCCGCCTATGCTTGGCCAGAGCCGGTGCTGCGGAATGAATTGCGGTCTGAACGGGCGGCGGCCAAGGCCCAGGCTGGCGAAGCCGCCATCGTTCATCTCGACGAGGTCGAGCAGGTTCCGGAGGTCGAGCAGGTTCCGGAAGTCCTTGGCTCGCAACGGCGCTCGAGTGGATTCGGCACAATGTTGCGGATCGGGGTCGCTGTCGCGTTGCCGGTTCTCGTCGCCGCAGCGGGTATCGGTGCCGTCATGGCGACGCGCGCTGGCCCGATGAGCGGGCAGGCTGACGCCGCATCCACCAAGGCGCAGCCTGCGCTTGTCGCCGACGGCGCTCCTGTGCCTTCGCCGTTGGCGACCGGCACCGCCGGGCCCTCCCGCGAGCCGGACGAGGTTGTCTTGGCGCCTGCCGGGCAGCCTGACCCAAGCGTCGCGAAGCCCGCTGGCGAGCAAGTGGCAGCGCCTGAGCCTGCTGCAGCACCGCCGGCGCCCATGACGGCCGTGGCCGCGGATGTGCCGCTGCCGGATCCGCCGCAACAGCTGGTGCAGAATTCCACATCCGGGACACCGCGTCGCGTCGCGAGCCTCTCCGCCAAGCCTGAAGGAACCACCATGCCGATGGCCGGCCCTTCGGCCGCCGTGAAGGCAAAGCTCGCTTCAACGGATGCAACGGCTTCTTTGAATGCGCCATCCCCTCTCGGCAAAGGGACGCCCAGCGCCATGAGACATGCCGATAAGCGGCACCCAAAATCTTCCCAGGGCGCCCCGGCGGAGAGGCGGCAGGCCAGCAAACCGGCGATGTCGATCCTGCCGACTGCCACTGCCGAAAATGCGCAACCGCCGATACGCGCGCCGTCGACGTCAGGCAATCCGGTGACGCGGGTCGCGAACGGTTTCCGCAAGGTCCTCGAGATAACCCACATCGTTGGGCCGGCCGTCGAGACCGACGGTCAGTAGCGCTTATCAGGGTCGCCTGGCCTAACGGTCGATCGCGGATCCAGCGGCCGCCTTGCTCACTAAGCCCCGACCACCTTGCCCGGCCGGCTTGCCACGAGCCGCTCCTGCAGGCCTTCAGCGTTCGTGCTCAAGAGCACCGCTCCAGACGTCGCCTGTCGGTTCAAATGCAGAAAGCCGATAATGCATAAAGCGCCCGAGAGCGCTACCAAGGGGCAGGGCGAACATAAAATAAAGGGCAATGTAGTAGAGAATTGTCATGTCGATATATTCCCGGCTTCGGCCGTAACCCTCATTATCCAGGCTGTTTTAAAGACCTGTTGCTCACTGATTGACAAACGTGCGCAGATGCAAGGAAGCTTCCTTAACCATGAGCGTTTCCGCCCACTACACCCAAGCCGACCGCGTAAGACGGCTGTCTACGGTTGCGTCTGAGGCTTCTCAACATCCAGCTCATCGCGGCGGATATATCCGGCCTCAATGTCACTCTGGCGCTTCGGCTGCATCTCCATGGGGCCGGCGGTCTGACGCTTGCTGGCCGCCTCTTTGAATTTGATCCGCGCCTTCTCAGCCAGATCCGCGACGCGCTTCCCGTCGGCCATCATCGCCTCCTATCGACAGGCGACTAACGAAAAGCCCCCGGCGACTCGGCGCCGGGGCAAGTTCCTGAAGTGTTGATGACACCTCCCGAGGGAGGTCCTGCAATAGTCGCCTAGTACCCGCAATCACAATTCGCTGATACGTCGGCCTTTGACGCGGCGCTGATAGACCTTTGCTTTGGTCCAGACGAAGGGCTTGGCGTCGTGATTGTAGGCGGCGATGAAAGCATCGATGTGCTGCCTGAGCTGTTGGACCGAGGTGAAGGATGCACCATGCAGGGACTTTCCTTCGAGGATGGAGAGGGCGACTGCGGCCATGTCGCCAGAGGTAAGGTCTTGAGGACGGCGATCCGGCATTCTGACAACCGGAAAATTCCATAATGAACTCAATGGCGGCACAAACCGAGAATCTATCAGAATATGCGTTGAAATGATTGGATTTGCAGACGCGAGCGCAGCCGAATGACGATCTGCGATATTCAATATTACGCAGCAATATCATCAACATGTGACGAACGCACTGCAACCGATTATCGCTTTGGGTAACGTTCGGGGTAACAGGGTGGCGAACGCCAGCGACCAAATGGCACAGCACACAATGCCCAGCGCGAGGCCACATTCAAATCGTGGAGCGGGTCCAAAGGGCCGCGCCGACATCGCCAAATCACGGAGATCCACCATGCGGCGAAGTTGTGTTGTTAGGCAGATTCTCATTGCGGGGTCCACCGCCCTGGCCGTTGCCGCCAGCGGCATCGTGCTTCCCGCGCAGGCGAGCGCCGCGAATGACCTCCCCGGTGTCAATGTCCAAGGTGGTAATGCCATCGTGGGTGCCGGGTTGGCACCGGGCGGCGGCGTCCAAGTTGGTCCCGTGCGGCCATTGCAGGTCCCGGCCGGGGTAGTCCCCCCTGTTCCCATGTTTCCCTCAATCAGCGGTCTCTAGTGGGTTCGGGCGCTCCGCTTGACATCTCGTAGAATGGTGGTGTGGCCCACCGGCATGCCGAGGCGGGCCATCAGCCGTTCCGCCGGGCGTCCACCGGCGCCGTGGCCGAAGAGCCGGACGATCCCGGCCAAGCGAGCGGTTCGGCGCGCGAACGGGGCGGCGAGCCTAGGAAGGCGCTCGCCGAAGATCCGCCTTTCACACTGATCATTCCGGCATCGCCAGCGGGTCAGCCGCGCCCGAACCGTGACCAGCGTCCCCTGCGCCGGAAGATCGTGAAGAGTTCGTCGATACGAACTATGCCGCGAAATCGATCGAATGCCACAGACGGGACACGTCGCGTGATTCCGGCCGTTCACTGAAACGGTCCAATCTGTCTCGTTCCGCTCGACCGCCAGGACCTTCAGATTTGGCGCGGGCGCCCAGGATGCTGATTCTTTCATCCCGCCAGATGCCGCCTATCGGACGGGACACACAACGCCCGCCAACTTGCACCGAGAGTGAAGCAGACCCTTCAAAGGGGCAATGTAGCGCTCGGGTTGTAGACGCGTGTGCAGGGGCTTGGCAGGGTGCCCACGCGAGCTATTGTCAAATGTTGGTGACGGACGGGATCAGGCGGCGGCGGCTTGAGCTTCTGGTCTGAGCATTTCGATTCCGTCGTTGAACTTTACTCCGAGGATGACTTTCGGCAACCGGGTGTGGCCGTCGAGACGGCGCCAGCTTTTCTCGGCGGCCTCGGCGAGCTTGAAGATCATGGCGAGCGCGGTCTTGTTCGACAGACATCCCTTGGAGCGAACCGTGCGGTGACGGACGGTTGCGAAGGCGCTTTCGATGACGTTCGACGTGCGCAGATGCTTCCAGTGTTCGGCCGGGAAGTCGTAGAAAGCGAGCAGCGCATCACGATCCTTGGTCAGGCACTCGACCGCCTTGTCGTATTTGACGCCCCAGGTCTCGACGAAGGCATCGAAGGCGACGAGCGCATCCTTCTTGGTCTCGGCCATCCAGATCTCCTGCAGCGCCCGCTTGGCTTTCGGTTGCTGGCTCTTGGGCAGCTTGTTGAGGACGTTGGCGGTCTTGTGCACCCAGCAGCGCTGGCCGCGCGTCTTGGGCCATACCTCCTCGACCGCTTGCCAGAAGCCGAGAGCACCGTCGGCGACGGCGAGCTGCGGCGCCATCGCCAGCCCGCGCCGCCTCAGGTCGAGGAGAAGCTCTCGCCAGGATTGCGCGCTCTCGCGCACGCCGTCAGTGAGGCCGACGAGCTCCTTCTTGCCCTCGGGCGCGGCCCCGATGATGACCAAAAGGCACTGCGCCTCGTCTTCGAGCCGGGCCTGCACGTGGATGCCGTCGACCCAGAAGTAGACGTAGCGCTCGGCTGAGAGATCGCGCTTGCTCCAACGCGCATGCTCCTCCGACCAGGCCTCTTTCAGCCTCCCGATGGTCGAAGCCGAGAGCCCGCCGGCGTTCTTGCCGAGCAGCGCCACCAGGGCCTCCTCGAAGTCGCCACTGGAAATGCCCTTGAGGTAGAGAACCGGCAGCAGCACCTCGAGGCTCTTCGATCGGCGCGCATAGGGCGGCAAGATTGTCGAGGAAAAGCGGATGCGATCCGCCCCTTCGCCCACACGGTCGCGCACCCGCGGGCACCGCACGGCGACCGGACCGATGCCGGTCATGATCTCGCGCTCGGGCAGATGCCCGTGGCGCACCAGCCGTTGCCGGCCATCCTCGGTCAATTCGGCGGACTGCCTCATGAGCACGCTCGCCACCTCGGCTTCCACGGCCTGCGCCAGCAGCGCTCGTGCGCCGTTGCGCAACACCTCGGTCAATGCATCGGTAAAAGTCCCTGGATGCGAGAGCCGGAAAACATTAGTCTCGGTCATGGCGTATCTTCCTTCGATGGAAAGTGGAGGCTTTGACACCACCACGATACGCCACCTCATCCCTTCATGCCGTCACCAACTTTCGAATATAGCTCTGCCCACGCTGGCTGGCGTATGTTGCAGGCCATTGCCGAGTCGCCAAGGGTTACCGGAGAAAAGCTCTGATCTGGCGAACGAATCGCGCGAGAGACGGTAACCGCGACATAATCCTACTTAGGCTGTTGTCGGAATGTCGCTGCACAGTTTTGCTCGCGCCCGGCCCGAACTCTGGATGGTTGTTGAGAACGGTCCGTGCTCCGCCGCCGGCTGTCGGATCGCCAAAAAGGAGGCAAGTATGCTTCGTCCAGCGCTCACCGAAGTTGACGCCTTCCCATGTCTGCAGGACCGCGCACCGCTCGTTGAAGGGCTCACGGTCCAGCCTGATGGCGCGATAGCCGCCGCTGGGGATGCCTCCGTTCGCGTGGGCATCTGGAAATACATCATTCGTAATAATCATGTATTTATAGATTTTTTTAAATTTCCCTATGTAGTAAATGATATCCTCGGATGGGAGGTGTTGGAATACATCCTTGCAAATTAGGAGATCGGCACCCGAAAGCTCTATCCCATCGCGGACTAGGTGAAAGTGGATATTTTCCTCCGAGAATTGTTCGGTATCGTATCTAATCGCTGACTCGACGACATCATACCCGTCGTACCGTTTTCCTTTCCAATCAATCAGTTTCGAATAGACCCAATATCCACAGCCGAACTCTGCCACCGTTGCTACTTCGTTCTCCCGCATGAAATCCTGAATTAGGCGCACGAAACGCTGCACGCTATCGGGCTCAAGCTCGAGACCCGGCCCTAATCTCCATAGGTTCTTCTCGTATATTTCGGAGAAGGCCGTTCGCGCCTCTTCGAGACGTCCCGTGTTGGCGTTCAATTTACACCTCCAAAATTATCCGTTTACGATCGTAGAGCGGGACCTTGCCGTTTGGATGCGAGGGCTCGCGCTTAGCCTCTGGATAGCGCAGAACATGCTTTTCCCTTCTCCGCGCTATCATGCCGGAGTAGCCGACCACGTCGGCGGCCATGATCACGGTGAGGCGGCGTGTGGTCATTCTGGCAATCCCGCCTTCCGCATAGCCTCGGTCCTCCTGGCATAATCTTCTGGTCGACGATACTTGGCGGCCCGATCTGTGGCATTGGAAATGCGCCGCTTGGGATTGGCCTGGAGTAACCGCGCGATTGCCTTCTGCGCCTTCTCTGGCTGCCCGGCGAGAGCGGCGCTTTCCGCTAGTATGGCGATTGCATCCAGGGAATTCGGTTGCTCCCGTGCCGGCATCTCCGCCCATGACACCGCCTCGTCATAGCGCCCTGCGAAGAAATGAGGTTGCGGTTTGCATCGAATGGAATGCGGGATCGAGGGGGCTCAGGCGCATCGCGCGAGCCAGGTGCTCAATCGCAACTTCCGGCTCGCCGAGCCAGATTCTCACCCAGCCACTCAGGTTCCAAGCCCTCGCCAAGTTCGGATTGAACTGAAGCGCCCGATCAATCAACGCAGCGCCGTAGTCGAGTTCGCCGACGACATAGGCGAGCGAATATCCGGCCCAGCAGAGCGCAAACGCGTCATCCTTGCCGAGCTCTACCGCCGGCCGAGCTAGCCTGGAGGTTTCGGCGATCTCTTGCTCGTTGTCGATAACCCAGGAATTGCTCTTGCGAAAGCAGTAGCACCAAGTTGCAAAGGCATAAGGCGCGGCAAAATCAGGATCGATCTCGATGGCCTTGTAGAACAGCCGCAGCGCCTCCTCGTTGGTCTCCCTGGTCCAGAGATAGACGCTCGCCGTTCCACGCAGATAACAGTCGTAGGCGTCGAGATCTGCGGTTGGCTTGCGCTTGATGCACTCGATGTCAGCTAGCTCGAGCTTCGGCGCGATTGCACCCACGACGCTCGCGGCCACTTGGTCCTGAAGATCGAAAATATCGTCGAGCGCGCCCTCGAAGCGATCCGCCCAAATATGTGCTCCCGTCGTGGCGTCTGTGAGTTGCCCGATCATACGCACCCGGTTCGCTGCCTTGCGCACGCTGCCTTCGAGCACATAGCGCACCCCGAGCTCTCGCCCCACCTGTTTCACGTCAACCGCCATGCCCTTGTAGGCGAAGCTCGAATTGCGCGCGATCACGAACAGGCAGTGCATGTGCGAGAGCGCCGTGATGATCTCGTCCACCATGCCGTCGGCGAAGTATTCCTGCTCCGGGTCACCGCTCAGATTGGTAAAGGGCAGCACGGCGATCGATGGCATGGCAGGGAGCGCGAGCGTGGGCTTGGCCGATGCTGCCGGCCGCCCCGTCACTGGCGGCGCGATTCGAAAGACGCGAACTGGCCGAGCGATATTCTTCACCTGCCGCTCGCCCATATCCTCGAAGGTCAGATCGAGCTTGTCACGCACCTGATCGCGTACGACCCGGCTCACGCAGAGCCCGCCGGGTTCAGCAAGGTTCTCGAGGCGTGCCGCGATGTTCACGCCGTCGCCATGAATGTCGTCGCCATCGATAATGATGTCGCCGAGATTGATGCCGACGCGGAACTCGATGCGGCGGTCGGAAGGCACCTCCAGATTGCGCTCCGCCATGCCGTGTTGCACCTCGTCGGCGCAGCGTACTGCGTCCACGACACTCGAAAATTCCACCAGCATCCCATCGCCGGTGGTCTTGACGATGCGCCCGCGAAATTCGGTGATCTTGGGGTCGACAAGCTCGCGTCGGCACGCCTTCAGCTGGGCCAGTGTGCCCTCTTCGTCAGCTCCCATGAGGCGGCTATAGCCGGCGACGTCAGCCGGCAGGATCGCCGCCAGCCGCCGCTCGACGCGCTCGTTGGCCATGAGCGCTCCCTACCTGAGGTTGGGTGCGCTATTATAGGGCTAATATCGGCGGAACCGGCAAGGGCTTACCGCTGTTGTCCCCATTGCGCCCGCCCTACGACGCCCGCTCGCAGGGGAATGCACTTTCAAAGAGGCAATGTAGCGCTCGGTTCGTAGACGGGTGTGCAAGGGCTTAGCAGGGCGATCACGCCAGCAATTTTGTTTGGGCTCGTCGCCAACCTAGTCAATCCGTTTTTCCGCAGGCGCTCAAGTGAACTGGTGCGTCACGTCCCGGCTTCGATCGTTTGGCGAGGCCATGGTGACTCTTAGGGAGCCAATGTCGGTGACTTGGGCTTGTCCACAAGACGGCGATCCTCGCGACACCAACGTATCTTCGGGCGCTTTGGAAGAACGTCCTGGAGAGCTTTCGCTGGCAACACAAATGCCTTCCGGAGCGTCTGTTCAAAACGCTCGACGATGGAGTCTTTGCGCCGGTCCTCAGATTTCCGCATGGGTCAACCCAACGCTCAGACACGAGAACGGCAAACGGTCACGCAATTTCTGTGCCAGCCAACAGATGATAGGCGACGGTTACCACAGGACGATGACACTCTCTCGATTACCCTGGTGAGGCAACGCGATACGAACCCCTCATTCGACAGGCGGAGAGCGCCATTGCTCCATGTGGAGTTCCAGGGCATAAACCTTTGCCTCGTGACCTTGGCGAAGCTTTTCGGCGGCCTGGCGCTCTTCAGCTTCCGTCATCGCCTCCATCACCGTCTGAATCTCGTGCTGCAGGAGCTTCGTCTCGTCCTCCAACCGCTCGAGCTTTTCGACCAGCACGAGGTAGCGGTCAACTCGGTCAGTGGCCATCAGGTCGCTCCTCTTCCTTGCGTGAGGAATAGCCGCCTCGGCGCTTGCGTCTCTCCGCTGCTTCCGTGATCACGGTAAGGCGGCTTGGGTGGGAGCAGGCGAGCCGTTGCCCTTCCCCCATTCAGGCGGAGGATTGCGCATAGCCCACATCGCCGCCTGCGTGCGATTGTTGACCCCAATTTTGCGGAGGATCGCCTTGACATGAACCTTGACGGTGGCTTCGGCGATTTCGATCGCTCTCGCAATAACCTTATTGGAGGAGCCTTCCGTCAAGCGGCGCAAGATACGCGTTTCCTGGGCCGATAGGTGCGGAGCGCCATGCCTTTCAGACTCCGCTGGGGTTCCGTTGCTATTGACGCACTTCACGTTGTCGCCGACCTTGAACCTCGCCGTTGTTGGATCATTGCTGGGCGACCATATGCGATCGGCAGGCAGCTCGTCATCGAGGTGGCGCCGAACTCCGCGCCTCGCCTCGTCCTCACGTCCGAGAATGAACGGCAAGGCCGCCTGCGGCAAAAGAGTCTCACCTAGCATCACCAATTCGAGAGATTTGAGAAAAGCATCCGGAGTGGCCTTCGTGGCGAAACAAGCGTGGGCGCCAGCCTGAAACAAAGAGATTAAATCGCGAATTTGATCACTACCCGCCAGAACTGCGATGCGAGCGGCCGGGCGCTCCTGCTTGATGAGTTCGATTTCTTTGATTGCGGTCTCCACGTCATCGCCGACATCGATAATCAGCAACAGGGGCTGGTCGGGCCTGATCGAGTTCTCGGCAAGTTCGCTGACTCGGGAAGCCGACCCGACCACCCGGAACCCCCCTGCATTGAGAATGCAGGCTAGACCTTCCCGTGATAGGCCGCTTCGCCCGATAATGACGGTTGCAAAAGTCTGCGAGTCAGTAACTGCGTTCTGATTTTGCGATGCTTGCGTGCTGGCGAGAGAGAGATCAGTCGCATTTATAGTATACGGCTGTTCTACGACTCCAGGATCTATGTTCGTTGCTGTGTAATATTTAAGACCTTCTTCCATGTTTTCGCCTCATAACGGCATCGGGCGTATAGCCTTTAGCGAGTGTTGCAAAGCGTATGCCAGAACGGGTACCGTGATAGCTCCCGAGGGGGGCGGAGTAAGCATAGGAGCACGGCGTTATTCACAACTCTTTCGGATTACTCCCAACGCCGTCATGCAAGCTGCCGGTTGGGCTGGAGAAGCCTCGCGTGGGCTTTGTCACGGGAACCTTCGTCGACTCGGAGAACCGCAACCCGGTCAGTTCTCGCTCATGCCGCTGTGGCCGTTCTCCAGGTGTCAAATGCCTCGTCTCTGAGGACGCGAAGCGTTTGTGAGATGTTAGGTGACGCTGGGTGTTGAAGGTGTTGTGGGCGGCGGCATGAACAGATAGGAAGTGCTGAGCTGCGCCGGCGACTTGAACCTTCGCATCTTGAACTCGCGTCGTCGCACGGGCTGGTGCGAATTCTCGGCTGGGTTGTTTCTGCGCAGCCCTTTCTCATGGTACCATCCACGCTATCGTTGGTGTGACAATGCCGTCCACGGAGAAGGGTAATGCCGAGAGTTGAGGAAACGGAGGCGGCTATCTTACTCCAAGCTTACCATAACGCACTGGAGAAACACGACGACGAAGTGTCAGCCATGGAAGCAGCTATTCGCACGCTTGACAGCTATCGAGCGGCCCATGGACTTCCCATGACCGCGCAAACTCCAATCCATGTCGACATCTTGCACGCGAATCGTCTGAAGACCCGCGCGGCAGTTGTACATTCCATTGCGGATGCTTTCATTCAGCAGGAATCGAGAGTGACCATTGATGGTATTGCGATGCGGTTAGAGACCACGTCGCGCAAGGTGAGGAGAATTATGAGGCTCAGAGGCCGGAGTGGGCGCGGCGTGGACCAAGTTTCGGATTTGCTTTTCGTGTTAGGCACCGGAGTCGATTTGCGAGTGGAAAAAAGGCATGGGCCCGAGCTGGTCGATGCAGTGGGCTTACAAGACGAAGCCGCTCGACACCTTTGACTAGGTCACAAACTCATAAATCGGATTCCCTTGGTGCGCGAGTTGTGATTCAAGCTCCGTGGAGGAGCAATCATGAGCGCACGCCGTTACGAACTGAGCGATTTCGAATGGTCGATCATCGCCCCGTTGCTGCCCAACAAACCGCGAGGGGTGCCACGGGCTGATGATCGCAAGGTGTTGAACGGCATCTACTGGCGGCTGCGTACGGGCTCGCCTTGGGCCGACATTCCAGAACGCTACGGCCCCTACACGACTTGCTACAACCGCTTCGTCCGCTGGCGGAAAATCGGCGTCTGGGACAAGATCTTCGAAGCCGTCTCCATAGCTTACGAGGGCGATCTGCAAATGGTCGACTCCTCCTCGATCCGGGTGCATCAGCACGCCGCCAACGTCAAAAAGGGGGTTCGCAAGAAGGCTCCGGCACTGCCTCTGGGGACTACGTTGGAACCCGATGCATGGGGCGCTCGCGAGGCGGGCTGACAACCAAGATACATGCCCTCGTCGACGCCAACGGCAACCCGATTGCCCTGAAGCTGACCGAAGGCCAAGCTCACGACGGCAAAAGCGCCAGCGATATGCTCGACAGCCTCGCCAAAGGCCAGATACTCCTCGGCGACTGCGCCTACGACAGCGATGCCTTGCGCAGCACCATGGCCGATCGCGGCGCTTGGGCCAACGTCAAGCCAATGCCGAGGCGCGTCAACATCCCGGCTTTCAGTCCATTCCTCTATCGCTTTCGAAATCTCGTCGAACGCTTCTTCAGCAAACTCAAGCATTTCAGAGCCATCGCCACCCGCTTCGAAAAACACGACGCCAATTACCTCGGCCTCGTCAAACTCGCCGCAATCAAAATCTGGATGCGCTTTATGAGTCGGTGACCTAGGACACCAAGGCCGGTGACATGACAGGCGACGGGGTCAGCTCGACGGCGGTGCAACGAGCACCTAACGGCATCCACAACGCTCGCGAACTCCACAGCATTCCATCGCCAGTGGTCTTCACGATGCGCCCGCGATGTTCGCCAATCTTGGGGTCGACAAGCTCTCGTCGACACGCCTTCAAGTGAGCGAGCGTGCCCTCTTCATCGGCGCCAATCAGTCGGCTATAGCCCGCGATATCGGCGGCTAGAATGGCCGTCAGCTTCCGCTCGACGCGCTCGTTGGCCATGAGCGCTCCCTTCGAGAGGTTGGGTCAAGCCATATTGGGCTCAAATCAGGAGAGCATCAGGATCTGTGGGGTGCCCGGGACGGCGGAGAAGGGGCGGTAGTCTGGCCGGATGAAGCGACGGCCAAACCAGCCCCTGCCGAGTGAGAACGGCATGCTCACGGAGGGTGCCGACGCGATCGTGCAGATCAAGGTCTGGCTGCTTGAGATCAGCCCGATGGTTTGGCGGCGCGTGCTGTTGCCAGCCACCCTCACGCTGCGCGAGTTGCACGGCGTAATCCAGGTCGCGATGGGCTGGGACGGCATCCACCTCTACCAGTTCTGTCTGCGCGCCGCGCGCTACGGCTCGTGGGAGCTGTCGGCGTCCTCGCCCGATGTGACGCTGGCGGCGCTGCGGTTCCGCCAGGGTACGCGGTTCCTCTACGAATATGACCTCAACATCCCCTGGCGCCACGAGGTCCGCATTGAGGACCGGCTGGGGTCGGCGGTGGGCAAGACATATCCCGTCTGCACCGGCGGCGACGGTGCCTGCCCGCCCGAGGATTGCGGCGGCCCGGTCGATTTCATGAGACACCGCGACGACAGGCTGTCGGTAGATTCTCTCGAGGACCTCGGCACCATGGCCGAGATCATCGGCGATGTTGCGCTGGAGCGCCGGCCGGAGGTCCTCGACGACGAGGAGACGAGATGGCGGCTGGAGCAGGCCGTCGAACGCTATCGGGCGCGCGAGCGCGCTCAAGGGCGGCCGTTTTCGCGGCGCACGGTGAACGAACGTCTTCGCCGGGGCGAGCATCGCGACCTCATGCACCAGCAGTGCTGAGACGCTCCGCCCGGCGCTGCGTCAGAAAGTTTGCGGCCACCAGCGCCGCTTCGTCGCCTTGCCGCTGCCGAATCCCGGATACCAGAGTCTGAGCGGCTGGGTCGGTCAATTGTTAGAACCAGCGCTGCAGCGTTGCGGCTGTCGTCTCTGCATAAAGGCGGATGGTGGCAATACTCTCGTGGCCGAGGAACCGCTGCAGGTCGGTGATGTCCATGCCAAGCGCCAGCAGGCGGGTCGCCACCGTCTGGGCGCAGCAGATGCGGGTAGACGCATTTGGTGATCCCGGCGGCGCGTGCCACGTCCCGGACGACCTGGCCGACGCGCTGGCGGGTCAACACGTGCGGCGTCGGGCCGGAGCAGTGCTGACGGCTGGCGAACAGCGGTCACGCCCGCCGCGTGCCGATGTGTAGCCCCAGCAGTTGGGCCAGATCGCGCTGCACCGGCACCTCTCGACGCTTGCCGCCCTTGCCGTGGCGATTCGCGACTACGCGTTCGACAAGACTGACATCCTGAACCTGAGCTGCACCAGCTCGGACGCGCGGGCGCCGGTTTCCAGCAAGGCCTGCAGCATCAGGCCGGTCCGCCCACTTTGGGCGTAAGCCTGATTTAGGAACCGCAATTCCTCCTCGACGGTCAGCCGATCGACGCTGCCGAGCGGTTTTGAAGGCTGCCTTGCTTTTGAGCATAGTCGACTCCCTTGCGGACGGGGATGGCGGCGACGGCGGTCGCGGTGCGCGTGATGGAGGCGATGGTCCAGTTTGCTCTACTCTATTCGGAGTGCAAACCAGTAGCGGCCGGCGCCCTCCATGGGCCAGAGTAGGCGGGGGTCTGGCGTGCCGAACCGGCCTTCAGCTTTCCACTCCGGCGCTTGTGGAAAGCTCGCTTGCCGGCGATCCGCATCGGAGGTGCGCCATGCGCGTGAGGGTCCTGTTCCAGGTCATCGCCGATGACGGCGCCGCCGGCGATGCCATGGAGGCCGCGGTGTTCGAGAAGCAAACGGAGCGGCCGGAGGACCTTGGCCTGTCGATCGCCGAGGGCAAGGCGCTGATGGTCGCCGTCCAGCAACGAGTCGTAGACGCCCAGGTCGCGTCATGGACGGAGCGGCAGCGCTGTTGCGAGGCGTGTGGCGCCCGCCGACACAGCAAGGGCAGTTATGCCGTTGTCTTCCTCACACTCTACGGCGATGTGCAGATCGCCAGCCCGCGACTCCACCGTTGCCCGTGCCAGAGCGCGGATGGTCCGGCTACCGTGTCACCGCTGCGCAACCTGATCCCCGACTACATCACCCCGGAGCGACTCTACTTGGAGGCGCGGTGGGCATCGCTCGTGCCCTACGCTGCCGCGGCCGGCCTGCTCGCCGACATCCTGCCGATCGCGTCCGGCGCCAACGCTACCACCCTCCGCGAGCACGTCCTGCGTGTGGCCGAGCGTGCCGAGGCCGAACTCGGGGAGGAGCAGCCCAGCTTCATTGATGGCTGTCCGGCGCAGTGGCAGGAATTGCCGATCCCGGAAGGACGCATCGTGGTCGGCCTAGACGGCGGCTACATCCGCAACTGGGAAGACCGGAAGACCAATTTCGAGGTCATCGTCGGCCGGTCGGTGCCCGAAGATCGTGACGCCCGCTACGTCGGCCTGGTGCATGGCTACGACCACAAGCCGAAGCGCCGGCTATTTGAGGTGCTCAAGGGCCAGGGCCTGCAGGCAAACCAGGACGTCACCTTCCTGACGGACGGCGGCGAGGAGGTCCGTGCGCTGACCGAACTTGTCACTCCAGTGTCCGAGCACGTCCTGGATTGGTTCCATATCACCATGCGCGTGACGGTGCTGGAACAGTATGCGCGGGGCGTCGCCCGCCATGACGACGCGACGGGTGAGCGCCTGCTGGCCGAGTTGGAACGGATCAAATGGCTGCTCTGGCACGGCAACCAGCATTGTGCTCAAGAGGCGATCGGGATCTTCGAGGATGACGTGGACGGCTTGGAGGTCGACTACCCGAACCTGCGCAAGTTTGCCCGCACAGCACACGAGTTCGCCGTCTACATCACGACGAACACGGGCAGCCTGATCAACTATGGCGAGCGGTTCCGGGCCGGCGAACGAATCTCCTCGTGCCTGGCGGAAGCCACGGTGAACGCTGTCATCAGCAAGCGCTTCGCCAAGCGCCAGCAGATGCAGTGGACGAAGCGCGGCGCGCACCTGCTGCTACAGACCCGAACGCGCGCGCTCGATGGCACGCTCCGGCCTCTCTTCGAGAAGTGGTATCCCCGCTTGGCGAACGACACCGCGGCTGGCACCGCTCAGGCCGCCGCAGCGTGAATACCCCACAGGTCCTGATGCTCCCGTCTGGCGGCATGCTCCCCAGGATTCAAGCCGTGAACAGCGGTGATGTTCCATCCAAAAACGGGGGTCCGCCTGCGAAGAAACGAATGCGAGGCGGCCACTAAGCCGGGACCGATCATGCTGTTGGCGGCCGCGTGACAACGCCCTTTAGAATGAAGCGACCGGCCTGACCAAGCTGACTTGCGAGCTCGCGCAGGCTCATTGTTTGCTGCCCATGTCGTAACCGGTCCAACTGGACGAGCTTGGCTTCCTCCAATTCGAGCGCAAGGCGGGCCCAAAGCGCGTCGAGATTGTAAGGTTTGCCGTCAGGTGGCATCGCTATCGGCACGATAGAATCGATCGAAAGATCCAGCGTTCGCGCGACGGCTTCCACGGCGTCGCGCATCGCTCGTGCTTTTGACGTGGCGGGCACAGCGATGTCGTAAGGCGGCGCCCATTCGGCGGCAGGACGTAGCTCGTCAACGTGGGTAAGCGCGAGCAGGATCGGCGGTGGCCGCCGGGCCGGGTGCGCCGCAGCCCACGCGCGCAGGGCGTCGAGAATCTTCCGATCGGGCCCACGTGCCGGCTGAACCGCGGACGCGACCCAAAGAATGAGGTCGGCTCTTTCGACTTGCGACAGCACGTCCGGCTCGAGCCGGTCGCACAGACCGGGCATATCGACGACGGACACCGCCGGCTGCCCCTCCGCTTCGAGCAAGTACTCCGCGACGCGCGCCGTTGTCGGTACTGGACTGACGGCGCTGCGCGACTCCTGTGCCAGCGCGTTCACAAGGCTTGACTTGCCAGCACTCACCTGGCCGATCAGCACGATCCGCACCGGCGCGATCGGTCCTTCGACAGCGGCCAAATCGCGCGCTCGTGCGGCGCGCAGTTCGGCATCTGACAGTTTCAGCCTGCCGGAATACAACTCGATTGCCGCGCGACCGATCTCGAGTACCAATAGGCGTGTCGCAAACGCGCGCACCCGATACGATAGCACAGTAACGGCTTTATCGACCAACGCGCCGCTGGCCTCCTGGCCGGCCGCCCGTACAGGATTGAGGACGGCGCGCACCGCGCGCCAAAGCACGGAACTGGCGTGCCAGCCGGTCCAGGCCAGCGCCCCGTAGCGCTCGTGCTGCCGGTGGATCCAAATCAAGTGACTTAGCCGCAGCGCCCGCACGCCAGGAATCTGAGTCAGCGCTTCACGGCGGACGTCGCGCGACACCCGCTCGGCAAGCAGGAGGACTTCTGGCAAGCTGAATTGTGCCCAGGCATCCTGCGCTTGCGGATGGAAGTGGCGCGCAACCGCCTCGACAGTCGCCTGTGCGCTCGCGAGCAGCGGCGCGATGTCAAGTAGTGAAAACGGCGCCGTAGCGTCGGCGATCGCCAGCACGTCCGACCAGGCATCCCGCTCGCGCACGTGCCAATCGGCCAAAGGCTGTGCGACCTCGCCGAGCGCGAGTCGCGCTTCTGCATTAGCGCGCCGGCGGACGAACCAGGACAACGGCCAGGTCAGCAGGCCGAGAATAAAGGCGCCAAGCGCCCACCGCCAAAAGTGATCACTTTGCCATAGCCAAACCATGCCCAGTACGAGCAGCGACAGCCACGGCAGAACTATTGCCAAGATGAGCAGCGCCTCGGGCCAATAATGTCGGAAGGCCCCGATCCTCTTCATGCGCGTTGTCCCAACGATGCCGTGCGGCCTTTTGCTCGCCGCAGGCCGCTAGCCAGACCGTCTACAAAGGCGCGGCGTACCTCCTCGCGCGGCGCGATCAAGCCGCGATGGCGGTAGCCAAGCCACACGCAGGCAGCCTCTCCGATTGCCACCGTCACGCCGAACGCGGCCGCAGCGTTCAAGGCGCCGGCTGCCACCGAGCCTACCACTGGAACGAGCTTCGACATCTCGCGCAGGCCATAGCGCAGCAGCCACCATGACAGGGCGCCGCTGCCGACGGCGCCGCTGAATTGTGCGAACGCAGCGGGCGTCCAGGATTCACCGTAGCGGCTGGCAAGCGTGCGCAGCATGACAGCGATCACGCCGGCGAGCCCGCCAACGCCGACAAGTGGCACGGGCAACGATCCCGCGCCAGCCGCGGCTGCACCGCAGGCGTAGATCAATGGGCGGCCCCGGGCGCGGATGCGGTCGCTTTCCACATTCGCGCGCGCGGCGTGCAGTGCCGCGAGAGCGGTGGCGCCGGCCTGCTCGAGCGCCCCCCACAGCATGCCCAGTCCGAACTCCCGAGGCACGAAGCCGTCTTCCGGCTCGGTATAATCGAGCGGCACGAAACCCGGCGGCGCGCCGGATAACCCTTCAAACCGTTCACGTTGATATGCGAGAGCCTGGCGCAAAGCGCGCGGAACCGAACCCTGCGACTCGTCCTCTGCTCCGCCCGTGTAGGGATAGGAAGTTGGGTGCGTCATCCCTTTCGGGTAGAGCCGGTGTAGCCCGGTCTGCGCCACCACCACCGGCCACTCGCGATGGCGCCGGCGCACTTTGTATAACGCGGTCAGCACCTCATCTTGCGCCGGATCGGCAACTTGCATCACCACCAGCAGCAGATGCGACTGTTGCTCGCACCAAGCCATGTCATTGGCCGGGTCATAGTTGGGCTCGCCCAGCCCGCGCGTGTCGAGGAAGCGCAGGATTGGTAGCTCGGGTGGCACGTCGTAGAAGGCCGCGGTGCGCGTACAGGGCTCGAAGCCTTGGCCGATCTCGGCGCGCGAATCCCCGGTCAGCGCGGCTACGATCGCCGTCTTGCCGGCCCCGGTTTTGCCCAACATCCAGACCACGAGTGCACTCGCCTTCCCTCGCTCGCGTGCTTCCTTCAGGCCGGCGGTGTCCGATGCGTCCACGACAAACAACGCGCCGTGAACGCTATTCCACAGCCGGTCAAAAAACTGCACGGCTTTCAACCAAAAGGTAGAATTTACTGTCGGCGAGGGTTTCGACTTGCATATGGCACACCCAACAGATTGCAGCCGCAAGGCGTCGATCACCGCGGCCTCGGTGTACCAGTTCAGAAGCTGGCCTTCCGCGTTCCACCTTGCTCGGCCTCCTTCACTGCTGCCTTGCTACGGCTAAGCATTTGATATGGCTCAATAGGTCACGTTGCGTGCTCTGGGCGCCTGTAAACAAGCGGATGAACACGACTAGAAACTTTACATGGTCCATTGTTGACGTCGGTGCAACGCCCACGCGGACCTATGACGAAGTCGCGGCGACGCACACGATGACCGAACGGACCCGACGACGCTTCGATCTCGCTCCAAAGCGGCTTGCAGCCGATACGGCCTATGGCACCGGAAGTTCTTAGCCATTGTCCGTGTCTGCGGGCATCATCCCGCACATTTGCGTCCGGCTCCTCGGGAGGGAGATAGTTGATGGCGACATCCCGCGCCCTCTCGCGCGAAAGCGATGGCGGCGGCCCGACCCATCCCGGAATCCCCGCCCGTGATCAGGGCTTTGCGGCCGGCGAGGCGGCTCGAGCCCTTATAGCTCTCCTCACCGTGATCGGGTCGCGGTTCCATGCGGCTGACAGCTGCTTCTAAAAGGGCGGACGCGGATATTCGGTGACAGGATCATTCAAGTCGGCGACGGTTCTTTCCTGTGCGTGGGTAGGGGTCATCGCAACGGCGATACCGGCGGTCGCGGCGGCGACGACGCCTCGCCGTGAGGGACGAAGATTGCCTGAGGACATGGCGATAAGCTCCGTTTTGGCAAACGTCATTTGGCCGTCAATCGCCCAGCTCGCCATGCGGTTCCGAGGAATTCTTCGAAGCAAAGACACTGAGCGCTGAGCCGCGCCGACCGATCAATGGGCCAAGCTTTGCTGCCAGCATCTGACATCCAAGTTGACATCGTTCTCTTGCAACGCGGTTTCCCAGCTATCCGCTCGTGGTGATGGAAGAACTGGATCCGGCGATTATCGACCCATTCATGAATGACTTCGACCGCCAAAAGAAATTCCGGAGCATTCTATACGAGCTCGACAACGAAATCGCTAGTTTGGTTTGTCAGCAACGAGTTTTTTAGGAACTGCGTTTCGCGCGTGAACTTCAACCCCGGAGCAAACTGATGTCAAACGAGAGCCTGATCGTGGTATTGATTGTCGGCCTCGTCGCCGGCTGGCTGGCCGGTCAGATCGTGCGGGGAACGGGGTTTGGGCTCATTGGCGATCTTGTGGTCGGGATAATCGGCGCCTTTATCGGGGACTGGCTGCTACCCAACTCCGCATTCACCTGGGCACCGGGATCGTCTCCGCGATCATTAACGCCACGCTCGGCGCCATGCCGCAACGGAGATTGCGAGCTGGCTTAGCCGGCATCCTGAGGTCGAAATCATCAGCCCGACGCATTGCTGTGAACTCCGGCGAGGCGCTCTTCAGGGCCCGGGTTGCTGAACTCGTTCAGCTTTTTGGCCACGTCGCTTACGCTTGGCGCGCTAGATCTCTGCCAGAAGGATTGATGGCTGGATCGCGCCGACGATGCTCTCGGTGATCCGGTCCTGGAGATCAAAGATGTCTTCGATGCTGCCGTCGTATCGGTCGGACCAGATGTGGTTGCCAGTCGTTGCGTCGGTCTTATGTTCAACTGCACATAAGACCGAATATGTTGCGTTGCGGGTTATGTTGCGGCGTGGGCCGCAGGGCCATCCAGCGCGGCTTGCGGGGTAGCCGCCAGTCAACATAATTTCCCGACGGCATGCTGTCGGCATGATCGGAGCTCCATCGATACGGAGGCACGATCATGTTTGACGAACTTCTTCGCCATTCCCGCATTCATCATTAAATACCAGACCGCGCCGCTTGCCGAACCGCGAGCGCGTTATCTGCACCATCTCAAGGGGCTCGGCACTTGTCGAACCACCCTGCGCAAGAGCGCCAACGACCAACTCAGCCTGGTCCTGCTTCTGGATCTGCGGGAAGGTGACAGGGTCAGCATTCCCCGGATCGAGGCTGCCGCTGCGATCTGGTCCCAGCCGAAAGGACGCAGATGTAACCGGGCGGCATCTCCCAAGGCCCGCAAGCGGTTCGTCAGCTGCGGGATCCAGTGGCTGCGCTTTCTGGGCTGGCTCGATGAACCCGAAGAATACCGCCATCTGTATCACGCCGAGGTCGAGACCTTTGAGGGGTCGCTGCGCACGGACCGCGGCCTGTCTGACGCAACGGTGCAAAGCTACCGCGTGGGGTTGAGGCGCGAGGATGTCCTGCGCCTGCTAGCCTCCGTTCAGGAAGATCGTCCGGTCGACAAGCGCGACCGGACGATCCTGATGCTGTTCATCGCCTATGGGCTGAGGGCCGGAGAAGTCGGCGGCCTGCGACTGGACGATTTCGACTGGGAGAATGGGATGGTCCGTGTCCGCTGCCCAAAGCCGGGCCGGACCCATTTCTGGCCTCTGTCACAGGGGCTCGGGCATGCCATCCTGCGCTACATACGCGAAGCACGGCCTTCCGGGTTCGGGCGCAGCCTCTTCTTCACATCGCACGCACCGATCCGGCCGCTCGCCAGCAGAACCCTGGGCAAGATGGTCCGTGATCGCCTGGCAGGCATCGGCATCGTCTCCGGCCGGCGGGGCCCGCATGCTTTGCGACATGCTGCTGCCCAGCACCTTCTGGATCGGTTCTGGATCGGGGGGGTCTGCCTCATTCTCTGTGGTGCTTGGAATTTCACATTCACCAAAGACCATTGATAACGCGGGGCAAATCCGGTTCGGTCCCTTGATTTTTCGCGAGAAGTTTCGCGGCGAGACCCATCGTGAAATCTTGAAGTGTTTTCCGAGTGTTATGGGTTCGAAGCGGTCTTGGGCACCACAGAGTTTGAGGAAGACCCGCTGGTGATTGACAGCTGGAAGCGGCTTTCGACCAAATCGACCAACAAGTCCCCGCGCGCTCGCCCGGAACAAGGATAACTCCTTAGTTCAGGCTCCGCCGCGCTCTGAGCTCCCCGCTAGAGCGACATTACGATCTTGGCCTTCGGATCGTCCAGATGGTCGCGCAGGCGCTCCTCGACCCAGGCCATCGCACCCGCGAGATCTTCCTTGAAGTCCTGGGTGCGCTCGGTCTGGTAAATGTCCCGCTCGGCGTGGAAGACAGCGCGCAGGTTCCGACCGGGCACTTCAGCCTCGGTAATGTGGATGATCGCCGCGTAGAAATCGTCCCCCGCCAGGTCGACGATTCCCTCATTCTCGTCGGAGAGCGTCCAGGCGTATGTGTGATCCATTTTCCCGTCCCTCGCCCCAAACTACCCCAAACTAGGGGAATGCGGGGTCGGGGATAGGGTTCCAAGGATTAGAGGTCATAGCGGCCGGTTGAATGAGTAAGCGGCGCAGTTGAGGCGGAATTTCGTCACAAAGGAATGCAAATTCCAACGTAACAAGACCTCCCTCATTTGCGTAGCTACTTGAAATAGAACGAAGATTTGAAACGGATCAGAGTTCAATCCTCTCTTTCCAGGTCTTCCAGGAGGTGCCCTCAGCAGAGATACGTGCATATCGCACGCATCGTTGCTGCCCGTTGTTAATATCGCATCATTCGATCCGAAAAGCGATAAGCCGCTCTTTCGAGATTATGGTCAGATCGTTCGCGCCTTCATCTGTTCGGCAATATATTCCGCCTGTCGGATCGCCAATGAAACGATGGTCAGCGTCGGGTTGCGGCCCCGCCGGTGGTAAACTGACTCCCATCGGAGACGAACAGGTTCTTGATATCGTGCGTCTGGCCCCATTTGTTCACGACGCCGTCGCTCGGCTTTTCGCACATGCGATTGGTGCCGAGATTGCGAGTCGACGGATATGGCGGCGTCGGAAAGGTGCGAACCGCCCCGACCGCGTCGTAGAGCGCGCGTCCTTGCGTGCAGGCATGGTTGCGCATGGCAATATCGTTGGCGTGATCGTCGAAATGGACGTCCGCCACGGGCATGCCGAACGGATCCTTGAGATTGCTGAGCGTCACGCAGTTACTCTCTTGAGGCATGTTGTCGCCCACGAGCCACATGCCCGCCATGTTGCTGTAGCCGTCGAGCGCGCTCGTGAATTCCCGACCCCAGGCTCCCGGATCCAAGAATGCGGCCATGAAAGGCAGGCCGAGCGACAAGGTCTCCATCTCGTAGCCGCCGACAAAGCCACGCTTCGTGTCGAGACGCGATTCGTCGCGAACGATGCCGGCCATAGTCGTGCCGCGATACTATGCACCGGCTTCTCGAACACGGCGTAGACCGAGCCGGTCATATGCCGCATGTAGTTGCGGCCCACCTGCCCGGACGAGTTCGCCAGACCGTTCGGGATTTTCGACGTTTCGGAATTGAGAAGCAGCCGCGAACTCTCGATCGAGTTCCCCGCAACGGCGACAACACGCGCTTTCTGCCGCTGCATCTTGCCGTCCTTATCCGCATAAAGGACGCCCGTGACCTTGCCCGACGCGTCATGTTCGACCTTCAGCACCTGGCTGAGCGGACGCACTTCGAGCTTTCCGGTCGCCTCGCCCTTCGGGATCTCGGTGTAGAGCGTCGACCATTTGGCACCCCATTTGCAGCCCTGGAAGCAGAAGCCGGTCTGCTGGCAGAAATTGCGATCGTCCCGCATCACCGAATTGATCGCCATGTTGCCGGTATGGCACTCCTTGTAGCCGAGCTTGTCGGTGTGCACTCCCGCCCTAACTGGGGGTGCATCATCAGACGGTGCAGCGCTGCGTCGAGCGGGCTGCGGTCTACGGTCCATTGACGGCGCTCGACGATCGCCCCCGGCCTGGCAAGGAGCCGACGATCACGAGCGAGGCCAAGGCTTGGCTGGTATCGCTGGCTTGCCGCAAGGCGACCGAGCTTGGTTATCCGCATGAGTTGTGGACCACGCGGCTGCTGGCCCGTCCGTGTCCGCGCTCGCAGCGGTGACTATTCCCTAGGGACCAGAAGCGCCGCCGACGTGATCGGCAGCTACCTGGAGCCATCTATGCCCTGGTCCCGCAAGCTGATTGAGCCGATCACTCTCAAGGATGGCCGCGTGCTCACGGTCGCCGACGCCCGGGCCTTCATGCTCGCACTCCCTGAGCGGCGCCAGATGGCCCCCTATTGGCAATACGCCGCCGAGTTGTTGTTGAAGGCCGCCACTCGAAACAGCGTGGACGCGCCGCGGGACACATGGGCGCAGCTACGGAGAGCGCTCATGGCGGAAGGGATGGTCTAGACTGCCTAATACCCGAGGACTAGCGCCTCATATCTGAATATGCCCTGACTGGCACGGTTGTTCGTGCTTAGGTGACCCGGCAGTCGGTGCCGCAGCTGACTGCAAGTGCCCCCGATCTCGTCCTGCCCCCCAGCCCCGTGATCGGGGGCGTCCCTATTCGTCCGCGCACTTCGCAGGGCACTCATTGCAGAGGGAATGCTTTTAGATGCCTTCTGGTCAAGGCCGATCGGTCCAACCGACCAACGATCAGGAACAGATCGACCACCATCCACGATTGCCTCGCTCATGCTGGCAGTTGGTGCAGATACTCGGGAGGTTGCGCATGACATCTACAGGCGTAGTTAGGGTTCGGAGAAAATTAGTGAAGAACCCATACCTCGACACCTATAAGAAGATGTCCGAACGCGAGCTTACTGCCTGGAAACGGGTTTTCGAGCGGTCGCTAGCCATGAAGCCAAGCCGCGAAAAGCTCTTGCGCCTGCGCGCCATCGAGCAAACGTTGAGAACCATTGAAACCAGCAGGCAGCCCCGCGCCGCGTAGGGCCGCCGAACTCACGAGCTTAGGCCGGATGAGCGCAAGAGTGATCAAGCCATCAACTCCCTCGCTCTGCGCGTCAGGTCGCTGATGATACGCACAACTTCGCGCTTCTCCTGCGGTATAATATGCTCGCCCTCACCGTCTCCGATATTGTCGAGGGCGAGAACTCCCAAGCTGACCAGCTCGTAGGCAGGATCGCGCTGGGAGCATGCGGACCTTATCATCAGCTCGATCAACAATGCCTCGACCGCGATCCGCAATGCTGGGTGCTCACCCTCATTACTGTCATCTGCGGCCTCTGCTTACTGCCGCCCCCGGGAACGAATCAGTGCAACGCACCGCTCATCCTACGCATTGCCGCAAGCCTCGATACGGCTCCCTCGGTGCCGAGCCTCGATTACAAGTGGCCGGGGCGGCACTGACCCGCCGCCAAGTGCATCGGTGTGCAGGTGGAGGGGTAGAGACCGCTGATTGAGGGAAACATGGGAACAGGGGGGACTACCCCGGCCGGGACCTGCAATGGCCGCACGGGACCAACTTGGACGCCGCCGCCCGGTGCCAACTCGGCACCTACGATGGCATTACCACCTTGGACATTGACGCCGCCGCCCGGTGCCAACTGGGCACCCACGATGGCATTACCACCTTGGACATTGACACCGGGGAGGCAATTCGCAGCGCCCGCCTGCGCGGGAAGCACGATGCCGCTGGCGGCAAAGGCCAAGGCGGTGGACCCCGCAATGAGAATCTGCCTAACAACACAGCTCCAACGCATGGTGGATCTCCGTGATTTGGCGGTATCGGCCCGGCCCCTTTGGACCAGCCCTATGACTCGAGCGCCGCCAGAAGCGGGCCCGCTCCGGACACGCACGGTGCCCGGCGCACTCAGTGTGCTTAACGCTCTCCTCGTAATTGGGGAGGACACCAAAAAAATTCAAGTTCGACGGGACTGAGGCGACAATCGATACCAAAGCGCCTGGCCCGAATGTCTCCGCCACTATCCGCCGCTTCTCCTCCGGCGACCACTGCCGGCGGCGCCGACGATCACCTCGGCCCGCAGTTTGCCCCTCTCGCTCCAAGACCAACATCAGCGTTCGTGTCCATCAGCGCCTTCGTGGACACGATCATCGCGCCAACACTTCGCACCAACTATCGCAAAACACTCGGCGTCCGCCAGACGGTCCTCACCGGAGGGATACGCGTAACCATCCGGTGAGAACCGCGGCGGGGCTTATGTCCGACGGCGGAACAGCAACGGCTCACGCGACGAGTTTGGCCGAGGCTGCAGCCATCAAGACGTCAGCGAGGGCCGAGCGAAATCCATTTCGTCAAATATGGGGTGGATAACCGTGGCTCTCAGCTTGATTGAGAGGCGAAAGGTGGCTGCTCCGAGAACGTCTCGTCCATCCGAGCGTCCCACAGCCGAACACCTCCTGTGATCCCTGCACTATTCGTGACAACCTGCACGTTCGCGGGGAGCGATGCCTTTATGTGCCGGGCGTTGCCGCCGCCGATGTAGAGGAGGTCATAGTTCACGACAGTCGTCATGATCTCGACGACCTTGAGCATCCGCCTGCTCCAGCGCTTTTTGCCGACCTTTTCGAGCGCGGCGTTTCCGACAAAGTCGTTGTAGGTCTTGTCCTTGCGGAGCGGATGACGGCTCATTTCCATGTGCGGTGCCAGGCGCCCGTTGTGGAACAGCGCGAAGCCCATGCCTGTGCCCAGGGTTAGGACGCATTCGAGGCCTGATCCCTTGATCACACCGAGCCCTTGAACGCTGGCGTCGTTGAGAATGCGTACGGGCTTGCCCAGTAGAGCCGTCATCGCCGCACCCATGTCGAATCCATTCCAGCCGTGAGGGCTGAGCGTTGGCGCGGTCGATATGACACTTCCCCGCACGACGCCTGGGAAACCGATCGAGACGCGATCGAATCGACCGAGAGAATGGACCAACTTTCCCAACGTGTCGGCAACCGAAATCGGGGTAGCAGGGCTCGGCGTCTTCGCACGCCCTTCGACGCCCTGCATGGCGCCGGCGTAGTCGAGGACCGCCGCCCTTCAAGTGGCTACCACCGATATCGATGCCCAGCGTTAACACTCCGGTTTTTGAGGGTATTTGGCTTTCGGCCGCGTCCAATTCGCGAATGGCGTGCTCCCATTGAGCCTGATCGCGCCCCTCAGGGCGACCTTCTCGCTTCCAAATTTCATATGCCCGAGCGCTGATCCGTGCCTGTCTATCATTGCTCATTCAAGCCTACTCCGAGGAGCCGCGATCAGCCCCGCTCGTCACTCGACCACATCGGCCGTGAAGTGCCGCATGGAATTGTTACATACTGCGGGAAATCACGGCCGGTCTCAATAAGCGCGACATCCCAACTGCTCGCGGCGGAATTTGGTCGGTCGTGCAGGTGACCCACTACCCTACACCTCTCGCCGCTATGAAGGAGGCGCTTTGTGCGTTCAGGGGTGCGATTTGATGGCTTACGAATTCACGATCGAGAGGCAAACCAGGGGGTGGATCGAGGTGCGCCATGTCCGTGAAGGCCACCTCTACCGCTTCCCGATCATTGAGGGTCAGCACGTCAGCCGGAAGCTGGCCGACGGCCCCAGAAGCGACAACAAGGATGCCAAGCGCGAAAGCGCATTCTATGCCTTACAGGCTCGCGTGTTTGCCGAGCGCGAGGCCAGGAAGGCGGACCTCATCGATTGAAAGGCGCGTGAACGCAGGCTACGGATCCACCGCTGTGACAGCGCGTCAGCTCAGCGGGCTGTGGCCCGAATCCCCACCAAGAGCGGACCACACAATTGATCTCGACCGCTCTGGCGTGGGTGAGTTAATCACGACTGCCGACGAATATTCCCGCGGAGATGATCATGGTTGGGGGGCCATTCGTCCTGTCGCTCTCTTACCGCGAAATCCAGTTCGTCAAATACGGGGCAGGGCGGGAGGTGAATTCGTCATGATTTTACAACAACATTCAGATTCGCATAAGTATGATTATGGAACTTGCCTGCATATTTCCGGAAATTAACAATTAGCTCTTATAGATACACTGAGTCAAGCCGACGAGCAACCACGAACAGATCTACGACAGAGAAGAGTGAGAAGCCGACCTCGCTAATCGGGTCGCCCGTCAGGAAGCGTACGGTGGACGGAGCGGCGGTTATCCATGGAAGGCACATTTTGTTGTCTCGGCCGCTCGTCCCGTGCCCTGGCTTCCTGGAGCTTCCCGCCCGGCGCGCAAAATCCCACTCGCGCACGCCGCCGCGGGCTTTCGGGCCGCCGGAGCTAGAACTTCGAGTCGAAGCCGCATCCAGCGGTCGTGCATCGAGGAGTGCCGCAGCTTACCAAACCCGTAGCTGTGAGAAGCACCAGTACCGCCATCAAGGCAAATCGCTTGCGATTGGCATAATCGCGCATCTCTTCCTCCCTCAGCTGACATTGGCTTGTGCCCAATGGGACGGGATGGCTTCCCACCTGTCGCGCCAACGTGCCTTCACGAGCGGCGACGGATGCGCAGAGGTATGCACGTCAATGTCCATTTCACGGAGGTGGCAGCGCAACTGATATACAGCTGGTACAGACCACGATTACCCGTTGCCAGCCACTGATCCGGTTTCGGGATGGGCTTGTCCAACGCATGCGCGAATTTCCAATCGCCCGACATGGCTCCATCGGAGGCCGGTCAGGCTAGACTTTTGTTGCGCCCTTCACAATATTCGGCGCCTAGCGTCATGAGTCTCCGAACCCGAGCACCTAGGCTTCGCTATGCTTGGCGCATTGCGTCCCGAGGAAGTTACCCACTCAGTCCTACCTCGAAAGGGCGCGAGCCTTCGGTTGTTTCTCAGCCGGCCGTGCCTTCCATCCAGCGCGATGACGGTTCGCCGACGAGAGCTTGGTCGTCCCGTCCAATGGCCCATCGATTGTTGATTCGATGTAGCCTTCGGAGGGCGGTCAAGAACACAATCATTTCAAAAACTTGAGGGAATGCACGAAGCTGGTTTGACTGGCGTGAAATTTGTGGACGAGTCTGATCTCGGTCACAAATCCATACGAGCAAGGGCTCCGCAAGTCCAGGCCATCCCGGGCCTTGACCGGTGGCCTGACCGACCGAATTTGGGAATTCCGGGGCTTGACAGTGGACGGAACAACCGGCCCCATTCGCGCTTATTAAGATTTGACGCAATTGGCAAAGGGCCTCCACGACCCATCGAAGAGCGATCGCGTGAGCCGAGGGACGAGAAAGGCTGTGTCATGCTTCGCAAAGCGACTGCAAGAGCAATCAGGGCGCTCGCATTGTGGGCCGCGATCCTCGTGCCTTACGCGATTTTGGTTTATACATACGCTGATTTGACTCCGTATAAGCAACTGCAAGCAACACAAGGTAAAATACTGTCCGGCGACAAGCTCCCGCAGGGCACGGCCAGCCAGGATATCCGAGCTTTGACCGAGGAGCCCGCTGCAGTCGCAGCCGATGCAGCGGCGCAGCCGGCTCCTGCATCGCCGTCGCCAGCGACGCTGCAGCCTTCGCCGATTGTGATCGCACCGCCGGCTCCGGAAGTGGTGGCCACCGCCAAACCCAAAGCCCGCTCCGCTGGTGAGGCGCGTTCCGAGGCGCCGACCCCGATCGTGGCCGATCCAGCGGCGCAACCGGCTCCCGCATCGCCGCCGCCAGCGACGCCACAGCCCTCGCTGATTGTCAGCGTATCACCAGCGCTGGGGGAGGCCCCCGAGGCCGCCGCGGAACCGAAAGCCCGCTCGACCGGCGAGGCAGGTTCCGACGCGCCTGCGCCGGCCGTGGCCGATGTGGCGCGGCAGACAGCTCCTGCATCGCCGCCGCCGGAGGTCGAAGCGACCGCGGCAGCGATGGCTCGCACAACTGGCGAGGCCAGCTCCGAGGTGCCTGCGCTGGTCGCAGCCGAGCTGGTGCCGCCAGAGGCTCCTGCGTCGCCGCCTGAGACACCACAGCCTGCGCCGATCATGACCTTATCGCCAACACCGACCGGTTCCATTTCCAAGCGCCCTGAACCATTGTTCAGGCGTTCAGTGCCACCGTCTCGGATTGCGATCCGCACCACATCTGGAAAGGGCGGGCCGGGCCTGCATGCGCGGCTCACTCGCTTGTCGGTCATGAGGGACGCACACGACGACACCGGGTTCGGCCGGGCGATTGCTGTCGGCGCCGGCGCCGCCAGCAAGGGCGGCAGGTCGGTATCGCAGCCGGGCGGCTTTGGTTCCGATGGCAGCTCAGCGAGAGCTATCGGTGGGCTGAGCAGTTCCGGCGAGGGCGGAGGCCACGGGGCCGGGAAAGGCATTCGCCCAGGCAGATCCGTCACCTCGGTGGCGAGCTTGTACGGGCGAGAGGGGGCGCAGTGGCGTCCGGCCCTCAAGCGTCGCTGCCCCTCCATATTGGAGAGTTCTGCTGAGTACGACGACGATCTTGTGTGGCTGTGCCGAGTCTCGGCCAGGTCCAACTGAGCGTTTCACCGACATGGAAGGAGGACTTCTTATGACCTCCATGAAGCGCATAAACAACATTGGGCGGACGATGGCCGCGCTTAGCGTGATCAGCGTATTGGGCGTGAGCAGCCTATTGGGCGTGAGCAACTTGGCCTCGGGCGCCGGGGTTGGCGTTGGTGGCGCTGGTGGCGGCGCGGGCGTTGGTGCAGGCGTGGGCGGCGGTGTCGGCGCCAGCGCAGGCGCCGGAGTTGGCGCAGCTGGCGTCGGCGGTGGCGCGGGTGTCGGTGCAAGCGTGGGTGGCGGCGGTGTCGGTGCCAGTGCAGGCGCCGGAGTTGGCGCAGCTGGCGTCGGCGGTGGCGCGGGTGTCGGTGCAGGCGTGGGTGGCGGCGGTGTCGGTGCCAGTGCAGGCGCCGGAGCTGGCGCAGCTGGCGTCGGCGGTAGCGCGGGTGTCGGTGCAAGCGTGGGTGGCGGCGGTGTCGGTGCCAGCGCAGGCGCCGGAGTTGGCGCAGCTGGCGTCGGCGGTGGCGCGGGTGTCGGTGCAGGCGTGGGTGGCGGCGGTGCCGGCGCCAGCGCAGGCGCCGGAGTTGGCGCAGCTGGCGTCGGCGGTAGCGCGGGTGTCGGTGCAGGCGTGGGTGGCGGCGGTGTCGGTGCCAGCGCAGGCGCCGGAGTTGGCGCAGCTGGCGTCGGCGGTAGCGCGGGTGTCGGTGCAGGGGTGGGTGGCGGCGGTGCCGGAGCCAGTGCAGGCGCAGGTGGCGTTGGCGGCGGGGCGGGCGTTGGTGCAGGACTGGGCGGCGGGAACGCGGGTGGCGGTAGTAGCGCTGGCAAAGGCGCGGGCATCGGCGCAGCTGCACGCGGGGGCGGTGTCGGCGCGAGCGCGAGCGTCGCCGTGGGCCCAGCTTCTAGAGGCGGTCTCATACCCGCCGCTGTCATTCGAGAGCGGCTGAGCGGGCCGGAATCGGGGGAGTGGCGTGTGGTGCTCAAGCGCCGTTGTCCGTCTATCATGACGAATCCCGGGCAATATGATCGTGATCTCGTCAGCTTGTGCCGGCTCGTGGCGCGGCTGCGCTAACTAAAGGCCTGTTGTGCTTTTATGTCGGCGGTCGAGCGGCTGATCCCGTGGTCGAAGGCTGGCATAGGGGTGACGGAAGTATCGGGGCTGCGATATTTCATCGTCAAGCTCTTGTAGCACGTCGATCAGCCTGGGCGTCGCCACCGGCAACACCAAGGACGCTCGCGAGTGGGCGGATGGCGAGGCGATCATCCGCTTGGGCCTCGATCTCAAGCCCTCGACGGATCCGCGCGACTTCTTTGCGCCGACCGACTGGAAGGCCCTCGATGACAGCGACCTCGATCTCGGCGGCGTCAACGCGCTGCCGCTCGATGTGTCCGACCCCGGCGGAAAGACGGCGCTGCTCCTGGCGCTCGGCAAGGACGGCAAGGCGTACCTGCTCGATCGCACGAGCCTGGGCGGCATCGGCGGCGCCCGCGCTGTCGAGCGCGTGGCGCGCAACGCCATCATCACGGCGCCCGCGGCCCTCCCGACGCAGAACGGCTCCCTGGTCGCGTTCGAAGGCTCCGGCGCCAGCTGTCCCAACCGGGTCTCGACCGCTGGCCTCACTGTGCTCAAGATCGAGGCGCATCCCGCGCCCAAGATCTCGACGGCCTGGTGCGGCGACATCCGCGGGCGCGGGGCTCCGGTCGGCGCCGAAGGCGACGATCGGCTGCATGGCTTCCGCGCGGACACCGGCGCTCCCGTCTTCGCCGGCGGCGGGCCGCAGGGACTTCGCCGGTTGATGCACCGGAAGGTCCTGGTTGCGGGCGCCGGATACTCTCCGTCAATGTGGGCGTCGTTGTAGTTCAGCGGCGATGTTGCATTGCTCGTGGAGATACCTACGGAGCTAATTGAGCAGCTCTCGCCTCCAACGCCACGGGAAATAATTCCGACGCGCTCACCAATGGTTCCAGTGGGGAAAGCTGGTGCTCGGCCAGCGGTTGCGACTGCGCATTGTAGGTCTCCTTCGTGGCGGTAGGTGGCGACCTCGTCAGCCCTTGAGCGACCCCGCCGTGAGCCCAGCGATCAGGTAGCGCTGGGCGAGGATGACGCCGGCCAGCACCGGGACAAGCTGGATCGTAGCGGCAGCGAAGAGGACGCCCCAGTCGCCGGTCTCGACCGAGCCTATCATTTCGCTGACCGCGAGCGGTGCGGTCTTGGCGTTGATCGTCGTGAACAGGAAGGCAAAGAGGAACTCGTTCCAAGCATAGACCGCGACGAAGACGCCCGCCGCGATCATGCCCTGGATGCTGAGCGGCAGGATGACCCTCCATACGATCTGTCCGGATGTGGCGCCGTCGACGCGCGCCGCCTCGTCGAGCTCGCGCGGGATCTGGTCGATCGTCGTCTTCATGATCCAGGTGCCGAGCGAGACGAAGAAGGCGGCGTAGAGTAGAATCAGCACTGTCCGGGTGTCGTTGAGGCCGATCGCGTTGACCATCGGAAAGAGCGGCAGGCTGATGACGATTGGCGGTAGCATGCGCACCAAGATCATGAAGAAGGCGGACAGCGTCAGCAGGCGCGAGCGGTAGCGCGAGTAGACGTACCCGGCGAGGGTCGCGACGCCGACGGCGAGCATAGTCGCGCCAATCGTGACGACGGCGCTGTTGATCAGGCTGTCGAAGAAGCCCGGCCAGCGCCGCCACAGCCCAGCATAGCTTGCGAAGCTCGGTTGGAAGAGGATCGTGGGCGGCCACACGAAGATGTCGCGCGGTAGCTTGAAGGAGGAGACGACGATGACCGCTATCGGCGTCAGCGACCACAGCGCGACGAGGCCGACCGCGAGATGCCGCAGCAGCCGGACACGAGGGCGCCTAAGCATCCGCTAGCATCCCGCGATACATGCGCCTCAGGTAGTAGAGCGCGAGCAGCAGCGAGGCCAGCAGCATGAGCCAGCCGATCGCCGCCGCGCCGCCGAAATCGCCGTAGCGAAAGCCCGTCGTGTAGAGGTAAACGGCAAGCACCTCGGTCGACCGGGCCGGGCCGCCTTGCGTGAGCAGCCAGACTTCGGAGAACGTCCGGAAGGCGAAGACGTAGCGGAAGAGGATTGCGACCAGGATCGCCGGCATGAGCACCGGCAGGGTGACGTGGCGGAACTCAGCCCAGGCACTAGCCCCATCAATGCGCGCCGCCTCGAACAGCTCGGCCGGTACGGCGAGCAACGCCGTGTACAGCAGCACGAAGGTGAAGGGCAGGTGCATCCAGATGTTAATGAGGCCGACCAGCGCCAGCGCCGCACCGGGGCTGACCGACCAGTCGAGCGGCGGCAGGCCAAGCGCGGCTATGAGGTGCGTCACCGGCCCGATATCCGGTTCCATCAGGTAGCGCCACACCATGACGGCAACGACCTCGCTGATCGCATAGGGCGCCAGCACCACAGCGATCATCACGCGGCGGGCAGGTATGCCCCCGGCGAAGAGGACCGCCATCCCCAGCGCCACCGCCAGCTCGATATAGACGACCGCGTTGACGACGATCAGCGTGTTGACGAGGGCGCGCCAGAAATAGCGGTCGGCTAGGATGGTGCGGTAGTTGTCCCAGCCGGCCCAGACCGGCACCTGGCCGTAGCTCGAGTGCGCCAGGCTGAGCCAGAAGACGTAGGCGGCGGGCAGGGCGATCACGAGGATGAGCAGCGCCTGGGCGGGCGCCACCATCGCCCACTGGACCGGGTCGGCCCGCTTCATCGCGTTCGGTAGCGCTCGACTGTGTCCCAATTGATCGCGACGCCGAGACCCGAGCGCTGCGGCACCAGCGCCTCGCCGCCGGCCAGTGGCCCATGGGGCACAACTGGCTCGACGGTCAGTTCGTCGCGCAGCGGATTGGGGTAGGTCATGTATTCGAGCATCAGGAAGTTGGGCGCGGCGGCGGCAAGTTGCAGGCTGGCGGCGAGGCAAATGGCGCCGGACCAGCCGACATGCGGCGCGTAGTCGATGTGGCAGACATCGGCGAAATCGTAGATGCGCCGCGTCTCGCTGATCCCGCCGGCGCGCGCGACATCGGGTTGGATGAGGCCGACCAGCCGGTCCTTAAGCAGGGCCGCGGCGTGCTGTGCCGTGAAGTCGCTCTCGCCGGCGGCAAGCCGAATGGCAAGGTGGCGGCGCAGATGGCGATAGCCCTCGATGTCCTCGGGGACGATCGGCTCCTCGAACCAGATAAAGCTCAGTTCGCTGAGCGCCCGGCCAACTGTGACCGCCTCGTCGACCGAAAAGGCCCAGTTGGCATCGGCGCTGAGCGTGATCGTCGGCCCGACGATCTCGCGAACGAGGCGCGCCCGTGCGATGGCGCGCTCCGGCGGGCTCGCGAGCTTGACCTTGATGCTCGCGAGCCCGCGCTTGAGGAAGGCCTCGGTATCGGCGCGCACGACGCCGTCGTCGAGCCAGTTGATGGAAGAGCCATAGCAGCCGACACGCGCCCGGCCCATGCCGCCGAGCAGGCGGTGAACGGGCAGCCCCGCGACTTGGCCGGCGATGTCCCAGAGAGCGATATCGATGCCGGCCATCGCCTCGACCAGCATGCCGCCCGAGCGGCCGCTGAGCACGCGCTGCATGCGCCGCCAGTGGCGCTGGATCGCGAGGGCGTCGGTGCCGATCAGCAGCGGTTTCAGCAGGCGCTCCATCGCCTCGGCATAGGCGGTCGGGCCGAAGCGTCCGAGGCACTCGCCGAAGCCGGTGATGCCGGCGTCGGTCCGGATCTCGGCGAGCACGATCGAAACGACGGGATAATCGGCGTGGCCGGTGCGCTGCGGCGTCACCAGCGCGCAGGTCAAGGGATGCGCGATGACGTCGCTGACGGTGATATCGGGACGGCTCACGCGGCGGCCACGGATCTGGCGGCTTCGAGGCGATCGGCGCCATAGGCGAAGAGCCCGGGCGTGCCGCCGGAATGCAGGAAGACCACCGGCCCGCCGCCGGACCAGCGTCCGGCACGGATGTCGGCAATAAGGCCGGCCATGCACTTGCCGGTGTAAACAGGATCGAGGAGCAGGCCCTCGGTACGGGCCGCGAGTTCGATTGCCTCCACCGAAGCTGGCGTCGCAGTGCCGTAACCGGGTCCGATCTGGCGATCGTCGAGCGCGATGTCGGTTGCCTCGACCCGGGTCGAGATGCCAAGCAGTGCCGCTGCCTCGTTGGCCCGCTCGACGATCAAGGGCCGCATGAACGCGGCCGGCTTTTGCGCGCAAATGCCGACGACGCGCATGGGCGAGCCCAGATGCTTCAGCCCTAGCGCCAGCCCGGCCACCGTCAGGCCCGATCCCGCGGTGACGTAGAGCGCGGCTGGGGCGACGCCGTGCGCCCTGGACTGGCTGACCAGCTCTTCCGCGGCCGGTAGATAGGCAGCGGCGCCGATGGCGCCCGAGCTCCCGACGACATGGATGAGGTGCGGCCGCCGGCCGGCGGCGCGTAGCCGCCCGGCAATCTGCTCAAGGCGGAGCGGCACCGCCGGGTCGTAGGGATCTGCCGTGTCAATGAACTCGATCTCGGCGCCGAGCAACCGGTCGAGCAGCAGATTGCCGGTGACCGGTAGCCCGTCATGGCCGCGCAGCAGCAGGACGGCGCCGAGGCCGAGCTTTGCCGCAGCGGCGGCGGTCGTCCGGCAGAAGTTCGATTGCGCCGCCGCCGTGGCAATGACGGTGTCGGCCCCGGCCGCCAGTGCCGCCGCCATCAAAGCCTCGAGCTGGCGAGTCTTGTTGCCGCCGAGCGCCAGGCCGCTCAGATCCTCGCGCTTGACCCAGATCGGCGGACTGCCGAGCGCAGCGGCGAGCCGGGGCGCCTCATCAAGCGGCGTCGGCAGCGTGCCGAGGACGACTCGCGGCAGCGCTGCCGATGCCCCTGCCTGCGGGCGCATCGACACGATCGGCATGCTCAGTGCACCAATGGCTGCACGCGACGCACCACCTCGTCCATGGCCGCCTGCGGCTCCTTTGTGCCGAGCACCGCCGCCTGCATCTCTTCGACGAAGATGTCGGCGGCGCGCGCCGACTCATCGAAGGCCGGCAACGGGACGCGGGCATATTTGAGCTCGGTGGCCTCGATCGCGGCGTAGGGTAGCTGCTTCATTATCCGGGGGTCGCGGTAGGTCGATGCGCGCACCGGCCCGTTGCCGTTGAGCGCCGCCTTCAGCGTGCTCTCCTTCGAGGCGAGTTCGCGGATGAGACCCCATGCCGCCTCCTTGTTGACCGAATTCCTCGGGATGACGAAGCACCAGAACTCGGTCTTGACCGGGGCCGATTCGAAGCGCGGCCTGAGCTCGGCCGCAACCGGCACGACGGCCGCTTTGATCTTGCCCGGGAACTTGGACTTGCTCGGGTCATTGTAGAATTGCGTGCGACTGAGGCCGTTGAAGGTCATCGCCGCCCGGCCATTCGCCATCCAGGTGTTGACGTCCTCGTCCTTGATCTGGACGAAGCTGTGCGGCAGCACGCCTTCCTTGTAGAAGTCGCGCAGCACGGTGATCGCCTTGACCATGGCCGCTTGGTTGGCGACCACCTTGAGTTCTTGGTTGATGAAGTCGCCATCCCAGGCGCGCGCCACATCGACGACGTTGGGATAGATCTGGCCCGAGATCACAAAGCCGTTGACCTGGGTCCCGTCGGCGCGCGTGTAGGTCATCTTGCGCGCGATCTCGATGAACTCCTCGATCGTGTTCGGTGGGCCGGCGATTCCGCGCTCCGCGAATAGGTCAGCATTGTAGTGCATGCCCGAGGTCGAATGGCGAAACGGCACGGCGTAGAGCTTGCCGTCGAAGGTCATCGCCTTGATGAGGCCTGGAAAGATATCGGCCATATCCTCGAGTGGCTGCGCCTTGACGTACTCGTCGAGCGGCTCGAAGAGGCTGGTGATGCGCGGCACGGCGCGAGCGTTGAGCAAGGTCGCGAAGTCGATTGACGTTCGCGTCAGGCTGGCCTCGCGGAACAGCCGCTCATGCAGCGGGTTGGTCTCGAGGGTCACCCAGTTGAGCGCGATGCCGGTGCGCGTACGCCAACCTTCCGTGATGTCGCCCGCCTGGGCACCGGTCGCGACCGACTGGATCACGGGATGGGCGAGCAGGGTCAACGATTGCGGCGTTGCCGCTGGCGCTCGGCCCGGCCGGACCGCGCCGGCGGCGGCAAGGCCGGCAAGGACGCGACGCCGGCTGACCCGTCTAGATATCGCGCGCTGCCCTGTCATGATCGAACCCTCCCTGCTTGGCATGGCTTCGGCGCTGGTTCCGGTGCACCCCCGCGGCGATCGAGGGTTGGGCGGCCCTGCGGCGGACCACCATGCGCCGATCCGCCAGGCTGTCCTTGACGCGCCGGATCTCGGCTATTGCGTCCGCGCCGGCCGCGAGGGCCACCGCCGTCGACAGGATGTCGACGACGACGAGATGGGCGAGGCGCGAGGTCATCGGCGCATAGGTCTCGGTGTCCTCTGGCGTGTCGACCGCGAGGAGATGGCGGCTGGCCGCGGCGAGCGGAGATCCGCTGCGGGTCACGGCGACGACGGTCGCCCCCGATGCCGCTGCGACTCCGGCGCTACGTACCGTGTCCTTGATGGCGCCGGTATGGGAAAAGCAGAGGGCGACATCGCCCGGCCGGAGAGTCACCGCCGACATGGTCTGCAGATGCGTGTCGGGATAGGCCAGGGTCGGCAGCCCGAGACGCATCAGCTTCTGTTGCGCATCGAGCGCGACGATCCCCGACGCGCCGACGCCGTAGCAATCGATGCGGCGCGCGGCTCCCAGCGCAGCCACCACCTGCCCTAGCACCGCGGCATCGAGCCCGGCGCCGGTCTCGATGAGCGTCTTGGCGCTCGATTGGACGATCTTGTGGACCACCTGGTCAAGCGGGTCGCCGAGCTCCACCTCCTGGTGCACATAGGGCACGCCGGCGACCAGGCTCTGCGCCAGGCGGATCTTGAAATCGGGAAAGCCGCTGCAACCCAGGCTGCGGCTGAAGCGCAGGATGGTCGGCTCGCTGACCGCGGCCCGCCTTGCGACATCGGTCAGCGCCATTCGCGTGACCGCTTCGGGCGCCGCCAGCACGGCATCGGCGACGCGCTGCTCAGACCGTGTGAGCGCAGCCCTCATCTGCCGCAAATGATCAAGCATGGGGCGATCAGTCATGTGGTAGTTAAACTACAGGACGCCCCGGGGCACAACTCCCACATTGACCGGGACGGGGCGTCTTTGTAGTTTTTCAACATCATGCATGCGCGATTCGACTTCGCGGTTATCGGCGGCGGTGTTGCCGGCCTTTCGGTCGCCTCCGGCTTGGCGGCGCATGGCAGGGTGGTGCTGCTCGAGCGCGAGCCTGAACTTGCACGCCATGCGAGCGGCCGCTCCGTCGCGATGTTCTCGGCGCATTCCGGCAACCCTGTGATGCGTGCGCTGACCCGTGCCAGCCGCCCGTTCTTCGAAACCCCGCCGCCCTGGCACGATCGGCCGTTGCTGACGCTTCGCGGCCTACTCGTGGTTGCACCACCCGAGCAACTTCCAGCGCTGGCGCGGCAAAGCGCCGAGGGCCGTGCCGAAGCCCAGCCCTGGCGCGAGCTCGATGGCACTGGCGCCGCTTCGGTCATGCCCATTCTGGATGCCAAGCGGATCGCCGGCGCGCTTTACGATCCCGCAGCCCGGCAGATCGAAGTCAACGGGCTCATCACCGGCTATCGGCGCGTGCTTGCGGCAGGCGGCGGCGAAATCGCCGTGGGCGCCGACGTCGCGGCGCTTGAGCACCGCAACGGACATTGGCGCCTGACCGGCCGGAATCTCGATGTCGCAGCCGGGAGCGTGGTCAATGCCGGTGGAGCCTGGGCGGACGAGGTCGCCGCCCGCGCCGGGCTGCCGCCGGTCGGCATCACGCCGCGACGGCGCAGCGTCGCCGTCGTCGCAGCGCCGAGCGACGTGTCGGTGGATGGACCGATGACTGCAGACGCCGCGCGCCGCTTCTATTTCCGGCCGGCGCCCGGCACCGGCGAAGTCGAGCTCCTCATGTCGCCCTGCGACGAGACGCGAGCGCAGCCGGGCGACGCGCAGCCCGGCCCGGCCGACGTCGATGCCGTGCGCGGGCGGGTGGAGGAGCTGTGCTGCCCCGACGCCGGGCTGGCGGGCCGTCCCGTCCGGCGTGCCTGGGCCGGCTTGCGCAGCTTCGCGCCTGACGAGCTACCGGTGGTCGGCTTCGATCCAGCGGCGAGCGGTTTCTTCTGGCTGGCCGGGCAGGGCGGGCACGGCATTCAGGCGGCGCCGGCACTTGCCGATCTCGCTGTCGGCCTGATCCTCGAACGACCGCCGGCCGCACATTTGGCGGCGCACGCGATCGATGCCACCGCCCTCGCACCACGGCGATTCGCAGGCGTGACGGTGGGGTTTCGCGATACCTGAAAATAGGGGAGCACGCTCATGGCCGAGCCATCCGACGCCCTCATCCGCGCCTTGCGACAGGCCGATCCGCGCCTCAGCCGCTTCGATCCGCTGCCGCGCATCATCGCCTTCGACGATTTCGACCGCGGCTTTTGCGGCTGGACGCAGCTCGTCGGCAATTACGAGCACTCGCTTGACGTGATGCTGCCGGGCTACGCGCAGCACAGCGCCGCCATGCTGAGCTCGTGCACCGCCTGGGAGTTCGGCAGCCATGGCAGCTTCGACGGCACCTATTCGTTGAAGGTCGCCACCAGGCCCCGGCGGGGAGCGCAGAACGTTGCCATCAAGCGGCTGACTTTTAGGCAGCGCGGCCCGATCCGGCTCGAGTTCTATTTCACCTTCAAGCCCGAGGCGAGCGAGCTGCGCCTGTCGGAGACCGACGTTCGTTCGGTGGGCTTTCTCTACGATCTGCAGAGCGGCGACCAGGATGCGGACGCCTTCCGCATCATGCCGCACATGCGGTTCCTCAACGCGCTCGAGGGTGAGCACGTGCAAAAATGGCAATTCAAGCGCCGCACGACGCCGTTCAGGCCGCTCGGCAACGAGAACACGACGGTGACGCACTACCACCTCAGCCCCGACGACTGGGAGGATTTGCCCGGCGGCGCGCAGCGGCTCTGCTACAACGAAATCGCGACCAAGATCAATTGGCACTACGCCTGCTTCGATTTCGACCTGGAGACGTGGCAGGCGACCCATTTCCGTTGCAACGATCGGGTTTTCGACCTCAGTTCCTGCGAGCCGATCCGCATCCCCGCAATGCGCAACCTCTGGTGCATGCTCAACCTCGCCTTCTTCGCCGAGGCGGACACGGACAAGCGTGCCTTCTTCTATGTCGACTCGGTCTGCCTGTCGGGGTACTTCTGATGATCCGGGAAAGCCACAACGCGGTCGTCGCGCGCAACGAGGAATGGCGCGGCTCGATCGCGACCGAGCCCTACGAGGCAGGCTGGGCCCGCGAGGCGATCGTCTTCGTGCGCGCGCTCAGCGTCGAAGGCGCGGCAGCCGGGATCGAAGCACGCGTCCAGATCTCGCCCGACGGTATCCGCTGGATCGACGAGGGCACGCGCTTCGAGCTGCCGGCGCACGCCGATGAGGTGACCTTCGCCCGCGTCGCCCATTTCGGTAACTGGCTGCGCGTCGTGGCGGAGCTGCCGGACGGCCTGCAAATCTACCCGGTGGTGACGATCAGTCTGAAGGCGTGATACCGCCGAGAGCATCTGCCATGCCGGCAGGGCGCTCAACTTCCTGGCTAGCGAGCCCCCAGTCCTGCCAAGAGCTGTCCTCGGAGCTGGCGAAGGTGATGGCGTCGGGTCCGGAGGAGGACGCCAACCGGCGCTTCGCGAACCAGGTGTCAAATACGGGCGTCGAGATCTCGAAGGCGGAGCAAATTCGCCGTACGGATGCCCTAATCCCGCAAGGCTCGCTCATCCGGGGCGTACTCGAGACCGCTATCCAGTCGGATCTTCCGGGCATGGCGCGGGCCATCACGTCGGAGGATGTCTATTCCTTCGACGGCCGCCGAGTTCTGATCCCCAAGGGGACGATGCTCACGGGAGAGTATCGCTCCGGCCTGGCGCGCGGTCAGACCCGCGTGCTGATCATCTGGACGCGGCTGTTGCGCTCGGATGGCGTGTCGCTCGCGCTGGGCTCCTATGGCACGGACGATCTCGGCCGATCGGGCCTGACCGGGGATGTCGATCGCCATTATCTCGAACGCTTCGGCTCGGCGATCCTGCTGACGATGGTCGGTGGGGCCAGCCAGTACGTGGTGGGGCTGGGACAGAAGAACCAGAACAACGGCCAGCAGACGCAAACGAGCGTCACCAATCCCGTCACGGGTGAGGTTACGACGACGACGACGCAGCCGAGTTACAATCAGAACAATGGTCGCGAGATCGCGACTCAGACGGTCGGCAACACCATGAATCAGATCGCCCAAGAGGCGCTGAAGGACTCGATCAACATCCCGCCGACCGTCTATGTCGATCAGGGGACGCCGATCATGGTGTTTGTGCGCCGGGATCTCGATTTCTCGGCGCTGTATACGGACCCGGTGAAGGAGGCGCTGATCGCGCTGAAACACTCAGGCCCGGCGCGGCCGGATGCCCCCCAGCCGGCCGCGCCAACTGTCATCACCGGTCCGGTTTACAAGCCGTGAGCGAGGTCGTCGCCTTCGATAGCGCCTGGGCGGGCCTGCCGACCTATCTGCGCGCGGCCTTGGCTCCGTTGCGCCCCTGGCTCGCCGATCCTCGTGTCGTCGAGATCTCGGTGAACCGTCCAGGCGAGGTCTTCGTGGAGGTCCTGGGCGCTCCGGCGATGGAGCGCCACGATGTGCGCGATCTGATGAGCGACGCGATCAGGCGCATGGCGCAGCAGGTCGCGAGCGAGACGAAGCAGGCCGTGAACGAAGAGACGCCGCTCCTGTCGGCCGCCTTGCCGCATGGGGAGCGGTTTCAGGCCGTGCTGTCGCCGGCGGCGCCAAGTGGCGGCGCGATCTCGATCCGAAAGCAGGTGGTGAAAAACCTGACGCTCGCGGAATTCGAGAAGGCCGGCGGGCTCGAGCTCGTCAATGTATCGGCGGGGGAGAGGCTCACGGAAACCGATCGTCGGCTGATCGAGCTTCTCGACAGCAAAGCCATCGGGGATTTCCTGCGGCTCGCCATCAAGGAGCGGATCTCGATGGTGATTTCCGGAGGGACCTCGACCGGCAAGACCACCTTCCTGAACGCGCTCCTTAAGGAAGTGCCACCGGATGAGCGGATCATCTCGATCGAGGACACGCGCGAGCTTCAGCCGCCGCACCTGAACTATGTGCCGCTGATCGCGTCAAAGGGCGATCAAGGCATGTCCCGGGTCACGATCCAGGACCTCCTCGAGGCGTCGCTGCGCATGCGTCCGGATCGGTTGTTCTTGGGTGAGGTGAGAGGCGCGGAGGCGTTCTCGTTCTTGCAGGCGATCAACACGGGCCATCCAGGCTCGATGACGACGGTGCACGCGAATTCGCCCCTGCAAGCCTATGACCGCCTGGCGCTGATGAGCATGCAGGCAGGGCTTGGCCTGAGCAAGGCCGAGATCGTCGACTACATCCGGTCCGTCATACCGATCGTCGTCCAATTGTCCCGGCACGGGGGCCAGCGAGGGCCGAGCGAAATCCAGTTCGTCAAATACGGGGCAGGGCGGGGATGACGCACAAGCCAGTTTCCGCGATCGCGCGGGCCGAGCCGACCTGTATCAGCCGCGGGCGCGATTCCGCCCCGGTCGAGATGGCGGGCGAGCGATCGCCGAAACCGATGCGGATGTGCATCGGCGGCGGGCGCGACGAAGGTTTCCGCTGTCTGCCGGAAGGTGAGGGGCCGTGGCGGGATCTTGGCCTATGCGCGGATTGCGGCGATGCCGGTTTATGGCACGAGCACATCCAGGGGCACCCGAAGCGAGTGCGCGATGGTCTTGAGCGTGCTCGACGCGCCGTGCTTCCGGCCGGTTTCGAGCTCGGCGAGATAAGCCTGGGAGAGGCCGGTCTCGGCCGAAAGCTGGACCTGCGTCAGGCCGCGGTGGCGGCGCAGAACCCTGATGGGATTTTCGCCGGCCTCGGTCGCGGCCCATACCTCGGCAGGCAATGCGATCTCCTTGCCGCGGGAGATCGCGGCGCTGGTGTCAGCGATGATGCGGGCGGTCATCGCATCCTCGGCGGCTTCGTCGCCGGAGCGTGCGAGAAGGGCCTCGTAGTCGCGTCGCGACAGGACGACGAGATCCTCGCCCTTCTCGGTGTGAATGAATTGCGGCTTGCCCATGCTGGCCTCCTGTCAACGGTAGATGTCGCGCCGATGTCCGACGGCTCGGATTTCGATGCTGGTGTCTGTCTCAACGAATATGACGCGATAATCCCCGACGCGAAGCCGGGCGCCCGGCTGCCCGGTCAAGGATTTCACGTCGCCGGCGCCGGTCTTTGCGAAACGGGCGAGCTTGCTCTCGATTTGCGCCCGCATGTCGCCTGGAATCTTCCGGAAGCCGCGTCGCGCGGCGAGCGTGTAGGTGATGATCTTCACGGTAGTGATATCGCCCAAAGCGATATCGCCGTCAAGAAGGTATCGAGGCCCAACCTCTGCGAGAAGACCGCGTGAGTAGCCGACCGAAATCCAGTTCATCAAATACGGGGTGTGACGGTGATGATTAGCCGTAAATCTTCAACGATTGCAAGCATCATCCATATTTATTCGGAATCGCATAAGCGTTGCTATGGAACTTGCGAGCATATTTCCGACAATAAACAACAGCCCCTGTAGATACGGTGAATCGAAGTAACGCGCAACTCTGCCGCGTGAACTTCCGTTTCTCGACAGCGCTCGGCATGGCCGGCGGCCCAACCGAACGGACGCCTCGTCGCGAGCCTGATCGCCGGCACCCCCTACCGATAGATCCCGCCCCCTACAGACAGACACGGTTTTTGACGTGATCGTCCGCACTTGTTGAATCACGCACTTGACCGGCACGCCCGGAGAAAAGCCCGAATGAGCGGGTGCGGTTCGCCGGAGCGGGAAGAGAGCTCCGGATGCCCCTGCATGCCGAGATAGAACGGATGGCCTGCGAGTTCGACTGCGTCGGCGATGCGTCCGCTGCCATCATAAGCCGAAACGCATAGGCCAGCGTTTTCCAAAAGCGGGCGGAGTTCGGGGTTCAGGCGAAAGCGATGGTTGCAGCGGATGGTCATCTTCGGCCCGAGGATATCCGCGAGCCGTGAGCCAGGCGCGACCGCAATCGTCTGTTCACCCAATCGATGCGCCGGCAGCGACCTGTCCTCGGACAAGGGAACGAAGGTCTTGATCGGTGCCAATGGGTCGGCCTCGGTAAGGTTCGCCCTGTTCGATCCCAGCGCGGCCTGCGCCACGGCTGTCGTCATGGTCTGCATGCCAAGGCACAAACCGATCGTCGGCATCCGTGAACGCAGGGCTCCATGAGCCATCAGGATTTGTCCCGGCACATTGGCCATATCCGACCCGCCGGGCATGAGCAGGCCGTCGATCTTGATGAGCGCGTTGTCGACATCGTGCCGGGTCAGGCGCATCGGAGGGATGAACAGGACGTCGATTGCGATGCCTTCAACGTCGGCAGCATCGCCCAGAGCTGCGAGCGCCGCGGGATAGACACGGCGGTGATCGCTCTCGGTCCCGACGAGGCCGATGTGCAGCGATGGCCCCGACCCTGGGACGCCGGTGGTCGACGACGCTTTGAGCCGCCCGAAGCGGTCGCGCTTCCACAGACGCAGCGCCGCGATGGGAGCTGCGCCCTCCGGCGTCCGAATGCGCCAGCCCTCAGCTTCATCCGTGATCTCGACATGCTCGACTGCAATCCCGGCCGCGGCGGCCCAATCGGCGAGGCGCGCGAAGGCTTGGCGATCCGCCGCAAATGGCCTGTGCTCAGGCACGACGAGGTCGCGACTTCGCGCCAGCAGCAGCAAATCGTTGAGCGTGGTCTCGGGGCCGACCCCCTGTCCCGCGAGCCGCTCGAGCCAGACGAGGCCGCTCGGCACGAGTGCGCCGTCCGCTGCGACATGCTGCACCGCGTCCGCGTGGAGTTTCGTATCGAACACGGCCGGAAGATGCGCGAACTCGGCGCCGCGTGCCATCGCCACGACCGCCGCCATGGCACCGTAGAGGGCCGGCTCGGCGGTATCATGCTTGACGATAGTGATCGCCATGGCTCTCCCACCTCAGGCGGCGAATCTGATACTCGACCTCGTATCCACGGATAAGGTCTGGAGGACCTCAGCGACACGAGCCCGTTCCGCCTCACCGAGATCGCGCAGCGGCGGGCGAACCGAACCGCCGTCGAAGCCGCGCAGGTTCATGGCTGCCTTCGTCGTCTGCGGCTGACCGTAGCTGCGCGCGAGCGCCCGCAACGGATACCACAGGCGATGCAGATCGCGGGCGGTTGTTGCCTCCCCCCGCTCGATCGCACGGTAGGCGGCGAGGATCAGTTCGGGCAGGGCGCAGCTATTAGTGGAGCTGATTCCGTCGAAGCCAGCCACCATCGGGCCGAGAAAGGCGAGGTCGGAGGCGCAAAACAGCCGGATGCGACCGCTAAGCCTATTGGCGATCTGGTCGATCACCGTTGGCGACAAGTCGCCTTGCTTGAGGCCTACTACGCCTTCGATGTCGGCGAGCCGCTCCAGCGTCGCGGGCAAGAGCGTGATGTCGATCCCAGGGGCATTGTAGATCAGGATGCCGGTTCGCGAGAGAGGTGCAATGTCGTGGAAGAAGGCGAGGATCTGGTCGTGGGTAACCTCCGAGACGAAGGGCGGCGTCACCATCGGCAAGCCGCCCAGATCGCCGGCGAGCTTGGTGAGGTCGCGCACCTCGCGCACGTCGGAACCGGCACTGCAGAGCATCACCGGCACGCCTTCGCCCACGATGTCCATCACCTTCGTGAAGAGCTCGGCGCGCTCCTGTGTCGACATGGCTGGGAACTCGCCATAGGTCCCCCCGATCAGGATACCATCGAAACCGAGCCCCAGCACGCGCTCGATATTGCGGGCGAGGCCGGAATAGTGGAACGAGCCGCCGGCGTTGAACGGCGTGACCGAGATATTGAAGATGCCGCGCAGCTTTCCGCGCGCCTCGGTGATGTCCTTCATTGTTGTTGTCCTCGTTGGCGATGTGGTTCAGCCGGCGATGCGCAACAGTGGCCGGGCGGTCAACCCGAGGACGCGACATCCTGTCTCGGTGACCACCACGGTTTCGCTGACGCCGACCGTGAATTGCCCGTAGATCCGCAGCGCCGGGGGTATGTGGAAGGTCATCCCTGGCCGAAGCTCGGCGGTGACGCCGGTATAGAGACTCAGGATCGAGCCTTCGCCCCAATCGGGCGCGAAGGAGATGCCGATCGAATAGCCGGTGCGTTTCTTGAAGTTTTCGGAGTAGCCCGCCCGGTCGATCACCTCCTGGCAGGCGAGATGGGGCGCCTCGCAGGCGGCGCCCGGGCGGATGGCGTCGAGCGCCGCCTGGAGCGCGTCTTGGCACGCCTGCTCCATGTCGGCTGCCTGCGCCGGCATCGCGCCGATCCAGGCCGAGCGCATGAGCGCGGCGTGATAACGATCATGGCAGGAGGCCATTTCGAGGAAGGCCGGCTCGTCGGCTTCGATGCGGCGGCGGCGCCATGTGCCGTGCGGGACGCCGGTGCGCGCGCCGACCGAGACGAGAGGCTCCATGCCCATATATTCGGAGCCGGCTGCGATCGCCGCCTGCATCATGGCGGCGACGAGGTCGTTCTCGCTTGCTCCGACCTTGACAGCGGCGAGGCCGGCTTCAAGGCCGGCATCGACATAGGTTGCGGCCTTCGTGATCTTCTCGATCTCGGCGGGCGATTTCACTGCACGCAGCTCTTCGATCAGCCGAGCCCCGTCATGGATTGTGCCGAGCTTGCCTTGCAGAGCCTCGTAAACCACGATTGGCAGGAACCAGCCGCGCTTGTCGATCGCCACGCGCTTGCACGAGAGGCCGCGCTTCTGGATCACGTCGACGAGGAAATTCACCGGTTCGTCGCCGTCCTGATAGACCTCGACGTCTGGGACGTATGTGTTGGCGATGAAGTTGAAATATTCGAGCTGGCGGATGACGAAGACCGGATCGCCATCGACGGGAAGCACCAGTGCCTGGAAGGTGTAGTAGCCCGGGGTCTGCTGCCCGGTCAGGTAGAAGATGTTCTCCGGCCCCGTCACGACCATCACGTCGATCCCGGCCTTGCCCAGAAGTACGCGGGCCTGGGCGATCCGCCCGTCATATTCCGCCTTCGGAAAAGCGGATTCGCTCCCCTGGCGCACGGCGATACGGCCTTGGCTCTGGCCTTGCATGTCAATTCTCCCAGATGAGATGCGCTCTCGTCGAATCGAAGGTGACGCCAAGCCCCGGTCCTTCGTCGATCTGCACGGTCCCTGCGCGATAGCTCACTCCCTGCACGGGATCGTCCGCGAGGCCGTCCGCGCCATAGAGTTCGGCGAAGGCGGGCCGGGCCGCGCAGGCGGCATGGAGTGCGGCTGCGGTCGCGGCCGCTCCCTCGTTCATCTGCCCGATCATGAAGCGCACGCCCGCGTCCTGGAGCCGGCGAGCTGCGGACATCACCGGGGCGATCCCGCCGAGCTTCACGAGCTTCAGATGTGCCACCACCTGGCCGTCGAAGGCGCAGACGCGTTCGACATCGGCAATCGAGGCGATGCTCTCGTCGAGCATGATGGGCATCGGGCTCGCCGCGGCGAGATGCTCGATCATGCCCCAATCTCCGGGCGGGACCGGCTGCTCGACATAGGCGAGGCCGAATTCGGCGAGACTGCGCAGATTGTCCAGCGCCTCGGCCTCACTCCATTGTCCGTTGGCGTCGGCCGCGATCTTCACCGTGTCGCCGAAGCGCTCGCGCAATGCCGCGATCCTGCGCAGGTCCTCGGAGATGTCGCCAACGCCGACGCGCACCTTCAGGTCGCGGAAGCCGCGCGCCACATAGATTTGCGCTTGTGCGAGGAAGTTCTCGTGGGACGACCAGAACAAGGTCTGGTTGGTCGAGGAGATGGTCCTTTCGGTCTTCGCGCCGCCGAGCCAGGCCGCGAGCGGCACGGCTGCGTCGCGGGCCGCTAGATCGTGCAGCGCGCAATCGAGCAGCATGCGCACGGGCGCGGTCCAGCGCTCGACACAATCCGGAATAGAGTTCAAAAGCTCGATCGGTCCGCGCGACCAATCGAGCGCGCCGGCCGCAGAGATCGCATCGGCGACCACGTCTTCGGATGCGAACCCATTGAGATAGCCGATGTTAGTCCGCACCTCACCGATCCCGATCCGCTCTCCATCATCGAGGCGCAGATAGAGCTCGGCGAGATGCGGCACGCTGCCCGAGGAGGCGGTGTGCAGGACGAGGCCGCTGCCATAGTGCAGTTCGGCCGTGTGCAGGGAGACGCGCATCACTCAGCCGCCCGGACGCAGCATGGCCAGCGCGACGTCACGATAGATCAGGCTCGCGGCCACCAGCTCGTCGACCGGCACGAACTCGTCAGGCTTGTGCGCCATGGCGAGTGCACCGGGCCCGATAACGATGCCCTTGGCGCCGATGCTGCTGAAATGAACGAGGTCGCAGGCGCCCTGAAACCCGAAGGGGCCGGGATTGCTTGTGCCATGCGCCCGGCATGCCGCAAGGCTCGCCCGCACGACCGGCTCGTCGAGTGCCGTTTCCGTCGCGCCGCCCGTCGTCGCGCGATAGTCGATGATTTCCGCACGCAGGCCGAAGCGTTCATCCGCGGTCCGCAGCAGGGCCGCGATTTCGCCCTTGACGGCTTCCTCATCCTCTCCCGGGATCATGCGCCGGTCGAGAAGCAGGTCGCAGCTCCCGGGCAGGACGTTGTCGGCATGACCGCCACTGATGCGCGTTACGGTAAGGCTCGCCTCGCCGACCAGCGGATGTGAGCGGTGGCGGACGACGCCCTCGTGATGCTCCCTGACGAGGTCAAGGAGCTCGCCCGCGCGGTAGATGGCGTTCTCGCCGAGATGCGGTGTACCGGAGTGCGCTGAGATGCCATGCACCCGCACGACCGGCCGCAGGCTGCCCTTATGGGCCGTGAACGTCGCGTTGGAGGTCGGCTCGCCAACGATCGCATAGTCGATGCGCGGCTTCGTCGCCGCGTAGAACTTCGCGCCTTCGCTGGCGATCTCCTCGTCGGCGACGAAGATGCCGAGTAGAGTGCCTGACCAGGTGGCGCGGTCAGCGGCCAGCATGCGCAGGCTTTCAAGCATGGCGGCGAGCGGCCCCTTGCAGTCGCAGGCGCCCCGGCCGTAGAGCCGCCCATCCGCTTCGCGCAGCCTGAACGGATCCGAGGACCAGCCGTCACCCGCCGGTACGACATCCATATGGGTGTTGAGCGCGAATGTCGGCCCGGCCCCGTTCGTGAGCGTGGCGATCAGGTTCACGCGCCCGGGCTTGTATTCCTGCAACGCCATGTCGAACCCCTCGGCCGCAATCAGGTCGCGCAGGAAGTCGGCGAGTTTGGCCTCATGGCCGGGCGGGTTCTGGGTGTCGAAGCCGACAAGCGCTGCGAGATCGCGCTTCATGCGGCTGGCATCGGGAGAGAAGGCCATCATCGTTGCTCGAATGGGCTCGTCGTTCAGTGCAGGATCTGGTCGAGGAAGCGGCGGGCGCGCTCGTTGACGGTGCCGCCGAAGAATTTCTCGCTTGATGCGTTCTCGATGATCTCGCCGCGCTCCATGAAGACGATCTGGTCGGCCGCCCGGCGGGCGAAGCCCATCTCATGCGTCACCACGACGCTGGTCATGCCTTCGGCGCTGAGCTCGGTCATGACGTCGAGAACCTCCCGGATCATCTCGGGGTCGAGCGCCGAGGTTGGCTCGTCGTAGAGCATCAGCTTTGGCTTCATGGCGAGGGCGCGGGCAATCGCCACACGCTGCTGCTGCCCGCCCGAGAGCTCATCGGGGAAAGCATCGACCTTCTCGGGGATGTGCACCTTGCGCAACAGGCCGACCGCCAAGTCATGCGCATCGGAGCGGCTCATGCCGAGCACCTTGACCGGGGCCAGCATGATGTTCTCCGCCGCGGACAAATGCGGGAAGAGCTCGAAATTCTGGAACACCATGCCGATCGCCCGGCGGACGCGATGAGCGTTCCTCCTATCGCCAGTGATCTCGCGCCCCTCGAAGAAGATGTCGCCACCATCGACTGGCTCGAGCAGGTTGAGGCAGCGAAGCAGCGTCGATTTCCCCGACCCCGACGGGCCGATCACGACTAGGGTCTCCTTCGGCGACACACTCATCGAGCAGGTCTTCAGTACCTGCACTGAGCCGAAGCTCTTGTTGACACCGACGACCTCGAGGAGGAGGTCTTGTGTTTGTTGGATCGGATGTGTCTGCACGGACATGCATCTGCTCCTCAGCGGATCGCCGGCTGTCCGGACGTGCCGAGCAGCCGGTCCGTCAGCGAGATTGGGCGAGCCTTTTGCCGCTTTCGCGGATCGAGCGCGCGTTCGAGCAGCATTTGCAGGCCCATGAAGGCCGTTGTCATCGCGAGATAGTAGATACCAGCTGCGGTCAGCGCCTCGAAGTAGCGGAAATTGGCGCTGGCGATCTGGTTCGCGACGAGCAGCAATTCCTCGACGGCGACGACCGAGACGAGCGCGCTCAGCTTCAGCATTCCGATCATCTGGTTGCCGATGGGCGGGAGCACGATCCGGGCCGCCTGCGGAATGACGACGTAGCGCATCACCTGCGAGCCGGTCATGCCAAGCGCCAGCCCAGCGACGCGCTGGCCTTTCTTCACCGCCTGCAGGCCGGAGCGGAGGATCTCGGCCATATAGGCGCCCTCGTTGAGCGAGAGCGCAAGCACGGCGCTGACGAAGGCGGAGAGTTTGATGCCAAAGGACGGAAGCACGTTGTAAATGAAGATGATCTGGAACAGCACAGGCGTTCCGCGGAACAACCAGAGATAGGCGAGGGTGGCGATCTGGCCGACCCTCGTCTTAGCCTCCTGCACTAGCGCGATGACCAAGCCGGCAATGATCCCGAAGAACAGCGAGCAGATCGTCAGAAGCAGCGTCATCATCGCGCCGCGGAAGAAGACCGGCGAGACGAGATAGTCGAAGACGAGTTCGATCGACATGTCGTTACGACTGACCTTCTAGCGGCGTAGCCGTCAGTCGAACAGCGAAACCGATGCCGGCAGTTTCCACTTCTCGATGATCTTCTTGTAGCTGCCGTCGGCGACGATCTCCTTGAGCGCGGCCTTGATGGCGCCCTGCATCACCGTGTCGCCCTTGCGCGTGGCCATGCCGATCTGCGTGTTCGATTCGAATTCGGCACCAGCGACCTTGTAGACATCCGGGAGCTGCGTCATCATCTCGACCGCGCCGGGCGTCGAGTCGAAGAAGGCGTCGGCGCGGCCCTGGCGGACGCTCAGCGCGGAGTCCTGGGCGGTCGGCAAGGTCTGCACCGTCACCGCCGCGAGGCCGGCATCCTTGCAGCGCTTGTCGTCCTGGCGCGCATAGGTTTCCTCGATCGCGCCGAGCGTGACGGCGACTGTCTTGCCGCATAGCGAGTTGTCCCTGCCCGTGATCTTGGCGGGGTTAGCGGCCTGCACGACGACCTGGTTGCCGATTTTCAGATAGGGGATGAAGTCGACCTGCTCCGAGCGCTGCGGGTTGATGTACATGGCGGAGTTGATGATATCGAGCCGGCCGCCTTGCAGAGCCGGGATCAGTCCCTTGAAATCCATGTTCATCGGCTTCGGCGCGACGCCAAGCTTTTTGGCCAGCGCCTCGATCAGGTCGATGTCGAAACCGGTGAGCTGACCATCCCTCTGGAACTCGAATGGCGCGAATGTCGCTGCCACGCCGTAGGTGACGGCGCCCTTCTCGACCAGGGTGGCCGATGAGACGTCCGCGGCTGTCGCCGTGCCAGCGCACAGGCAAATGACCAGGGAGGCTGTGATTCCACGAAACATGGCTATTCCCTTCTTTGCGCCAGTAGTATTGCTCTTTCTGCGTCAATATGTACAATCGAGCTGGCCACGAGAGTCAAGCATCAATTTCGAGCAGCCGATGCCCTTTTTCCGGGCACGCCGTAGAGAGATGAAAGAGATCCGCCGCATGACGATTGTATCATATACCGCTAAAAATACCGCTTTGTCCTGATGAGCGGGGACCATGGCGCGTTCGTCCAATCCCAGCCGCTACCGTTTGGCCAATCGGATACTCGATCTCATCCGCGATGCGAGGTTCGAGGTGGGGCATCATTTGCGCGAGCAGCAGCTCGGCGACCTCGTCGGCGTCTCTCGCACCCCGATCCGTATGGCGCTCGGTCTTCTCGCGAGCGAGGGCATCGTGGAGGCGCGGCGAAATCAGGGCTTCTTCCTGCTCAAGCCGTTCGACCAGCTCCACCGCATCGAAATCGACGTCCCGTCGAGCGCTGATCACGAGCTCTACGAACGCCTCGTCAAGGACCGACTGGCCGGCACGATCCCCAATTCGCTCACCCAGAGCGAGATCGCCCGACGCTACGTTGTCGATCGCGTGGTCATGATGCGGACCTTGTCGCGGCTTGCCGAGGACGGGCTCGTCACGCGCAACAAGGGCCATGGCTGGACCTTTCTACCCACGCTCGACTCCGTCCTGACGTTGAATAGCAGCTACGACTTCCGGCTCACCATGGAGCCCTCGATCTTCCTGCTCCGGACCTTCAAGCCGGATGCCGCGGCGCTGGAACGCGCGCGGCTCCAACACGTCCATTTCGTTTCGCATCCGAACATCGCGTCGATCGGCGGCGTTCAGCTCTTCGAGGCCGACGCCGCCTTCCACGAGATGTTTGCCGCCTTCAGCGGGAACGTCTTCTTCCTTCAGGCCATTCAGCAGCAGAATCGCCTGCGGCGCCTCCTGGAGTTCAGCGGCTACACGAACCGGCGCCGCATCCGCGATTGGTGCAAGGAGCATCTCGCCATCATCGACGCGGTCAGCGAGGGCGATTTCGCTGCCGCATCACAGTTCATGCATGAGCACCTGACGCATGCCTACGCTGCCGCGCCGGCTATCGTCGATGCGAATTCCCGTGCGCCCAATCCCGAGATTGCCGCGCGGCCAGGGCCCTTGCAGCTTTAGATTAGGCATCATCGCACGCGCTTTTGCGCTTCCCGAGAACGGCAGGCGCACATAGTATGATCCCCTCGAGCTGCATCGCGGATGCAGCCGTGCTAGCGACTCGGAGGATACTGGAGCGGATAGATGCCGCAGCTTGAGTTCAGAGGCCGGTCGCTCAGGTCCGGCCCAATACGTCACAGTACCTTGGAAAACCAAGATGGGAAAACTTCAGGGCGTCATCGCTGCGGTCGCCACGCCGCTCAAGGATGATCGTTCGATCGATCTCGAACGCCTCGTCGGCCATTGCCGCTGGCTTCTCGCGGATGGTGGTTGCGACGGCATCAACCTCCTGGGCACGACCGGCGAGGCGACCTCCTTTTCGGTTGCAGCACGCATCGATGCCATGCAGGCAATCGCAGGCTCAGGCCTGCCCCTCGAGTGTTTCATGGTTGGGACGGGAGCCGCTGCCCTGGCGGACGCCGTGCGCCTGACCGCGGAGGCCAAGGTCCTTGGCTTTGCCGGCGCGCTGCTCCTGCCGCCCTTCTACTACAAGGGTATCGACGCGGACGGGCTTGTCGCCTATGTCGAGGCCGTGATCGAGCGGGTCGGTCCGGACGGGCTGAAGCTTTACCTCTATCACTTCCCGCAGAACTCAGGCGTTCCCTACAACATCGATGTCGTGGCCCGGCTGCGCGAGGCGCATGCCGATGTGGTGCTTGGCCTCAAGGACAGCTCCGGAGATCTCGAATACTCGGCGGCGCTGGCCCGGCGCCTTGAAGGCTTCGCCGTCTTTCCGAGCGCAGAAGCTTCGCTTGGCCGTGCCGGGGAGCTCGGCTTCGCCGGCTGCATATCGGCGACGGCGAACGTGACCGGCCCCTTCGCCCAACGCGCCTGGAGTGGCTCGGCCTTGGTCGCGAGCGAAGGGCTCGCCAACGCAGTCGAGATCCGCGCCGCGATTGCGCAGTTCCCATTGGTCGCCGCCGTGAAGGCGTCGCTCGCCCTGCTGACGGAAGAACCCGGCTGGTGCAGGGTGATGCCGCCCCTCTCTGCACTGTCGGACGATAGGATCGCCGCCCTCGACCGGGCGCTGCGGGCGACGGCCCTCATGGCAGATCGAGGCCAGCAGGCGATGGCCGGCGCTCAACCGCATTCAGCCTGACCGCCGACGGCTCGGTGAAGCCGCAACCGCCGAGGCCGAGTACCGCGTGACACCTGCGCAAAGGGCATGACCAAGATCGCCCGCGAAACGGGACTGGCGCGCGAGCAGCTTTGTAAATCCTTGAGCGAGACCGGAAACCCGACGCTCGAGACCACGCTTGCCGTCATGAAGGCCGTCGGGTTCGAGATAACCGGCAAGCTGCCTGAAAGCTCAGCGTTGAGACGCCTCTGCCTCGCACTTATAGCTGCAGCGACGCCGGTTCACCGCCGATATCGATAATGGTCGCTTTGAGCTCGCCGCGCGAGAGCGTCAGACATCCGACGGTCACCGGCAATCTGAAGCGTCGCGGCCCAGCGTTCCCCGGGGTTAAAGTGCAAGACCCCCCGCCTACTCTCCATCAAGGGCCGATGAGAGTGCCCGGCTATCACGGCATGAAATCCTTCCGCTTGCGGATCCAGTTCGAGCTCATTGCGATCATGCAGAACAAAGGTCAGGCAATCATCGACTTTGACGATCTCGCGTTCCGGAAGCTTCTTCGCCCACATGCCTTTGTCGATGTTGCCGCGTACGGCGAAGACCGGTGCAAGGCTTCGCAGCTCTTCCAATATGGCCGGATCGCCGACATCGCTGGCATGGATAATCGGGTTGCAGCCGCGCAGCGCCGCCAGAGCCGGGCGGCGCAGCAATCCGTGAGTGTCCGAAATCACGCCGATGATTCGCACTCTCGCTTCCTCCGGAGCGTCGAGTGGCGCAATAGGATGAAGACCTTGCGCAGCATTGTGCGGATGGACTGCCTCACAGCGCAAGGCCAACGCCTGGTCGGTAGTGGGCAGACGGGCTGCCTTATTCAAATTTCCCCACTACCGCCTGGTCGACCGGCCGACCAGGCCCCGGCCGCGCTACATCGGGAGGCGTCTGCGGCGCGGTCACGTCGGACGCTACCACAATCCAAGCGAGTGCGGCATGGCCTCAAATCTCTGTCGAGGTGACAGATCGTTGCGCGTCACGGGATAACGGGGCGTTGAACTGCGCACCGCTGTATGTAGGCCAAGCATTACCGAACATTCCTCCTGATGAAATCCTGACCATATTGGGGGTCCAGGACTACTTTCGTCCAAATCTGCATCTCGGCGTCGATAGCCCGCTTTCGCTTGGCTTGAACTCGGGCAATTCGAAAGACGAGAAGGCTCGCCCCCAGCGTCAAGGGCACAAGCGCGGGCCACCAAACCCCGGAATGAATGAGAATTGCGTTTGTGGCGAGGTCGGCTGGCATGATGCTCACTTTCGATGCGGCGCAACACTGCCAGTGATCCTTTATCAGGCGGCATGTGACAGGACGCCACTGCATCAAAATGTCCGCGCCCCTTGCGCAGGGTGGGCAGTGTCAACCCATGACGCGGCGGGAGATGTCACCGCGTCGTCATGATCGGCAGGGCAAGTTAGATGGCACCGTGCACAAATAGGTAGTACGATGTCCGACCGCGTCTGCGCCTTCGAATTCGAGCACCTCACCGATGATTGGTGCAACGTGAAAGTCGACGCTCACACCTTTAGCTACGCTATTCAACCGGATCGTTATTCGATTGTCGAAAGGCGCGTGAGACAAGGTGGGCGGAACTCCTACCGTCCCATTCAACACTATCGGGAGAGGGCGCTTGAATTTGTCTTACGCGAGTGCTTGGCAAGAGGGCTGGTCCGTCCCAGCGATGCAATATCTATCGCCTCGACGACATATGACCACCAGTGAGCTTCGATTCGACGAGTCCTCGCCGTGGTGCTTGGATGGCGAACCATGCGCCAGATAACGAAGTTCGGCGTGCTTCCCATCTTCCGCGGATTGGGCGGTAAGTTCACGCCTCAGCGTGTCGTCCAAGCACGCTCTGCCGACGAAGCCAGGAGCATGGCCGGAATCTTCGCCCTGGTCATGGGAGGCGCGATTGCGTTCTCAAAGCGCGGAGATCCCGAGAGCGGACAATGGGATGAGGCGGTTATCGTCGGCTATCGTGGCGAGGTCCCCGAGGGCATCAAGGTGACGAGCATTGAGTAAGGCGCAACAGGACGGCAGATGGGCAGCAAGATTTTCCCGCAACAGCGGGTTCGTTCAATCCCCTCTGAGCTCGCCCGATCTGTCCCTGCACTGGAGAGCCGGGCAAAGACCCCCGAGACTGAGATGTCTGACGAGAATGTCTATGATTTCTCGCGCGATGCGGGAGCGCCCGCGACGGAGACCGGTGCTTCAGACGTCAGTGGCTGCATCTGGCGGCGACCGGATTGCCGTAAACATGGAAGAAAGCCAAACGCCATCCGAGCGACCCGACCGACGAAGAATGGTAGTCGACGGGCTAAGGGTGGAGGGCTGCGGCAGCTAGCGCAATTGCGTAGCCGAAGAGTGCGCCAATTGCCGCGAGCGCAATTCCAATCCAGATCGGGCAACGGTCCTCTGACGACATATGGCAAAAACGCCCCTTTGCGTCGTCAGTTCCAAACAAAGCGCCCCGCGCTCTTTCGAGGCGGGGCTGAGTTCGGATCGGCGGTCACTCCGACCTGCGAAATTCTAGCTTCTGGCCTATGACAGGTCCGTGACGCTCATGGTATTGAATAGTTGGCCGCGGCCGATCTGCCCCCCATGTCAGCCGTAGCCAGGGCCTCGCCGGTCCCCCAGAGTTCCGGCGGGGTCTGCCGTCTCAGAGGAAGGCCCTTGACTGCCCCTTCCTTACCCTTGGGCACACTGCCAAACTGAAGCGTGGGGCGCGTTGATGGCCGACGAATTCGTTATCGAGAGTCGGACTGCCGAGGCCATCATTGTGCGGCATGTGGCTCACGGCCATCGCTACGCCTTCTACGTTACGGAAGAGCCCCGTCGAAGGTTGTTGTGCGTCGGCCCGGTGCAGACGGACGGGAAGGCATCTTTGCCCCGCTCGACTTTCCAGGGGGCGGCCCACGCCTTCGCCTCTCGCGAGGCCAGGAAGGCGGGCCTGATCGATTGAGGGATGATGAAGGTGAAGAGGGCGAGCGGGGACGCAATACGGAAAACCCGCTCGCCCCCATCCGGTGCGCGGACGAGACCTCTTCTCCGCGCCGAATCAGTATGCGGCTGTAGGGTTACCCGCGGCTTAAAATCATTGGAACGTGAGCTGGCGTACTGAACCCGCACGATGTTCCGTCGATAATCACGTATTCGAAGTCGGGGTCGTCGGACAGCCCGCTGAAAACCCGATCGAATACGCCCTTGAGCGCCCATCGTCGAAAGCGTCGCCAGACCGAGTTCCAATGACCGAACGCCTCGGGCAGGTCACGCCAGGGCGAGCCCGTGCGAGCGATCCATAATAGTCGACGGACGGCACCGTGACCCGCAGCTATGGCCACGACGCAGCCGGCAACCTGACGACCGACACGCATGACGGCGCCACCTGGGTCTATGCCTACAACAATGCCGGGAGGCTCGCGACGGCGACGGGCCGGCACCTCGCTCAAGGGCACCACAGCTATGACGGCCTCGAGCGGCTCGCCATCCGGGTGGTCAGCAACACGACGCCCTTCCGGCACCTCGCATCTCGTCTACGACACGGCCGGCCATGTGGTCGCCGAGGCCAATGGGCTCTCCGGCACCACCACGCGCGAATATGTCTGGCTGCCGAACGAGGAGGCGGTGGATCCGAAGCCCACGTCAGCGTCGACAACCAGCGGGCTCGCGGTGGTCATTGGTGGTAAATTTACAAATATTCAAAGCGCCGTGCAGATTCGCATAAGATATCTTACGGAACTCACGAGCATATTTCCGAAAATAAGCAAGTGACTCACGCAGATACACTGAATCAAGCGAGCGAGCAACCAAGAACAGAGTGAACGATGACAAATTTCGCGCCCGCCGGGCGCCGCCCCGAACGAATGCCCTGCGAGAGTTCGCGCGTGGGTGGCGTCCGCCACGAGCGTCGTATCCGACGTCTTGGCCGCCCCGACGTTGTTCACCACCGCTCAACTCCGGCAAGCGTCGGAGAAATGCCGGTCGCCGGCGCTGATCAATCGACCAGCGTTGCGTCCAGGGTGATCTTGGCGTTGAGCAGCTTGGAAACCGGACAGCCGGCCTTTGCCTTGGCGGCAAGCTCCTCGAACGTCGCCTGGTCCGCACCGGGCACCTTGGCCTTCAAAGTGAGATGGACGGCGGTAATGGCAAACCCCTCAGCCACTTTGTCGAGCGTGACTTCGGCCGTGGTCTCCATACGCTCGGCGGTGAGCTTGGCCTCGCCGAGAATCAGCGAAAGAGCCATCGTGAAGCATCCAGCGTGTGCCGCGCCGATCAGTTCTTCGGGATTGGTGCCGGGCTTGCCCTCGAAGCGGCTGCTGAAGCCATACGGGTATTCCTTGAGCGCGCCACTCTTGGTCGAGACGGCGCCTTTGCCGTCCTTGATTCCGCCGTGCCAGACGGCCGATCCATGGGTTTGCATGTCAGGTTCTCCTTGTCGTGGCCGAGTCCGCGGCCTTTGGAGCATTGTCCGAGATATGGGCCCGCTGAGCCAGCCCCCGGCCGAAAGAAATGTTCTCGCCAGGAACCTCGTAGAGCGTGATCATCAGATCGTCCGGAGAGATTCCTGCAGCCGCGGCCACATCGTCGTTCAAAACTTTCAACAATGCCAATCGCTTCTCTCTCGGACGGCCGGAGATGAAAGTGACTTCCAACAGAATCAAGTCATCCGAATATTTGAGGCCCAGAAACGACGGCGTATGAAGGAATTGGCTTCGAGGAAGAATGTGAATAATCTGGAAGAAGTCGTCCGGCGGAACGCCAAGCGCGCTCATGAGCCCATCTTGGATCGCCCTCGACACCTTGCCGAGACGAGCCTCGTTGTATTGTCCCTCGAGTATGTGAATCTTTGCGACCGGCATTTTCCGTCTCCTTCAAAGCTGACTACGCCAACGTCTCGATGGCAAGCGCGATGCCTTGACCACCGCCGATGCACAGCGTGACAATGCTGCGTTTGAGACCATCACGCCGCGTCGAGTGAATGAGGCGGGTCGTGAGCACGGCTCCGGTCGCGCCGATCGGATGACCATGCGCAATGGCTCCCCCTTCAACATTGATGATGTCCTCGGGCAGGCCGAGTTCCTGAGCGACCGCGAGCGGCACGGCCGCGAACGCCTCGTTGATCTCGATGCGCTCCACATCTCCGAGCTTCCATCCGGCCCGCTCCAGCGCCTTGCGGACGGCCGGGATTGGGCCGAGACCGAACATGCCTGGCTCGACGGCCGCGACGCCGTAGGAGACGAGCCGGGCCATCGGTTCGACTGATCTGGTTTCAGCGAAAGCGCGGTCGGCGACGATCATCGCGGCCGCGCCGCTATTCAGGCCGGGGGCGTTGCCGGCGGTGATCGTACCGCTTTCGCGGAAGGCAGGACGTAGCTTGGCCAGCACTTCGATCGTCGTTTCGGGCCTTGGCGCCTCGTCCATGGCGAACGCCTCAATGCCCCTCTTGCCTCGAATCTCGACCGAGATGATCTCGTCCGCGAACTTGCCTGCCTTCTGAGCCGTGCCGAAACGCTGCTGCGAGCGCGCTGCAAAGCGGTCCTGTGCGTCGCGCGTAAGCTGCGCATGGGTGACGAGATCCTCCGTGTGCCAGCCCGAATGCTTGCCCGAGAAGGCGTCGTCGAGACCGTCGCGAAGCATGCTGTCGTGGATCTCCGCCGGACCCATGCGGTAGCCCCAGCGGCCCCCGTCCATCAGGTAGGGCGCGCGGTCCATGTTCTCCATGCCGCCCGCGATGGCTACCTCCACCTCGCCGGTCGCGATCTGCTGTGCGGTGGTGACGATGGCCTGAGCTCCGGAGCCACAGACGCGGTTGACCGTCATGGCCGGAACGGACACCGGCAGGCCGCCCCCGATCGAGGCCTGACGGGCGGGATTCATCTTGTTGCCGGCTTGGATCACGTTGCCCATGACGACGCTGCCGATCGCAGCGGCGTCGAGTCCGGAACGCCTCAGCGTCTCGCGCACGACCGCCGCGCCGAGATCCACTGCCGGGATCATCTTGAGAGAGCCGTTGTAGGCACCAATCGCGGTACGGACCGGGCTGCAGAGGACAACATCACGCGTGGTCATGTGGCATCTCCAAGTTGATAGGGTCGTCATTAAGACCTGCTGACCTTAGTTCCTCTTCTATGCGAATCTGCAGAGCCGCCGCTCCACAATGTTCTGTCACTCTCTTATGCTCGACCACATTACGCTCCTCTTTGTTTGTTGCGTTTTGAAGGTGGACGCCGATCGTGGCTTCCCCGTCCGCCAGCTGTCAGGAGACCCGCAAGGACCGCACGAAGGCTGCAATCGCTTCGCCGATCTCGTCGGGACTGTCCTCTTGGACGAAGTGGATGCCCTCAACGGTCACTTCGGTCTGGTTTGGCCAGGTCCGGCAAAACTCCCGCGGCCTCCCGGTCAGGATCGATCCTGGTTCGGCGTTGATGAAGAGTTTGGGCACCGGGCTGTGAGCGAGCCAGCGACCATACTCATCCACAACTCGCACCACTTCGGCGGGCTCCCCTTCGATGGGAATTTGACGAGGCCATGTCAGGGTCGGGCGACGATCTTCTCCCGCCGAGGCGAATGGAGCGCGATAAACGGCCATCTCCTCGTCGCTCAACGCCCGGCGCACGGAAGCGGGCAATACTTTTTCGACAAAGATATTCTTTTGCAGCACCATGTCCTCGCCGCCTTCGCCGCGGAATCCCTGGAAGACGCGGCGAGCGCTTTCCGGCCAATCCGCCCAGGTGAGCTGCTGGACGATCGCCTCCATGTAGACGATGCCCTGGACACGCCCGGGATGCTGGCGTGCCCAGTCAAAACCCAATGCCGACCCCCAGTCATGCAGCACCAGAACGATCTTGTCTCCAAGCCCGATCTGATCCCACAAGGCGAACAGATAGTCGCGCTGCTCTTGGTAGCTGTAGCGTCCGGGGCCTGAGTCCGGCAGCTTGTCCGAATGGCCCATCCCGATCAGGTCGCATGCCACCAGCCGTCCGAGCCCTTCGCAATGGGGCATGACGTTCCGCCATAGATAGGATGAGGTTGGATTGCCGTGCTGGAAGACGATAGCGTCGCCCGCCCCCTCATCGATATAGGCCATGCGCCTCCCGTTGGCCGTCGCAAATCTCGTCACGCCGTATTTTGCCGCTGACATGGGCATGGGCTGTGCTCCCTATCGATAATGACCTGGCTCAATGCGCCCCCGCGGGCGGGGGGCTCTTGGGCGGCGTGACGTTTCGCATCAGAGGGACCAGAAAAGTCGCGATAACAAACGCGATCATAATGGCGCGGAATGCATCGGCGTAAGCCATGGTCGATGCCTCGCGATAGGCGAGGTGCCATAATTGCTTCAGGGCGGCTACATGCCCGGACTGCGGACTGCCGGGAATCGCGTCGTATCGCTGCGCGACGTTGCTCACCAGCCTTGTCATGGCCCCGTTCGTCGGCGTCAGATTGGACGCTATGGCGACGAAGTGGAAATTCGTTCTGACGTTGAGAATCGCACCGCACACCGCGATGCCGACGGCTCCGCCGAGATTGCGCATCATATTGGGGTCTGCTTCACTCTCGGTGCAAATCGCCCTCGTGAAGCGGGATCATCCGGGCGCGAAGCAGTTCGATGCCGGCGCGGCCATACATGGCCCGTTTGAGCGTCTTCAATCGATTGATCTATCCCTCCGTTTGTCCATTGCTCCAAGGCTCCCAGCATTGCGTTTCGAACCGCGCCGATGTCTTGACGTAACGTCCTCACGAAGCGCCGCATGGCGTATATGCTGGACAGGTGTGCATCACGCAGCCAGACGTCCAGCTTCTCCAATGAGCCACCCCGAAGCAGGCCACGGAACCGCATCGCCAGCTGGCGCATCGTGGCGAATTCCGCCGACGCGGCTTTCAGGGCGTCGACGTTGAGGATCTGCCTGGGCGTCATCTGCCCCCGCGGCTTCACGCAGAGCGCGGCCGCGGTCAGTGGCGAAATCTGGCGGCCAGTCATCGGATCCAGCGTTGGCGACGGCACCGGGGTCTCATAGTTCGATGGAGATGGAGGCCGGCCAGACATCCCATCGAGCGGCCGCGCGATGTTTCGCCACGGCGCGAGGAACCGCGCCAGGTGGCTGTAGGAGCCTGTGTAGCCGCGCTTCCGAATGTCGCCGAACAGGCGCCGCACGGCGGTGGTTCCCTCGGCCCAGCGGCGCGACAGGAAGGCTTCGTGGTAGGCGGGCGTGGATGCTTTCGGCGCCATGGAATTACGCTCCGGCAAGGCGATGAGGCGCACCCAACGATCGACACGCCGGCGGCCGAGACCCAGCTCCCGGGCGATTGCCGTGACCGTCTTGCCGGCGTCGTAGAGGGCTCTGATCTGATCGAACAGGGCTTGGTGGGCCGCGCGGCGGGCACGCCGCGCAAAATGTCGATGCTCCGCGGTATCCGAACGCCCACCCGGACCTTTGGCAACGGATAGCTCTGGCCCGGTTTCGTCATTCACGGCGGGGACAGGCGCTTCCCGGATCGGCGCTTCAAACCGGCCCAGCTGCCGCTCAATGGCTTCCCGGAAGTTCCGCAGCAGGTGGAAGCGATCGGCGACCTGCCGCGCCTGTGGCGCACCCTCGCGTGCACCCTCGGCGTAAAGCCCGGCGCGGTCACGGCTGACAACCTCGACCTCTGGGCGCCCCTTGAGCCACTTGGCGGTGGAAGCCGCCGAGCGATCCGGCAGAAGGTCAACCACTCGCCGGCGTTCCAGGTCGACGATCACCGTCCCGTAAGTCATCCCTTTCCGCCAAGCCCAATCGTCGATGCCAGCCACGCGGACAAGGGCCGGATCGGCGTGGGTTCGGGCGCTCCGCTTCACATCGCGAAGAGTGGTGGTGTGGCCCACCGGCATGCCGAGGCGGGCCATCAGCCGTTCCGCCGGGCGGCCATCGGCGCCGTGGCCGAAGAGGCGGACGATCCCGGCCAAGCGAGCGGTTCGGCGCGCGAACGGCGCGGCGAGCCTGGGAAGGCGCTCGGCGAAGATACGCCGTTCACACTGATCGTTCCGGCATCGCCAGCGGGTCAGCCGCGCCCGAACCGTGACCGGCGTCCCCTGTGCCGGAAGATCGTGAAGAGTTCGTCGATACGAACTATGCCGCGAAATCGATCGAATGCCACAGACGGGACACGTCGCGGGATCCTGGCCGTTCACTGAAACGGTCCATTCTGTCTCGTTCCGCTCGACCGCCAGGACCTTCAGATTTGGCGCCGGCGCCCAGGATGCTGATTTTTTCATCCCGCCAGATGCCGCCTATCAAAGGGACGCACAACGCCCGCCAACTTGCACCGAGAGTGAAGCAGAACCCAAAATAGGCGAAGCCCATCCTCAATGAGCGCTCCGGCCACCGGGAGGGACGTGAACCGACGGTGCCATTGACAGTCAGTCAAGGTAGATAGACTATTCGAAAACTGTGGCGCCTTCATCGCAAAACAACAAACCCAACGTCGAGCAAGCAGGTCGCGTGGAACCAAAAAAGGAGAACTCGATGAAACGCTTGCATGCTTTCGCCCTTACGGTCATGGCGTTGCCGCTCGCCGGCCTCTCCGTGGAGGCCAGCGCCGCCGATTGTCCCAAGGGCAAGATCAAGATCTACACCAGCTGGCCGTTGCAGGGCGCCATGATCCCGGAGGGGACCGGGATGAAGAATGGGGTCAACCTCGCCATGGATCAGAACAAATCGGAGGCGGCGGGTTTTTGCCTCGAGTTGGTGAATCTGGATGATGCTTCACCGCAAACCGGCAAATGGGATGGAGCGGTCGAAGCGGAGAACGCCAACAAGGCCGTCGCCGACCCGGATGCCATGGTGTATATCGGAACCTACAACTCGGGCGCCGCGAAGGTCTCGATGGCCATCACTCAGCGCGCCCACATGGCCCAAGTTACACCTGCCAACACCTATCCCGGGCTCACCAAGAAGGCGGGTGCCGCACCGGGCGAGCCCGAGATCTATCGCCCGCTCGGCATCGTCAGCTACTTCCGCGTGCCGCCTGCGGACGACATCCAGGGCGCAGTGGGGGCGAGTTTTGCCAAGAAGCTCGGCTACAAGAAGGTCTATATCCTGAATGACCAGGAGCTCTACGGAAAAGGCATCGCGGACGTCTTCGAAGCCGAGGCCAAGAAGATCGGCCTTCAGGTCCTGGGGAATGAGGGGATCGACTATAAGCAGCCGGATCAGAAGCCGATTCTGACCAAGATCCGGGCGTCCGGGGCCGACCTCGTCTATATGGGCGCGGTCGTCGAGACCGGCGCGCAGACCGTCATTCGGCAGATGAAGGATCTCGGAATGGTGGCGCCCAAGGTCTCCTTCATGGGCCCTGATGGTCTTTTCGAGGAAGAGCTGCTCAAGGCCGCCACCTGCGACGCCGCCATGGGCGTCAATATGCACATCACCTTCGCCAGCCTGCCCTTCGAGCATATGACCGGCAAGGGCGGCGAGATCTACAAGCTCTATAAGGAGCGCTACAAGATCGAGCCGACCTCCTATGCCCTCTACTCCTGGGAGGCCGCCGAAATCGCCATTGAAGGCATCAAGCGCGCGGGCGTAAAGGACCGGGAGAAGATCCGGGCCGCTATCGCCGCCACCAAGGATTTCAACGGCTTGAACGGCAAGTGGAGCTTCGACGAGAACGGCGACACGACGATGAAGGTCATGTCCGGTTTGAAGGTTGTCAAGGCCGACGGGGCTCCAGGCTGCAAGTTCGAATTCCAAGAGACCCTGAAATAGCGCCGGCGAAGGGCAGTCTCGGCGCCCTCCGACAAGAGTATTAAATTTGGCCCACATCCATCAACCCGGCCGGGGCGTCATAGCGACGTCCCGGCCGAGTGCCATGGTGTCATGGGCCTTGGCCGCTCCGATCTTTAGCGCTTACGCGATGCCGCTATCCGCTTCACATCGACTGAACCGCGGCTTCCTCGCCGGCAATAATCCTCCCAACACAGGCTTCGTGATTCCTGACACATGAGCTGGTTCGAACTCTTCATCCAACAGACAATTAACGGCATCACCCGCGGCTCTATTTTTGCGCTCATCGCCCTCGGCTACACGATGGTCTACGGGATTATTGAGCTGATCAACTTCGCGCATGGCGACATCTTCATGCTGGGCCTGATGGTGTCGCTCACTCTGCTCGTCGATCTCGGCCTGACCGAGACGCTCCACGGATGGGAACTCGTGATCGTTCTGCCGTTGATCATCATCGGCACCATGATCGCGACCGGCTTGATCAATGTGGCGGTGGACCGTATCGCCTATCGGCCTCTGCGGCGCGCGCCCAGGTTGGTCCCGCTGATCTCCGCGATCGGCGTCTCCTTCATGCTGGAGAACCTGGCCCTCATTTGGAAAGGGCCATATGTCCTCTCCTATCCCGATGCGCTCCCGAGCTTCGACATCGTCCAGGATGTTTTCCATCTGGACAGCAACATCTACATCACCACAAAGGATCTTCTGGTCGTCGGCGTCACGATTCCATTGATATTCGCCCTTCACCTGTTCGTCACCCGAACCTATTGGGGGAAGGCGATGCGGGCCGCCGCTCAGGATCGAGAGACCGCGGAGGCGATGGGGATCGATGTCGAGCGGATCATCATGCTGACCTTCTTCGTCGGCGGCGCGCTCGCCGGCGCCGCGGGAGTGGTCCAGGGCCTCTATTACAATATCGGTCAGTGGTGGATGGGCTACACCGCAGGGTTGCGGGCGTTCACCGCCGCGGTGCTCGGGGGGATCGGCAACATGCCGGGCGCAGCGCTCGGAGGGTTTGTTATCGGCATCCTTTCCGCCTGGAGCGACCAGCTCATCTCGCCCCGCTGGACGAATGCCATCGTCTTCTCCGTCCTGATCGTCGTCCTCGTGTTCCGCCCACACGGACTCCTCGGGGAACGGGTCCCGGAAAAGCATTAGCCACATGTCCGTGACAGCGCTCTCCTCGTCATCTTCGCCCCAGCAATCGCGCGGCGTCCTCGTGGTCGCGCTCATCGGCGCGGCTCTCATCATCTATCCCTTTGCCGATCAGGCGCTTGGCATCGGCACGCTCTACGCGGTCAGCGACGCCATGATCTATGTCCTGCTGGCGCTCGGACTGAACATCGTGATCGGCTACGCCGGTCTCCTCGACCTCGGCTATGCGGCGTTCTTTGCGATCGGCGCCTACACCATGGGCCTGTTCAACTCGCCGCTCATGGGATTTGAGTGGGGCTTCTGGAACGTGATCTGGCTGAGCGCCGTCGTCTCCGCCGCTTTCGGCGTCATGATCGGCGCCCCCACTCTGCGCGTGCGCGGAGACTATCTCGCGATCATCACGCTCGCCTTCGGCGAGATCATCCCGTCCGCCATCCGCAACCTCGGGGACATCACGATCCAGATCGGGGACTGGCAGCCGGTCTATCGGCTGAATCTCACGGGGGGCGAAAACGGCGTCAATCCCATTGGGCAGCCGCATCTGCTCGGAGTGCCCTTCGAGACCAGCGTGATCCCCTGGTACTTCCTCATCCTGATAATCGGATGCGTCTCGGTCTGGGCGATGTACCGGTTGCGCGACTCGCGTCTGGGCCGGGCCTGGATGGCCATCCGCGAGGACGAGACCGCCGCCGCCTGCATGGGGGTGGATCCCATCAAATCGAAGCTCCTGGCCTTCGCGCTGGGCGCGACCTTCGCGGGCTTTGCCGGCTCCGTCTACGCGGCCAAGCTTCAGGCCATCACGCCCGGCGCCTTCGAATTCAACGTCTCGATCATGCTGCTCTGCATGGTGATCCTCGGCGGAATGGGCTCGATCCCAGGGGTCATTGCGGGCGGGATCGTGATTACCCTCTTCGACCGCATCTTTCTCACCCAGCTCACCAACTGGACCCATGGCCTCGGCCACGCGCTCGGGATCGATGCCTTGATTACCGTGGACTTCACGCTCTGGCGGTGGTTCTTCTTTGGGCTCGGGCTCGTGGTCATGATGATCCTGAAACCGGGCGGCCTCATCGAAGCGGGGCGCTGGCGCCGTGTCACGGTAACAGCTGATCCCGTGGAAGACGATAAGATGCCGGCGCCGCACCCCTTCGCCGAACCGCGCCAAGACCTTGGCGTGCTCTCCTGGCTGCACGAGGGCACAGCCCGCCCGGAGACGCGCGCGCAAGGGGCCGGCAAGGGCCTGATCCTCGAGGCGAAAGCGATCACCAAGCGCTTCGACGGCCTGACGGCCCTTTCTAATGTCGACTTCGCCATCAAGGAAGGCACCATCGCCGGCCTGATCGGACCGAACGGGGCGGGAAAGACGACCTTCTTCAACATCATCACCGGCCTCGTCAAACCGAGCTCCGGCGAGCTCTTGTTCGACGGGCGAAGCATCGGCGGGCTTCGCCCCAATCGCGTCACGGAACGCGGAATTGCCCGGACGTTTCAGTCCATCCGCCTGTTCCCGAGCATGACAGCGCTCGAGAACATCCTGGTGGGAGAACATTGCCGTCTCCGTGGCACGGTACCGGCGGCGGTCATCCGGCCCCCCTCGACCGTCAGGGAAGAGCGTATCGCTCGGGAGCGCGCCCGCGAGCTCCTGTCTTTCGTAGGGCTCGAGGGAAAAGAGGAGACGCTGGCAAGGAACTTCCCCTATGGCGATCAGCGGCGCCTGGAGATCGCCCGCGCGCTCGCGACCCGGCCGAGGCTCCTGCTTCTCGACGAGCCGACCGCCGGGATGAACCATAGCGAGACCGACGAGCTGACCGAGTTTCTCGGGCGGCTCCCACGCCAGCTGGGGCTGACCATCCTCCTCATCGAGCACGACATGCAGGTTGTCATGGGCCTCTCCGAGCATATCACGGTGCTCGACTACGGGACGAAGATCGCCGAAGGCCCTCCGGCCCAGGTGCAGCGCGATCCCAAGGTCATCGAGGCCTATCTCGGCAAGGGCTATGAAGCGGATCTGACCAGTGCTTGAGCTTTCGGACGTCCATACCAGCTACGGAAACATCCGGGCGCTCAAGGGGATCTCGCTCAAGGTGGAGCGAGGGGAGATCGTCACGCTGATCGGCTCCAACGGCGCTGGCAAGACGACGACGCTCAAGACGATCGTCGGCACTCTCGGGCCGAGCCGCGGCGAGATCCGCTTTGAAGGCAAGCGCATCAGCGGTCTCTCGACCAACAAGGTCGTGCATATGGGGATCGCCCATTCACCCGAAGGCCGGCGCATCTTTCCGCGCATGACCGTCCTCGAGAACCTCGAATTGGGCGCCTTTGTGCGTGCGGACAAGCAGAACGTCCCGGCGGACATGGAGCGCGTCTTCGCGCTCTTCCCCCGCCTGAAGGAGCGGCACTATCAGAAGGGCGGGACGCTTTCCGGGGGCGAGCAGCAGATGCTGGCCATGGGACGCGCGCTGATGGCTCGTCCCAGGCTGCTGCTTCTCGACGAGCCGTCCATGGGCCTTTCCCCGATCATGGTCGCGACCATCTTCGAGACGATCAGCAATATCCGCGAGCAGGGGACGACAATCCTCCTCGTGGAGCAGAACGCCCGCATGGCGCTTCGCATCGCCAATCGAGGCTACGTGATCCAGGCGGGACACATCACGCTGCACGATTCGGCCGATGCCCTGTTGCGGAGCGATGTGGTCCGCAAGTCCTATCTGGGCGAGAAGATGACATAGCCGGCGACTGGATCCGGGCTCGCCACAATCTTCTGGTCACGGGACCCTGCGGACTGGTGACATGATGCATACCTCCCTATGCTATTGATATTCGAACGTCCCCTGTCGCGGACCGCGTGATACTGCACGGCCGTTCTGGCTTGCACGCCTGGCCTCGGGCAGATCGAGATCTACTTCCCGGATCACGTATGGCGCCCCGACGCAGGCTTGCCTGGCCGGCAGTACGCCGTCCCTGATCAGGCGGACCACCGTCATTTTGCTGACGCCCAGACGGCTCGCCGTTTCGTGCGAGGTCAGTTCGCCGCGCTCGCCGCGTTCACCGTCCCGATACACCGCGATATTGTGGCCGTTGCGGAAGACACAAACACGCTGCTGTGTCCAAGTATTACCCTTGGCTGTCCGCATCCCAAGCCGATTGAGAATGGACGCCATGCTCCCATCCGGGAGCAGCCGCGCGAGATCGCGGATCAGTTGTTCAGTAGCGGCGCTGGTCTTCCAGCGATGCTGCCCAGCGCGATTCTTCAACACTTGGAGCTCAGTGTGGTCGCCGCCCTTCCAATGCAATTTGAGCCGCAGCAATCCAGGTTCGTCGGTCACCGGCAGGTCTAGCTCCTTCGTCGATCCGCCGGCGACGCGCTTCGCGAGCATTCGCCCCATGGCGGTCGCCATTGCCACGCCGCGCCCATTGGAGCCGAGCCCGATGTGAATACCGGGCGCGGGCTCATGCACATGCGGTTAGCGGTCGGCCGTGATCGCCACCTGGCCGTTCCAGAACCAGCGCCACCGCCGGGAACAGCTTCGTCGAATGGGCGATGATGTGGCCGTATTCTGCGGGGTCCGAGGTGTCGTGCAAAGCGCCGCGCGCGCCGAGCACGAAGCGGCCGCCACTGTCGATGCGGTAATAGCCGTAGAAACGCGAATTCTCGTAGACGACCGGGCGGCGGGGCAGAATGCGCTTCGCGATCTCTGGGGGCAGCGGCTCGGTCGCGGCGATGGCGCTGTAGACGGGCACGATCGTTTGCTCGAGCTTGGGCCAGAGCGGCCCCGTATAGCCGTTCGTGCCGATGACGATCTTCTCGCACCGTATCGCACCCTTGGGCATCGCGAGCTTCCAGCACTGCCTTGTCGCTCGATGCCGAGCGCCGGCGTGGCGGAGAAGATCTTAGCACCCGCCTTCTGCGCCGCCTCGGCGAGGCCGCGCGCGTAACCTAGCGGATTGAGGCTGCCGCCGCGTTGGTCGAGCAGCGCGCCACAATAGCTCTCGGCGCCGGTCGCGGCGGCCACACCGGCGCGGTCCAGCCATTCGACCGGCGCCCCGCGCCTCGACCATTGCTCATAGGCCACCTCGACCTCGCCCTTGAAGCGTTCCGTGACGACGGCGCGGATGGTGCCGGTATCGGCAGCCTCGCAATCGATGCCGAGCCGCTCGACGAGCCTGAAGACTTCCCTCGGCGCGCCGCCGCAAAGGGCGACCATGCGGGCGCCGAGATCCGGGCCGAATCCGGCTTCCATCTCGTCGGGCGTGTGCTTGAAGCCGGGATTGACCTGCCCCCCATTGCGCCCCGACGCGCCCCATCCCGGTTCGTTGGCGTCGACTACCGCGACATCGATGCCGGCCTCGGAAAGATGCAGCGCGGCCGAGAGCCCTGTGAAGCCGGCCCCGACGATGGCGACAGAGGCATTGAGATCGCCTGCGAGCGATGGCGTCGCGACGGGCGCGCGCGCTGTTTCGGCATAGAGCGAAGGCGCGAGGGGCTTGGGGAATAGAGGGCGCATCTTCAGCCGCGACCCTGGCCGTGGGGGGCGTTGGGCCATTGCGAAGCGGTTGTCGGCGCCGAGGCGCCTTCGGTCTCTTGTCACTGGGGGCAGCTCTCCTTAAGGCGACGCCTTGCAGCGACCGCACGGTGGTTGCGGCGAATTTCGCAATGTCGACCATCCAATTTGCGGCTGAGTTCTACCTATTCGCCCGTCGCAGGGCGCTCAGAAAACGCGGAAATGCGCTTCCGTCGGCCGGTTGGCAAGTCCATTGATCGGCACGATATCCTGGGGCATGCGGAGAATGCGATCACGAGATCGCACTCGGCGCGAAGGGTGACCGCGTCGCCGGGCTTCGAGACCGGCGGCTCGAAGCTGATCTGCCCGCTCGCGGTCCAGGGAATGTTCATGAACAGATTGAGCGGGCTTGGCGTTTCGGGGGCCTTCAGTCCGAGTTCCATCATCGCCGCGTGCAGATTGTCGGTGCAGTTATCGTGATATTCCGTGCAGCCGAGCCCCTGATATCGCCACACATCGCACGCCGCCATCAGCGTGTCGTGAACGCCGGGCGAGGTGTCCTCGACGATCGTCAGGATGGGGCGACGATGATTGGTGAACAGCGCGTCGCCCTTCTTCGGAACGAGCTTGCCGAGAGCGGCGCGCGTATGCTCCATCGACATGAACTCCTTGAGATCATCTGCCACGAACGCCCAGGTATCGACGACCTGTTCGCCATGTGTGTTGATCACGGCGACATGCTGCCCCGTCTTCACGAATGCGGCCTTGCCGCGCCGCGCTGGAATGGTTGCCGTTCCGGTCCCTTCGATCATCGTCAATCGCTCCCCGCTGCCAGGCGCGGCGTGCGCGCCGAGGACGTCGCCGGAGCAAGCCGGCGCGCCAGATAGCCCATGAAATCATGGATCTCACGCTCCATCCAGGAGAGACGCCCAGGCTTGGAGAGTGGTGCCTTGGCGCCCTGGTAGATGCCCTCGACGACGCTCTTGTCCTCGGCATTCACCTTGTCGAAGAAGGCGACCGTGTCGCGCACGAAGCCATCGCGATCGGCGAGCTGGGCGATGACCTCGGGTGCGAGCGCCACGCCGAAGCGGACATCGACTTGGCTGAGGCCTCTCGGCTGCAGCGACAGATACCAGAGATGGTCCGGCGCCAGCACGTACATATGCGAGGGATAAACCGTCGGCATCACCGAAGTGTAACGCCAGCGCCCATCGAGGGTCGTGTTGTCCTTGTGGGCGCGCCCGTAGGTCGCGTCTTCGTTCTTGGTGAAGGTCTGGTAGGTGAAGCTCTCGAACACCTTCTCGTCGAAGCCATTGTCGTCGACCGGGAACCAAGCGCCGACCGTCGCGCGGTGGGCGACAGGCAGATGGTAGCTCTCCATGAAGTTCTCGGTGAGCAGCTTCCAGTTAGTGTTCCAGACATAGTCCTCGGTCGCAACCGGCACGTAGTGCTCCATGCGGTAGCGCGACACGATGCCGTCGAGCACGGCAAGCCGCTCCGCGACCGGCGCCGCCTGCGGATTCAAGGTCACATAGATCCAGCCATGCCAGATTTCGGTGCGAATTTCGGGAAGCTTGTGGTCGCGCGGCTTGAAGCCCGCCGACTTGTCCATATAGGGGGCGCCGATGACGCGCCCGTCGATGTCATAGGTCCAGGCGTGGTAGGGGCAGACGATGCGTCGGCAATTGCCTGAGCCCGTCAGCAACTGCATCATGCGGTGAAGGCAGATATTGGCGAAGCTGCGGACGACTCCGTCCTTGCCGCGAATGGTGACCACGGGCTGGTCGCCGATGCGGAAGGTGACGTAGTCGCCGGGCGTTTTGATATCGGCAGCGCGGCCAACGCAGAGCCATTCGCGGTTGAAGATCAGCTCGTGCTCGAGCCCCAGTATTTCCTCCGAGCGGTAAAGGCCCGGCTCCATGGCGGTCGCCTCGGAGAGAGGCCGGTTGGCACTGTCAACCAGGCTCCGCAAGAGATCATCCGTCGTCGGCCGGCCCATGGTGATGCTCCGATTGCAGGCGTAGATCGACATTCTCGGCAACGTCACATCGCTGCACATTCCATGCCCGACGAGGCGGGGGCTCCGTCACGTCATTGCGTGAGACTAAGCAACCACGAGCGGATAGCAATGCCGCTCCACGACACCACCACGTGTTCATGCAGCCGAGGTAGGTGGCGAGCCGATTTCCTTGCGTTGCGAAAACCTCTCCAGCTCCGCGCGGAATTCGTCGACGAACTCCTGCGCCAAGGGCGAGAGAGCGCGGTGCGCCGAGCGCAAGAGCACGATGTCGAACAGGATGCGCGGCACGAAGGGCCGCATCACGATTCCGCGCCCAACATATTCGACGGCCGACAATGGGTCGATGATCGACACCCCTGTGCCCGAGGCGACGAGACCGCAGGCGATCATTGACAACGGGGTCTCGGCCCGCGTCTCGCAGATGGCGCCGGCGTCTGTGAAGACAAGGTCAATGCGGTGACGCAACGGCGTCGTCAATTCCATGGCGATGAAGGGCTCACCTGCGAAATCTCTCGGCCTGATCACGCGCTTTCGCGCCAATGGATGTCCTTCGGGAAGGATGGCCACGGCGGGCACCGGTGTAAACTTCTCCGCGACGACGGAAGCGCTCTCCATCGGCATTTGAGCAAAGCCGAGTTCGTAATGCCCCGTCGCAATCCAGTCGAGCACCCCCGATGACAGGCCTCCAAAGGGGCATGTCACGGGAACCCGTTTTTACTTGTTATTGCTCGCCCACCCACGGAAGCCGAGACCAGTGATTCCAATAACTTAGCCCTTCGCGTTGTGCGGCTGGAGCGGCCTCTACTTGCTTGATGTGACAATGCCCTGAAGCGGGGACCAGGTCGACGCCGTACGTCGTCTGCCCGATCTCGTTGGTTGCCCTTGATTCTCCCAGCGCCTTCAATGAACCAAAACAATGAGCCGGGATATCACCCAAACCGCTCCAATCGCCGCACTGCCTATGAGGGTCGCGATGAACATCTTGAGACCGACGGTAGCAAAGCCGAGCACTCCATCAGCGAAGCTCGTCATCCGCGAAGATGTTTTCGGCTCGGCCGATGCCGCCATTGGATTTGATTGGAGGAGTGTGATGAACCGCACTCTGCCGTACTGCGCGTCGATTACCGGACGCAAACTTCGAGAGGGCGGAACGCCCCTCTTTTCAACTTGCGACATTTCAGCCTCCCCAGCCGCAGGGCCTAGCTAAACGCAAGCTCACTCAAGTGATTCGCACGCTAATACACCACTAAGCTCCGCATCTGGCAACGAAGAACTATTCGGCCGAACGAGAGAAACTCGTGTTCGACCGCTTATCTTTGGCGAACTGGCGATATTCCTCGGGGCTGAAACTGAGCACAGCGGGTCCCAACGCGACGGCCTCTCTTCCCGGATCGCCAGGATCGATAGCTTGTTCTTACCTCTGGGCCATCTCGTGGGGCTGAAAGAATATGACCGTCGGCCCCAGAAAGTTGACGGCATCCGAAGCAGCCGCTGGCACGTTCCACACTCGCGAAATTTCGCTGTTCTGGTCTGGTCCGCCCTTCGCGAAGGCCGGTGCCCGCCACGTGGGTTACTATCTCAAAGACCTCGGCGCCTGGCTCGCAAACCGTCTTTACCACCGGACCTCCGACTATCGATCGTGAAGTTAGCTGGGTCTGCCTCACTTTGCCCGCTGTTGGTTTGATGAGGTGCGTGGCTGTCAATACGTTCGAGAATGCAATCGAAATCGGATTGGGCTCCAGGGCCGGACGTGCGGGTTCTGGGCGCCGACGTGACGGAGATCGCTGGGTGATCTCGGCGGTTGGGCCGGCGATAGGCTCGTGCCCCGGATGCCGAGAGCCATCGACACGTCTGCACAGCCGGTATTTCCGACGTCTTCAAGACCTGCCCGTGCAAGGCGCCGTCGTGACCGTGAAGATGTGGGTGAGCCGTTGGCGATGTCTGAACGGAGATTGTGAGCGCCGGACATTTGCGGATCAACCGCAGAAGGCAATTAGCTGTCGCCCCTACCGAGTCCCTGGCATCCTCGCTACGCAGCATCGAGGGCATCTGCGCCGAGACCCTGAAGGGCATCCAGACGCTAAAGCAATGGTCGGATAGCCTCAAATCCGCGGGCAATGCGCGATCCCTCTTGAATTTCAAACTTGCACGGCTAGGACGACCTGCCAACCTGGCAAGCACAAGCTGACTCAGGGCCCCGTCCTGCTTCGAGGCTTATGGACAATCCCCGCCAGCTTTGTTATATACACTATATAGTTGTGATAAACGGACTGACTTGTCAAAAGAGTGAAGGGAGTCGCTGAGCGATGCGGAGCCGTGGAGTGCCTGAAATGGATGGGGATGCGCGTACGCTGATAGAGTCATTCAAGGGCGTTGAGCCGACGTCGCAGGAAGGCCTCGATGCTCAGCTCTCGACGCAAAATAGAAGGCGCAGTCGAACTGATAAGGAGCCCCTTCGGCGCGTAGCGGACGGTCCAGAGAAACTCGCAAGCGTGACACATCGCTATTCGAGTCCGGCCGATCTGCCGACGATCTTGCCCCTGTTAACTCACTGCGGAGGCTTGCTTCTCCCGCGAGGAGAGATAGAGGTGCGGATCAACGATGGCGGTGATCGCGCCTTGATCAGGAAGGCGCTCGGAATGAACAGCCTGGTTGGGGTGCTGCTGCGGCGAAATGAAGACGGCGGTACCCGAGGGCGACAGTTCCGCGTGGGGTGTGCCGCGTGGATTGCGGAATTCAAGGACAGGAACCAAGGGTTCTATGATGTTAGCTTAGTTGGCATCGCGCGGTTTTCGGTCGTGCGCGAAGTCATGACAGAGCATACCATTCGCCGATGCGAGGTTGATTTTGGAAAATATGCTGGCGATTTGACGCCACGGCTGGGAGAGGTTGAGGTTGATCGGACAAGCCTTGTGGAGGCGGTTCGTGATTTGGTGTCGAGCCAGCTGTCCCGCCGGGTAGATTGGGAGACGGTTCATGCAGCGCCGGTCGAGGCGCTGGTCAACGGTTTGGCGATGCAGAGTCCGTTCCAGCTCGCCAAGAAGCAGAAATTGCTTGAAGCACCTGATCTTAGGACGCGAGCTGTGCTGCTGGCGCGCTTCTGTGAATCGTGGGGGACCCGAACCGGGGAGGGCGCTGGCGGACCGCACGAAGGTCCAGCCAGCGAAGACAGGTCCAACATCGGGTCTATTGCGTGAACTTCTATCACGCTAACGGTCGGCTTGGGAGAGCCGGTTCCAAATCATCTTGACGGCGCGCGACCGATCCAAGCGACTTTGCAGGCGCACGCGGTGTGTTGGGACCTTTTTCAGGGCTTTCGGAGGCACCGCGTCAGCGCGCGCATGCGTGCGAGTGGGATAAAAATCCCCGTCCGCGATATATCCATCTGTAATGGGATCGATCGTCGCGAATAGCCATTCGCCGCGCCGAAAGCACTTTGCCGCGAACTCCGCGAAGGATCCATATCCCTTGAACTTTGCGTATAGATCGAGCTGGCGGCCGTCGTACACTGCGTCTGGCGCATCTTGGTCGTCCTCAAAAACGTACTCTTGGTCGCTCTGTTGGTTATCTGGAATCACCGGTCACTCCTAGGCTCAATAAAATGCCAACTACATAGCGTTATCACACCTGTCAATGATAATTTAGCCGGTTACGTGGATTAGAATGTTGTTATAATAGAACGTCCTTGGTCGTGTTACTTGGCAAATACGCAGATTGGTCAGAGACTATGGCACCACTGTAGATGCGTCGGCCTATCTCGCGAAGCGTGTTCCGGGCCTAAGGAGCCACAGATCCCGATTGGGCGACTCTCACATGAACTACGCCAGATTTTGGAGATGTTGTGCGCCTCCGCGAGCATTCGGGAGTACGGCAATCTTTAAAATGGGGATGGCACGGAGAACTGGCGCAGATCTACTTCCGGCGTATATAGATTTTGGTGCCCTCTTCCGTGCGTAGCATGCGCTTTAGTTCTCTGCACGACGCCGAGTTTTACAAGGTTATTGGCAATTTTGGCGACGTGAGTGGTCGCCATACCGGTGTACGTGGATATGGCGGTTGTGGTTGCTTCGTGGTTCAATTCATTGAGCACTAAAATAGCCACATAAATACCCAGATGCTGTGTCTTCATGTTTCCGGTCATGTAGGTCGGGAGGCCATGGATGATCCGGTTGGCGATGGCGGCAAATCGTGTGTCGTTGATCGTGATGGGCTGTTGCATGGGGTGGAAGTCGCCTTCCAAGATTGTGGTAAAATGGCCCTTGCCTCGTAGCGGCGACCGAGCCGTGCTCGAATCGAGGGGCCATTGGACTGACGTGACTAAGTAGCCTCTTTCGTGAAAGACGGCGAGCATGATCTTCGGTAGACGTGGTCCGATGATGTGTATGGCGTATGGCTGGCTTGATGCGATCTGATTCGCCGGTCGATGGTGCTTTCGTTCCAGGCTTTGGCCTGTCGCGCCGTTGAAGAACGAAGCTGACAACCGTTATCCTCTACGGCTTAATGGCGTGCATGAGCATCTGTGTGGGATGCGCAAAGCCCTCGGTGGCCCATAAGCCGCTGCGCGCCTTCTTGGCGATGAGCTCGGCCACGAGATAGGCCATATAAACGGGCTTATGGTCCGCCGCGAACGCGGCGAAGGCGTATCCCTGGGCGATCATGATCGTTCCCAGATCGAGCGTCGATCCGGCGAGCTCGGCCGAACAAACGACGATGATTTCCGGTGGGTCAGCTGTCTGGGTGATCGGGGCGCAACGCGGCTTAAGATCGCGGATTAGGGCCGCGAGATAGACCAGGGAAGCTTCGCCGCAATCGCCCCTGACGCCGGCGGGGTTCACATAGGTGGTGCCGCGAAGGCACGCCTGAACGCCAAAGAGTCGTATGCGTTGGTTGCCCTGCACCCAGCTGTCGCCGGTCTCAAAAGAAATACCGGTTTGGGGAACGGCGAAAGCGGCAGGCTGTTGGGCGGTGGCTGGCGCGGCCCCAAGTCCGACGAGAATTATCGCTGAAAGGGGCGACCAGGGAAGGTTCGCGGCCAAGCTGCTTGCAAAATTCATTGACGCGGCGAGTGGAATCGCCGCCAGGATTGGCCGCGCAACCTGTCGCCAAAGCCTGCAAATCGACGAGCGCGTGATTCGCCAGAATATTTGAATGAGATGGATCGTGAGGCCCGAACCGACGAACAAAGCAATCGGATACATCGTGGTCAAACTAAGGACCGGCGCGGCCAGCGGCAGAGCAGCGTCGAGAGTTCCGTAGACCCCTTCGACAAACTCCGGGATCCAAATCAGGCGGAACGGGGAAGGCAAAAGCGAAGGACTCCAGATGAGCGCCGACGGCCGCGACAAGGTCAGTTTTGTCCATGACACGAAACTGGACCAGGTTACGCGACCGAGATCGCGCACGCGCGATAGCCTCGAGCTGATGGGATTCAGCGCCCTTGAAGGGTACATGATGTGAATGTCGGCGCATCCTCGCAGCTCCATCGACAACAGGTTACTGACAACGCTATCGTGCCGGAGCGAGCACTGGCGTTTGAGGTGAGGTTAGGACGGGCGCGGCGTTAGCCGAACCAGCCGTGGTTTCGGCCGCCGGCACGACAACAGATGCCGAAGCCTCCGAGCCAGCAGTCGTCGCGCCGGGTGCTGCGCTGCCACCGAGTGCCGCGGCGCTGGAAGATCCCGCCGAGATCGCATAGGGATCGACATAGTTGGGATTGGGAACAGTGCCGACAGGGCAGGCGGCCGCGCTGTTGGTGTCACTCGAATTCGTAATGCAGCTGACATCCTGGTTGGCACCCGAGATCAGGTACTTGCACACGCTCGTCCCAGCCCCGTCCCTTGTGCCAGGGGCGTCACAATTCATGCCGGAGCTGACAAGGTGGGCGAGCGCGCCTTGCGACGCCGAATCACACCCAAATTGGCAGGCCTTGAGTATCGAGGATTGAGTGAGAACCGCGCATTGACCTTGGTAACAGAGTGTCTGGCCAATGCCGGTGGTAAGGCCATTTGCACTCGCCCGATTCCACTCGTGGGTCTCATAGCTCTGCCAAGCGGAGACTTGAGCGCTCGGATCAGCAAGGAATTGTGCGGGCGTCATACCAGGATTGTACTGACTGTACGTGCCTCCAACGCTGCTACCTGGGGCCGAGCAAAATTGGAAAGCGCCATAGCATGTGACCCCATTGACGGTGGGCGATGTCGAAGTGAAGTTCCCTTCGCTGCCGCTGACATTGGCGGCGAAATCCGCGCAAGACGCTGGCATGCCGGCGGCGATAAGTGAAGCCGCGCTTTCACCAGCCTGAGCAACAGCACCAGAGATCAGGAACAGCGGGGCGGCAAGCCCCACGCGAGTGAAGACCAACATCCCGAGTCTCTATTGGATTCCGTGCTGGACCGGACCGTTGTCGTCAGTGATGAGTGTCTTGAAGTCACGAGTGAGAAAGGCCATGGCCCCAACGAGCGCTTCACCGCCAACCTTTTCGATCAGTGTGCCGTCTGGCTTTCGTAACATAAGCTTGAAACTGCAGACGCTATTCAGTCCACAACTCGCGCCCGTGTTTTCCGACAGGATCCATTGTCCCTTTGGGGTGTCCAGCCTGGCGACATAGATCATCCCGCCTAGCTTCGGGTCGAAATCGCTAGGGGTCCAAATTCCATCGGGATCGGAATGGACGTGATCATGGACGAGCACCGGGGTGAGCTCGTAGCTGTCGTGAAACGCTTGGCCAGGCTGTTGAGCGCCGGCCGACGAGGGCACGGCTAATCCGAAAGCCGCACTCGCGAGCGCTGCCACGAGCAGTGTGTTGAAAATCATCTTCATGAGTCGTTCCTTTGGCGTCGGGTACGGCGTGTCCCTAGGCTTACCGCTTTGGTCTGTGTGCTTTCGATTCGGGCGTTCACGCTGCGACGTTCGGCCCTGGCTGTCGCCGAGATGGAGGTGACGTCGCATGGCACGCCGCGGATGGACATCGCAAGCACGGACCGGCGGCGTGCCATTGGCCTCCGCACGCCGACCTCAGGTAGGCCGAAGCTGGAGAAGATCTCCGCCGGACTCGCGTAACGAGGCGCCGCTTCCCCTTCCATTCGGGCTTTTGGTCGCTCGTCCAAGATTTACCATATGGTTGGGTTCATTGTCCGTTGACGTTGTGGAAAACTTGTGCCGTCGCGCATACGGGGCCATTCGGGTCTAAGGCGTACGTGGAGTCGGCCGACACTGCGGAAACTGTCACGGAGCCCGCCGGGCAGCTTTGATAGGGCTGGTATCCAATGTTGCCGTCAGTAGTACCTGCCTCGGGGCAGCCCGGCCATCCACCGCCACGAGAAATCAAATCAAGGAGCTGCTGCATCACCGGTGCGCAGTAGGGAATGCTGGGCCAGCTTGGGTTGCTCGAGGCCGCGCAAAGCAGGACCTTGCAGCCAAGCGGCGCATCTTGAGCGTCTGCTGGCGCGGCCGTGAGTAGCATCGACGCGAAACCAAGGGCGATGGCAGCTTCACGCATAAGGGTTCCTCTAGAAAAACCTTGTTGCGCATTTCGTATCACACTTATATCGTTGACTCAACTGATTCGCGCGTGTGGGTCTGATGCCCGCCTGCGGTTGCGGATCGGCACATCGATTTGAGCTTGTTCCGACCAAGCTTGTGGCGGAGGTCTATGGCGTGAAGGCACTATCAGAGCGGGGATGGGCGACTGCTTTCCCGCGAATCAGCGGGCTGACGGCGGAATGGTCTTGGCGAAGGTTGCGTCTCGACGAAAGCGGCCGAACACGGCTTGTAACGTCTCTTGGGATGATGGCGAGCGGTGCATTTTACGTGGCACCGCTCGCCGCGGCGGATCTGCCAAGCCGCTCGGCACCTCCGCCGGTGATAGCCGCGTTGCCGGCTTCGTCCTTCGACGGAGCCTATGTAGGCGGAACCATTGGCGCGGCATGGGCAATGACCGCCAACAGGCCCGTTGCGACCGCTGGCTATAGCGACCCTGAAATCGAGGGAAAGAGTTTCGGTGATGGTCCTGAGCCGTACGGTCTCAGCGATCGCGGGAAGGCACGTCCTTCGGCGAATCTCAACGGAGGCTATAGTTGGAAGCTCGGCTCCTTGGTCCTCGGTCTCGAGGGCGATGTCGGGCTTACGAACGCCGAGGCCAAGCTGAAAGGTGCCGCGGCGACTGTCGATCCGACCGGCACCGATGCTGACTATTCCGTGAGCGGCCGCCTGGAGAGGACGTGGGGCTCGTCGCTTCGAGGGCGGGTCGGTTGGACGCCCTTGAGCAGCGTGCTCCTTTACGGCACGGGCGGGCTGGCGATCGGTGGCATTCGGGGTTCGGTCGTCGAGACAATCCCGAATGTGAACGGCCTGGTTGGGCCGTACGGAATCTATCAGACCCCAGCGCAAGGCGCGACGAGGAGCGGCGCGCGTTGGTCCGGGATGGGCTGGGGTTGGGTTGTCGGTGCCGGCGCTGAAGCGATGATCACGGATCATGTGTCGCTGCGCGGCGAATATTTGTTCTCGCAACTGTCTGGGAACGGCAAGGCCGGATTGGGTGTCGACGTTCGCGACGTGCGCCTGACGGATCAGCAGATGCGCTTCGGCGTCGATTATCACTTTTAAGGAGGGACAGTGACCATGGGAGACGCCGTCGTGCTCGGATTCCTGAAGAAGACCCTATTGACCACTGTTGCCGCCGTTGCGCTCGTGAGTGGTTCCGCGCTCGAGAGTGCTATCGCTCAACAGTGCAGCAACGCGGGCGGAAATGGTTGCGGGCTAGGTTCGGGCTTCGCGGCGGGTATTGGTGACATCGGCATCAACGGACAGGCGGCTGGGGGCTCGACACCAAGTACGCCGTCCGCGGTTGCTGTCGGAAACGGCTCTATAGCTGGGAGCGGCTTCACTAGCGGGTTCATCGGGACATCGTCCGGCGATGTGGCGGTTGGTGATCACGCATCAGCGACGGCGAACCTCGGGACGGCGCTTGGCGCTGGAGCGTCGGCCACCGGCGCCAACTCGGTGGCACTCGGCGCCAACTCGGCCGATGGCGGACAGTCCAATGTGGTGTCCGTAGGTGGCGTCGGTTCGGAGCGCAGGGTCATCAACGTCGCGCCCGGCACGAACGGCACGGACGCAGTCAATCTCAATCAGCTCAACGCGGTCGATGCGCGGATTGCCGGCATCACGCCGGGCCTAAGCTCGGTGTCGACCGATGGAACATTGACGGGCAACGGCACAGCGGCGAGCCCGCTGGGTGTTGCGCCGTCGGTGCTGAATTCGATCACGGCCGCGCAAAATACGGCGACAGCGGCCCAAAGTGCGGCGGCGAGGGCGCAGAGCGCTGCCAACGGGGCCCAAAACACGGCGACAGCAGCGCAAGCTGCGGCAGCCACGGCGCAGACCACTGCCAACGCGGCCCAAGGGACGGCAAATACTGCTCTGGGGCTCGCGCAGAATTCTGTCCAATACGACAATGCGGCGCATAACAGCGTGACGCTCAATTCAGGCGGCGCTGCGGTCGGGTTGCACAACATTGCTGCTGGGGCAGTCAATGCATCCTCGACCGACGCGATCAATGGCGCGCAGTTGTTTGGCGTGACGACGAGCGTGAATAGCCTCGGCACCTCGACAGCGGCCAATCTCGGCGGCGGGGCGACATATAATCCGGCGGCGGGGACGGTGAGCGCTCCGAGCTACACGATCGGAGGTTCGAGTTACAACAATGTCGGCGCAGCGTTCAACGCCATCAACACGTCGGGCATCAAGTACTTCCATACGAATTCGAGCCTCGGCGACTCCTCGCCGACGGGAACGGATTCGACGGCGGTTGGGCCTCTTGCGGTGGCGGCGGGCGCGTCAAGTGTGGCGATGGGCAATGGCTCGAACGCGGCGGCGAGCGGCGGCCTAGCTCTTGGCGCGAGCGCGCAGGCCACGAACGTGAATGACGTGGCGCTCGGTTCAAACTCGGTGACGGCGACCCCTCATAGGGGGGCTACGACAATCAATGGTGGGACGATCGCGGCGACGGCGCCGACCTCGGTTGTCTCGGTCGGCCAGGCCGGGCAGGAGCGGCAAGTTCAGAATGTAGCGGCTGGCGTGGTCTCGGCGTCCTCGACGGACGCGATCAACGGTTCACAGCTCTATGCGGTCGGCTCGGCGCTCAACAATCTCGGAACGTCGACTGCCGCCAATCTTGGCGGCGGGGCGACTTATAGTCCGGCGGCGGGGACGGTGAGCGCGCCGAGCTATCTGATCGGCAGCACGACCTACAACAATGTGGGTTCGGCGCTCGCGGCGATCAACTCGACAGGCGTCAAATACTTCCACACGAATTCGTCGCTGGCCGACTCGATGGCGACGGGGCCGGACTCGACGGCGATTGGGCCGCAGGCAGCAGCCTCGGGGGCGTCGAGCATAGCGATGGGCAATGCCGCGAATGCGGGGGCGACGAATGGTGTCGCGCTGGGCGTGGGCGCCAAAGCTTCGAATCCGAATGACGTGGCGCTGGGCGCGGGTTCGGTGACGGCGGCTCCAGATGTGGGCGCCTACACGGTCAACGGCGGGACGATTGCTGCGGCTTCGCCGCGCTCCGTGGTTTCGGTTGGCGCGGCAGGCGCGGAACGACAAATTCAGAATGTCGCGGCTGGCGTTATTTCGACTTCATCCACCGATGCTGTCAACGGCTCACAGCTCTCTGCGGTCGGCTCGGCGCTCAACAATCTCGGAACGTCGACTGCGGTCAATCTTGGCGGAGGCGCGACCTATAATCCAAGTACGGGCACTATGAGCGCGCCGAGCTATCCGGTCGCAAACACCAACTACAACAATGTAGGTGCGGCGTTGTCTGGCCTGAATTCAGAAATCAATGGTCCGACACCAACTGTGGTTCGCTACGATGTCAACTCGGCAGGCCAGCCGCAGAACAGCGTGACGCTGACGGGTGCGAATAATGGGCTGCCGGTCGGCATCCATAACGTAGCGCCCGGCGTAAGTGGCACCGATGCCGTGAACCTTAATCAGCTCAACAGCCAGATCGGCGGTTTGAGCACCTCCGTCAACAACCGCTTCGCGGGTGATGAGGCCCGGATCTCGAAGGCGAACAGGACTGCGCGCGCGGCTGGTGCCGCTGGAACGGCCACCGCGAACCTTCGCTACGATGACCAACCTTACGCTGGGTCGGTTGCGGCCGCGCTCGGCGGCTGGAAGGGCTCGACCGCGATCGCCGCCGGTGTCGGCTACAACTGGAACACCGTGCGCATTCAGGCGTCGGGGACATTTGTGCCCAATACCGGCGATGTGGGTTGGGGCGCCGGCGCGTCCTGGCGCTTCTGGTGAGGCTTAGGTTCATGAAAATAGCTGATTTCCGTGTGGCGAGTGTGATCGCCGGCGCGTTGGTTTTGGGTGCGGGTGGGGTTCTGGTGAGCTGGCTGCTAATCAAGGGAGTAACGGCGGCGCAAGCCCAAAGTGCTCCGCCACCCTCGACGGCTTCGTCGACCCCTGTAAGCAGCCGGGCGTCGGCGCCCAGCGATAGCGCGGCGGTGGACCACACGGTGAAGGCGTTTCAGGCTCAGATTGCGCCGCCTCCGCCGCCGCCACCCCAGAAGGTTCCTGCCATCGAATTCGCGTCGGCTGTCCAGCCAGGCGACCATCCAGGACCTGGCGAGGTGGTGCGCACGATCCGGCCGTTCAGCCACTGGACCCTTGTGTGTGATGCCTTCACCGGCAAGCGCGAGGTCTGCTTCTTGGAACAGCAGATAAAGGCTGCGGATGGTGTTGCACTCACGTGGCAGGTTGCCCGAACGGCGGACGGCCATGTGATGATGATCTTGAAGATGCCACCCGACGTATCGGCTGGTGGTTTGAAACTCTCGTTTGGAGGATTCGAGCGCGTTGAGCACGCCCTGCGCTGTGATGCTTCGGCTTGCCTCGTGATCCTGCCGTTCGAGGGGCGGATTGCGGACTGGATCACTTCGGAGTCGTCTGTCGCGTTTGGCTTCGACCGCTCGGGGAAGCCGTACACCTTCATGGCCTCGTTGGATGGCTTCCGGCAGGCTGTCGACGCGATCCCGCACGCAAAGGCACCTGAGCCTGCAGCCGCCACTGCCGATGAGCCGAGCCGAAAAGGGAAGCGTGGGCGCCAACAGGCAGCTCATGCGGCTTCGCGCGAGAGCCGCGTTCAGCCCTTCTATTATCTGTCGGGCAAAGGTTTGTGATGCGGCGCTGGGGGTGGGCGATGACGATCGTCTTGGCATCGGCTTTCGCCGGAGCCGAACAAGCGCCTGCACAACGGGTCTCGCTGGTGCCAAGCCTTGGAGATGGGACGAGTTTGCCTGTCGAGCTTGTCGAAGGTCGGGCAGGCGTGATGGCCGCGCGCAATGAGACAGATGTTGCGGATGCGCAGCGGGGACGTCTCCCATCCTCCGCTGCGGCTGCAGCGAAGCGGCCGACCGGAGCGAGGCCGGTTACTTCGCCCGGTGGGAGCGATGGTCAGCCTCGCCGGCAGACTGCGACGAGTGCTGGCGGGAATTGCGGCGACAAGGCCGGTTCGAATGTGGCGGCGGCGCGAGCGCTCGTCGCGCGGATTGCAAGCGAGGAAGGCGCCGACGCGAAGCTCGCGGACGCCGTGTCGGCTCAGGAATCGCATTTCGAGCAGAGCCAGGTCTCGCCGAAAGGCGCGATCGGCGTCATGCAGCTCATGCCGGATACGGCGCAGCGCTACAAAGTCGACCCCTGTGACGTCGAACAGAATATCCGCGGCGGTATTCGCTATTTGCGCGATCTGTCGTCGGAGTTCGGCGGGAACATCCTGTTGGTGTTGGCCGCCTACAACGCCGGCCCGGATCGGGTCTACGCGGCCAAGGGCGTGCCCCCGATCGCCGAGACCGTCCGCTACGTGGCGGCGGTCAGCAACGATTATTACGGCTTCGAGAACAGCCTGAGCGCCGCGCGCGCGAAGCGTTCCGTTCCGAACGGCGGCGCGCCGACGCCGCCGGGTGATCCTCCGACAAAAGTGGCGGAGGCGGATACCGGCAATCGATGGATTGGCGGGTCGGTTTTGTATGTCGAGCAAGAAGGAGCTGGGAAGTGATGTCGAGGAGCTTTTTCACGGCTGCGTGGGAGCACAGGCGTGGCATGTGGACAGCCGGGCTCGTGCTGTCCCTGGCGGTCGTTGCGGTGTCGCTCGGTGCTGGCGAGGCGTTCGCGCAGACGACAGGCGGGACGGGCGCGTTTCAGCCGGTTTCGACGGCGGCACAATCGGTCCTAACGTTCATGACCGGGACCTTCGCGACGACGGCCGCGACGATCGCGGTCGCCGCGATGGGCTTCTTCGCGCTCACGGGTCGCATTCCGTGGAACTGGGCGTTCTCGGTGATCATTGGCATCGCGCTGATCTTCGGCGCCGCACAGGTCGTTCAATCGCTGTCGTCGGGGATGGGTACAGGCTGATGACGGAAGAGGTGAGGCCCGTCGTCGATCCCATCGTCATCGGCCTGACGCGCCCGCCGATGATGTTCGGCGTCCCCTACGTCGTGTTCGTAATCGAGACGATGATCATCGTCCTGGTGTTCATCAACACCAAGAACCTCCTGATGTTCGGACTGATCGTTCCGCTGCACGCTATCGGTTACGTCCTGACGGTACGCGATGCACGCTTCGTCGACGTGATCATGACGGCGATGTCGCGATGTCCGCCGACCCGCAACCGCCCCTTCTGGGGCGCCGATGCCTATAGTCCGTAAGGTGCCGAGTTGCTCGCGAAGGTGATCAGGAACGGGTTGCGCTGCGGACGCGAGATAGCGTGTGAGCGCGCGATCGCCGAGCACGTTCCCTATACCCGCCATGTCGATGATCAGACCTTGCGGACCAAGGACGGGCATCTCGTCTCTATCCTGAAGTTCGACGGCTTCTGCTTTCAGACGGCGGACCAGGACGACATCAATCTGCGGCACGATGCCCGCAACACCCTGGTCAAGGGTTTGAACGACAGCCGGTTCGGTCTCTATAGCCACATTGTCCGGCGCGAAGTGCATCCGGAGCTCGAGGGAGAGTTCGACATTCCCTTCGCGGCCGAACTCGATCGCTCCTACCGCGCAAGCCTGAAGACGCAGCGTATGTTTGCGAACGACCTCTATGTGTCGATCATCAGGCGCGGCTTTCAGGGGAAGGTCGGCTGGGCTGATCTGATCGGGCGGCAGGCAAGACGATTCGCGGGCGTGGACGCCAAGGAACTCGAGGCCGAGGCGCTCAAGGAATTACAGGATGCCGCCTCGAATTTCGAGCGCTCCTTCGCGGCCTACGGCGCGCGCATCCTGAAGGTTGTGCGACGCGAGAAGATCGGCCGGGGCGGGGAGGGGGCTGGCGTGTTCAGCGAGCCCGCCGAGTTCCTGGCGCAATTGCTGAACGGGGCCGAGGTGCGGCCGATGCTGCTGCCGCGCATGGGTCTCGACGGCTATCTGCCGACGAAGCGGATTCTCTTCGGCAAGAAGGCGATGGAGTTTCAAGGCGCAGGGGACGCGGGCACAAGGTTCGGCGCGATGATTTCGGTTCGCGAGTATCCGGCCTATAGCGGGCCCGGGATGTTCGACGGGCTGATGCAGATGCCGCGGGAATTCATCCTGACGCAAAGCTTCGCGATCGAAGACCGCGCTCCTGCGATGAGCCATATCGCCAAGGTCGAGCGGCAGATCGCGGCGTCCGACGAAGCGGGGACGGTCGCCGAGACCGATCTGATCACCTCCCGCGATCAGATCGCCGGCGGGGCGGCGATCCTGGGCCGGCATCACCTGACGGTATTGGCGCTCGGGCGTTCGCTTGCCGGGATGGAGCGATGCGTGTCGGATGTCACGAACGAGCTCAACACGCTCGGAATGACGAGCGTGCGCGAGGACCTGAACTCTCAAGCCGCGTTCTGGGCACAACTGCCGGGCAATTTCCCCTACATCGCCCGTCGCAGCCTGATCTCGTCGCGCAACTTCGTGGGATTTGTCTGCCTGCACAATTTCGCGGTCGGCAAGAGATCGCAGAACCGTTGGGGACCGGCGATCTCGGTGCTTCAGACGACGAGCCAGACGCCGTATTATTTCAACTTCCACCGTCGCCAGGTCGGCAACTTCACGGTCGTCGGGCCGACGGGCTCCGGCAAGACGGTGGCCCTATCGTTCCTGATGGCTCAAGGCTTGCGGGTGCGGCCACGCCCACGCTGCGCCTTCTTCGACAAGGACCGAGGCGCCGAGATCTTTATCCGGGCATTGGGCGGCCAGTACGAGGTGTTGAGCCCCGGCGAGCCAAGCGGCTTCAATCCGCTGCAGCTCGAGGGGACACCGGGCGATAGAGAATTCCTGACGAGCTTGTTGAGCTTCATGGTCAGGCCGCGCGATGGAAGCGATCATTCGGCGTCCGAAGAGAAGACGATCGCCGAAGCCGTCGCCGAGATCTTCAAGCTGCCGCAAGCGGAGCGCAGGCTCGCGGATGTGCCGACACTGCTGCGTGGACGTGATCGGGCGGATCAGAACGATCTCGCAAGCCGCTTCGACCCTTGGCTGAAGCGCGATCAGCGCGGATGGGTGTTCAACAACGAGGCCGATCGCTGGTCGTCGGGCAATGGCATCTTCGGCTTCGACATCACCAAGGTGCTCGATGACGACGACATCCGCACCGCCGCGCTCGGCTATATCTTCCACCGTGTCGAAGCTTTGATGGACGGCTCGCCGATGATGATCTTCATTGACGAGGGCTGGCGGGTACTGAAGGACGAGAAGTTCTCGGCCTTCGTGACCGACAAGCTGAAGACGATCCGCAAGCTCAACGGCATCGTCGGCTTCGGTACGCAAAGCGCTCGCGACATCGTGCGGTCCGGCATGTCGCACACGCTGCTCGAGCAGACGCCGACTAACATCTTCTTCCCCAATCCGAAGGCCGATGACGAGAGCTATATCGAAGCTTTCAAGTGCTCGAGCCGCGAGGTCGATTGGATTCGAAGCACGGTGCCGGAGGCGCGTGCCTTCCTGATCAAGCATGACCAGGATTCGGTGATCGCGAAGCTCGACCTGGCCGCCATGCCCGGGATGGTGAAGGTGCTCTCAGGCACCGTCGACACCGTCGCCGAATGCGCCGAGCTGCGTGCCCGCTACGGTGAGGACCCGGCCGTCTGGCTGCCGATATTCATGGGGAAGGAGGCTGTGGCATGACCCGGAACTTGCGCGGGCGGTGGTCGGTTGCCGCCATGGCGGGCGTCAACTTGGTGGCGCTGTGGTCGGCAACGGCGCTTGCGCAAGTTCCCGTCCAAGACACGCAGCGGGAGGGCAAGGAGAGCTCGATCGCGAAATGCGTGGCGCGCAGCCAGCAGCTCAAGACGCAACAGCTGTCGCCGCAGAAGGGCGTGACGGGGAGCGTGAAGAGCGGCGGGCAGGGCCTGGGGCAAATGGCCTCGAACACGATGACGGGGCAGGGGTATGCGCCGCTGGTGGGCGGCGGCGCCCAGGTGGCGCCGTCCGCCGTCACCTCGCTGCCGAGCTTCACGAACCTCCCGGCGACCGGAAGTTTCGGTTCGGCATCGGCTCTGATCGGGTCCTTGGCGTCGAGCGGCAATAGCGGGGGGATGCTGGGACTGGGGTTGTCGCTATTGGGCGCGGTCGGCGCCTCGCTGAATGGGGGTCAAAGTGCGATCGGCCAGAACTCGTCGCAGTTTCAGGGGCTCGGTGGCCAAATCGGCAGTGCCAACGGCACGCAGAATGGCTGGGATCAGAACAGCCAGGCGCGGGTGACAAGCGGGCAGGTCTGGAACCAAGCAGTCGGTCTCTCGTCGGTGACGACTCAGTTATGGAATCAACGCTTGTTGGACCAGCTCGCGGGATCGAGCTCCATCGCCTCGTTGCTGAGTTACGACCCGGCGAAGGCCGTGTTTGTGCCGTCTGCGAGCGGGTCGCCGGCGCCATCGAAAGCGGTGACGACGCCGATCGTCACACCGCCGGCATCCAATACTTCACAGAGCCTTGGGGCCGCTCAAGCCGGCCCGAAACAAGCCCCGCCCGCTTGCGTCGACAGTGCCGGCTCGCCCTCGCTTGTGAGCTGCGCCGACATGGCGGCAGCGTTGGCGGCGGCCAAGTCGGGGCAGGCCACGCAATATCAATTGTCAGGGTCGGGCCAGTAAGGAGAGGAGAGAGAGATGCGGAGATCTTGCGGGACGCTTTTAGGGGTGGCGGTGGCGAGCCTGATCGGGCTCGCGTCAGAACCTTCCAATGCGCAGGTGCCGGTAATCGACACCGCGACACTGACGCAGGCGACGCAGACGGCGTCGAACACCGCCAGCATCATGCAGACGAACCAGCAGATATTGACGCAGGTTCAACAGACCTTGCAGGCGGTGACGGGCAATCGCACCACCGGCTCGATCGGGTCATCGGCCTTGGGATCCGGATTCTCGATGAGCGGCGCACCGTCGCTCACAAGTGTGCTGAACGGCGGCACGATGACCTGGGGCAATCTCGGGTCGTTCGGGCAGACGGCGGCGACGATCATCAACGGCTTGAGCCTGATCAAATCCTTGACGGGAAACTCGACGCCGACGGGCGTCGACCAGGCGTATTTGGGCGGTGTGAACACGGCGGCGGCGATCACCGGCATCGTGGGCGGGACGCAATCGGCGGCCTCGTCCCGGTCCTCGGCGTTCCAGTCGGCGGGCTCGCAGATCGGTTCCGCGCCCGACATCAAAGGGTCGATCGATCAGAACTCGCAGCTGCAGGTTCAGGCGGGTCTGACGATCAACGAGCTGATCGGCGCGATCAACGCCACGAACGCATCCCTGAACGCGCAGCAGATGCAGGAGCTCGCGGGTCTCGCCAAGCTCGCCGCGGTCATGACCTATGACCCGTCCAAGGCCGTGTTCGTGCCGCCTGGTCTCGCGACTGGTGGGAGCTCGCGATGACGCGCTTCGAGCGCCGGATGCTGATCCTGCTGGGGCTGCTGTGTGGCCTGGCGGCGTGCGGCCACAAGGACTTGACGGCGCCCTGCGATCGCGACGAGGGCGGCTGGTTCTCGGATTGCGGCCGTCTGCGGCCTGTGAATTCGTTCGGGGAGGGGGCGCTTCTGGCTCGGCCCTTGAGCTAAGCATTCGCCGCGAACACCATGAATTCAGATGTCGTCAGCCAGATCGTGTCCGCCGTCGCCAATATGGGCAGCAACGTCGTGCAGACGATCTATCAGTCGATCTCCGCGGGCTTTGCTCCGGTCTTCTGGATAGCGGTGACGATCTACACAGCCTGGTGGGGCTATGAGATGATGTTTGGCCGGTCGCGCATCACGGCCGGCGAGATGGTCCGGAAGATCGTGCGCATCGCGATCGTCTACTCGCTGGCCTTCGGCTGGGGAGATTTCCAATCGATGGTGGTGAATGGGCTGCAAGGCTTGACGAATGGGATGGGCAACGCCGTGTGCCAGGCGGTTGCCAACGCCGCGCCGACATCGGCCGGGTCGGCGAACGTTTCCGGGCTCGCCGGCAGCGCCGGCACGGATTGCACAGGCAATGGGTCGAATTCGTCGTCGGCAGTGACATCGACTTTGACCCAGGTTTGGAACTCCTCGATGGCCGCCATCAACAACATAAAAGGGTCCGGTTGGACCGGCGGGGTTGGCGCGGTCCTCATCGACTTGGTGCTGACAATAATGGTGGTGGTCTTTATCGGCTATGCGACTTTCTTGATCATCGTGGGGATTTTGGCGACGCAAGCGCTGCTCGGAATCGCACCGATATTCATCACGGCGGCGCTGTTCGGTTTCACGTCGAGGTTCTTCGACGGGTGGCTGCGCGCCGTCGCCAGCTTCGCGCTCGCGCCGATGATCGTCTACGCTTTCGTCGGCTTCATGGCGGTGCTTCTGCAGAACCAGGCGACGACGCTGGTCGCGGCCGGCAGCGACCCATCCATGGTCCAGATCGCTCCCTTCGCTCTAATGTGCGTTATCGCCTGCTTCCTGCTGACGCAGGCTTTGCCGATCGGCGCGATGATCGCTGGCGGACATGGGATGCAGATGGGGGGACTCGCTCGCGGCATTTTTGCGGCGCACGGCGCGGCGGCGGGCATGGTGCTAGGCGGTCTGCTCGGTGCCACGGCGGGAGCGTGGCGTGCGCGCAGTGGCGGCAAGGCCGCCGCCGCAGGCGGCGCCGCGCGTGGTGCTTTTGGGGGCGCGGTGACGGCCGGGCAGTTCGGGGCCAACGTCGCGCGTGGGAATGTCAGCCAGACCGCATATCACCTGCAGATGGTGCTGCAGCGGAATCGGGACCGGGGTGTGAAGCCGTGAGGGGTGTATTCATGTCGATCGTCAAGACAACCCTGTTCTATACGCTGATGACGTGCCGGCATCTTGTTCTGATGTTGTGCGGGCTCCTCGCGTTGCTATGCCTCACGGTATTCGTAGGATCCTTTTTCATGCCGGATTACCCGCGCTGGCTGGCACTTGGTCTGTGCATTCTGCTCGTGGCCTTGTCCTGGTTTTACGATCACCTGATCCTCAAGCTGACGCCTGAGGACAAAGCCGTGGTGCTGGCGCGATGAGATTGTGGCGAGCACGCCGCGCCAAGGGCGCGACATCGCTGGTTGCCACCTTGCCGGCCGCGGCGTCGCCAGCAGGTGTCGTCGATCCGGACTACTACACGCAGGGCGAGCGTTGGGAACACTCCGTCTATCGCACGGTCCGGTGGTCCAGGAACAGCTGGCGCCTGATCGCGATCGTGCTTGGTCTTGCGGACATCGCGGCGATCGGTTTGCTCTACGAGCTCGTACCGCTCAAGGGCATGGAGGTCGTGACGCTTCTCGTCGACAAGACCTCGGGCTACGTCGAGGTCGCGAACCCCTTGCAGCGCGGCGCGCTGTCGCAGAGCGAAGCGGTGACGCGCGCCAATGTCGTGCGTTTCCTCCGGGCGCGAGAGACCTACGATCCGCGCGCCTTGAAGGACAATTTCGATCTCGCTTCGCTGTTCAGCACCGGCGCCGCAGCAGGGGACCTGCAGGCGCAATGGGCGGCATCGAACCCGCAGAACCCGATGAAGCTGTGGGGCAAGGAGACGACGATCTCGGTGATCGTCAAATCGGTCATCTTCCTCAACGACCACACTGCCGCGGTCCGGTTCGAGACGGATCGCAAGACCGATCACGACATGACGGTCGATCACTGGGTCGCGAATGTCCGGTTTCGCTATTCCGGCGAGCCCATGCGCAACGACTGGCGCTTCGACAATCCGCTCGGCTTCCAGGTCGTGGAGTATCGGCGCGATCAGGAGACGGTGCGCTCGGGCGAGGCGACGGAGTAAGCGATGCGGCGAGCTCTTCTCCTCCTGGCCGCGGTCCTCTCAGGCACGCCGGCGATTGCCGAGCAGGATCCAACGTCCGTGAAGGCGGATGCGCGCATCCGGACGGTGATCTACGACAAGGACAATGTCGTCGTCCTGAACGGCACGATGGGCATCTCGTCGATGGTGGTGTTCGCCGAGGACGAACGGATCGTGACGGTCGCGATGGGGGACACGGTCTCATGGCAGGCCGTGCCCGATCAGTCGAAGCGCTTCTTGTTCATCAAGCCCCTCGAGCGGGATGCTACGACCAACATGAACATCGTCACCTCGAGGCGCATCTACAATTTCCAGCTCAAGGCCGTGGCGCCTGGCGCCCGCGAAGCGGTCTATAAGCTGCGCTTCGTCTACTCCGATGACGACCAAGATGTGCGGCTTCTGTCCAAGGCGAAGGAGATGGCGGCGGCGCCGCTCTTCAAGCACGCCGATTGGGCCAATGCCAATTGGAACTATTCCTACAAAGGTTCCTATACGAACAAGCCGTCCTCGATGTTCGACGACGGCCTGAAGACCTTCTTTCTGTTCTCCGGCGAGGTTCCCGGAATTTTCCTCGTCAAGCCCGACCGTCATGAGACCTTGATGAACTACCGGCGGGAGGGCGACTACATCGTGGTCGATAAGGTGGCGGCGCAGTGGACGCTGCGCTTCGGCTCGGCGATGACGAGCGTATTCAACCTGAAGGCGATCACGCCGACGCAGGCGCAGACGGCGGAAGGCGTCGCGCCACCATCGGGCTCCGGCTGGGGCTTGAATCTCCGAGCGCTGTTTCCGAGGGCGGACGATGTCGACCATTGACCATCAGAGCGAGGCCGCGATCGCGGACGGCGCGGAAACGGTCGCGCGCGCTGGTGCGCGTTTCAGCAACAGCATATTGCCGGCGGCGCTGGTTGTTTTCATCGTCGTGTTCCTGAGCTGGATGGCGTGGAAAAACTGGTCCGCGCGGACCCGCTCGTTGACGGACGCCGACAACGAAACCTTCCGGACCGCACAGACACATGGCGATATGGCCTTCCAGGAGCCTCGGCCGGGTAAATCCGATGGCAAGCTAACGATCGCTCCGCCGCCGGTTGCCGCGCCGGTTGTGGCGCCGCCGCCGCCCGTCGTTGTGACGCAGGCGCCAGACGACCGCGAGGCCCGCAGAAGGGCAACCGAGGAGGCGGAGCGGCTGCGACGGCTTCGCTCGCCAATGATGGTCCTCGACGCCGGCCAGGCCAACGCCGCCGGCACCTCGGAACTGGCGAAGGTGATGGCGTCGGGTCCGGAGGAGGACGCCAACCGGCGCTTCGCGAACCAGGTGTCAAATACGGGCGTCGAGATCTCGAAGGCGGAGCAAATTCGCCGTACGGATGCCCTAATCCCGCAAGGCTCGCTCATCCGGGGCGTACTCGAGACCACTATCCAGTCGGATCTTCCGGGCATGGCGCGGGCCATCACGTCGGAGGATGTCTATTCCTTCGACGGCCGCCGAGTTCTGATCCCCAAGGGGACGATGCTCACGGGAGAGTATCGCTCCGGCCTGGCGCGCGGTCAGACCCGCGTGCTGATCATCTGGACGCGGCTGTTGCGCTCGGATGGCGTCTCGCTCGCGCTGGGCTCCTATGGCACGGACGATCTCGGCCGATCGGGCCTGACCGGGGATGTCGATCGCCATTATCTCGAACGCTTCGGCTCGGCGATCCTGCTGACGATGGTCGGTGGGGCCAGCCAGTACGTGGTGGGGCTGGGACAGAAGAACCAGAACAACGGCCAGCAGACGCAAACGAGCGTCACCAATCCCGTCACGGGTGAGGTTACGACGACGACGACGCAGCCGAGTTACAATCAGAGCAATGGTCGCGAGATCGCGACTCAGACGGTCGGCAACACCATGAATCAGATCGCCCAAGAGGCGCTGAAGGACTCGATCAACATCCCGCCGACCGTCTATGTCGATCAGGGGACGCCGATCATGGTGTTTGTGCGCCGGGATCTCGATTTCTCGGCGCTGTATACGGACCCGGTGAAGGAGGCGCTGATCGCGCTGAAACACTCAGGCCCGGCGCGGCCGGATGCCCCCCAGCCGGCCGCGCCAACTGTCATCACCGGTCCGGTTTACAAGCCGTGAGCGAGGTCGTCGCCTTCGATAGCGCCTGGGCGGGCCTGCCGACCTATCTGCGCGCGGCCTTGGCTCCGTTGCGCCCCTGGCTCGCCGATCCTCGTGTCGTCGAGATCTCGGTGAACCGTCCAGGCGAGGTCTTCGTGGAGGTCCTGGGCGCTCCGGCGATGGAGCACCACGATGTGCGCGATCTGACGAGCGACGCGATCAGGCGCATGGCGCAGCAGGTCGCGAGCGAGACGAAGCAGGCCGTGAACGAAGAGACGCCGCTCCTGTCGGCCGCCTTGCCGCATGGGGAGCGGTTTCAGGCCGTGCTGTCGCCGGCGGCGCCAAGTGGCGGCGCGATCTCGATCCGAAAGCAGGTGGTGAAAAACCTGACGCTCGCGGAATTCGAGAAGGCCGGCGGGCTCGAGCTCGTCAATGTATCGGCGGGGGAGAGGCTCACGGAAACCGATCGTCGGCTGATCGAGCTCCTCGACAGCAAAGCCATCGGGGATTTCCTGCGGCTCGCCATCAAGGAGCGGATCTCGATGGTGATTTCCGGAGGGACCTCGACCGGCAAGACCACCTTCCTGAACGCGCTCCTTAAGGAAGTGCCACCGGATGAGCGGATCATCTCGATCGAGGACACGCGCGAGCTTCAGCCGCCGCACCTGAACTATGTGCCGCTGATCGCGTCAAAGGGCGATCAAGGCATGTCCCGGGTCACGATCCAGGACCTCCTCGAGGCGTCGCTGCGCATGCGTCCGGATCGGTTGTTCTTGGGTGAGGTGAGAGGCGCGGAGGCGTTCTCGTTCTTGCAGGCGATCAACACGGGCCATCCAGGCTCGATGACGACGGTGCACGCGAATTCGCCCCTGCAAGCCTATGACCGCCTGGCGCTGATGAGCATGCAGGCAGGGCTTGGCCTGAGCAAGGCCGAGATCGTCGACTACATCCGGTCCGTCATACCGATCGTCGTCCAATTGTCCCGGCACGGGGGCCAGCGAGGGCCGAGCGAAATCCAGTTCGTCAAATACGGGGCAGGGCGGGGATGACGCGCAAGCCAGTTTCCGCGATCGCGCGGGCCGAGCCGACCTGTATCAGCCGCGGGCGCGATTCCGCCCCGGTCGAGATGGCGGGCGAGCGATCGCCGAAACCGATGCGGATGTGCATCGGCGGCGGGCGCGACGAAGGTTTCCGCTGTCTGCCGGAAGGTGAGGGGCCGTGGCGGGATCTTGGCCTATGCGCGGATTGCGGCGATGCCGGTTTATGGCACGAGCACATCCAGGGGCACCCGAAGCGAGTGCGCGATGGTCTTGAGCGTGCTCGACGCGCCGTGCTTCCGGCCGGTTTCGAGCTCGGCGAGATAAGCCTGGGAGAGGCCGGTCTCGGCCGAAAGCTGGACCTGCGTCAGGCCGCGATGGCGGCGCAGAACCCTGATGGGATTTTCGCCGGCCTCGATCGCGGCCCATACCTCGGCAGGCAATGCGATCTCCTTGCCGCGGGAGATCGCGGCGCTGGTGTCAGCGATGATGCGGGCGGTCATCGCATCCTCGGCGGCTTCGTCGCCGGAGCGTGCGAGAAGGGCCTCGTAGTCGCGTCGCGACAGGACGACGAGATCCTCGCCCTTCTCGGTGTGAATGAATTGCGGCTTGCCCATGCTGGCCTCCTGTCAACGGTAGATGTCGCGCCGATGTCCGACGGCTCGGATTTCGATGCTGGTGTCTGTCTCAACGAATATGACGCGATAATCCCCGACGCGAAGCCGGGCGCCCGGCTGCCCGGTCAAGGATTTCACGTCGCCGGCGCCGGTCTTCGCGAAACGGGCGAGCTTGCTCTCGATTTGCGCCCGCATGTCGCCTGGAATCTTCCGGAAGCCGCGTCGCGCGGCGAGCGTGTAGGTGATGATCTTCACGGTAGTGATATCGCTCAAAGCGATATCGCCGTCAAGAAGGTATCGAGGCCCAACCTCTGCGAGAAGACCGCGTGAGTAGCCGACCGAAATCCAGTTCATCAAATACGGGGTGTGACGGTGATGATTAACCGTAAATCTTCAACGATTGCAAGCATCATCCATATTTATTCGGAATCGCATAAGCTTTGTTATGGAACTTGCAAGCCTATTTCCGAAAATAAACGAGTGTCGATAGCGGATACACTGAAACGAACTGATGCGCAACCAAGAACAGATAGACCTATGAGAAACATCGCGGAATTCCAGATTATCGGCCGGGGTCGGCAACCTCAAAAGGCTAGGGTGTCATAGCTGAGGCGGAAGCCGAGGCCGGGTGCGGAGTGGTCGGGGTGCGCGGTGCGCGGCCTCGGCGTTTTGAAGGACACCAAGCCATGACGAAAGACGAGCGAACGAGATGGTTGTCATTTGCCATCATAATCGAGCCCAGCTCGCCAGCGTTCTCGTTACATTGCCGCGCCCACCAATACACGCGACACCCCCGCGCCACCTAACCCGACTGGACGCCGGCACGGCTGACCCCTATATGACCAAGGTAGTCATATCGGGAGATAAAGCCGCCATGCGTGAGATCCAGCTGAAGGACGCCAAAGCGACGCTCTCCGCCGTGATCGACGATGCGCTACAGGGCGAGGAATTCGCGATCACCCGGCATGGACGCAAGGAGGCCGTCGTGATTTCCTGGGCGACTTGGGAGCGCCTGTCGAACATTCCGAGCTTTGGGCGTCTACTTGCGTCCTCGCCTCTCGAGGAGGGCGACATTCCCGAGCGGGACCGCACCCCGCTGCGGGAAGCCGATCTTTGACTTATCTTCTCGACACGAATGTGATCTCAGCGGTCGCGCCGACGAAGAAGGAACGTCCGGCCGCTCTGGCCGAGTGGCTCGATAAAGCCTCGAATGGTCTCTATCTCTCGGTCGTGACGGCCGCCGAGATCAGAGACGGCATCGCCAAGGCGATACGCGATGGCGCGCCGCGGAAGGCTGCGGCCTTGCAGGCGTGGTGGGATACCGTCGAGCATCTCTACGGCGGCCGGATTCTGGCGTTCGATCTGCGTACGGCGACGATCGCTGGCAAGCTGATGGATGTGGCGAGAGGCGCCGGACAGGCGCCGGGCTTCGCCGACGTCGCGATCGCAGCGACAGCTGAAGCCCATGGCCTCACCATTCTGACCCGCAACAGCAAGCACTTCAAACCGTTCCGCGGCTCGGTACTCAATCCGTTCGAAGCGCTTCCGCCCCTGCCCGGCGGAGCACAACGTCGATAGGGCGCGGCGAAACGGCCCCTCCCCTGTGCTACGCCCCAGCGCCAGCCGAGCTCTCAGACCCCAAAATGATTCTGGGCTGACCACGCCCCTCACAAGACGGGCCAACAATATCAGCATGGGGCCAACGTCATCACGGCTTCAGCCTCGACCCATGGCTCTGCCGCGCCGACAGGCGCTGGCTTTCGACGGCACGCAGAATCTGGCGCTCAGCGCTGCGCGCGGCCGCATAGAGCCTGGTCGCCGCATCGAGCGCGGCCTGCTGCGCCTTCGGCACGGAGGCGTGCTCGAACGATTTGCCCGCCGCGGCGACCCGCACCAAGGCGCGGGCGCCGTCCTCGCCAAACCGAGCTTCGATGGTCTTCCGGAACGTGTCGATCTCGCGTTTCGTCTCGGGCTCGGCGGAGAGTGCTTTGAAGGCGTCGGCACGGGCCTGGTCGGTCTTGGCGGCTGCGACGATGCCGAGCGCAGCGACGGCCTGCTCCGACAAATTCGGAATGGCGGTGCGATCGGCCTTGAGCTGCGCCTCGACGCTGGCGCGATAGCCTTGCGCCGCCTGAGCCTCGGCCTCGGACGTGCGGGTGAGGCTCGGCCCGATCGCGGCGGCGGCTCGCGTTGCCGCCTGGCGTTCGGCTCGCGCCGTCCCACCAGCGAACAGGCCCTCGCGGCCCCTGAGCTCGCCCAGCAGGCTCAGGTCCGTCGACAGGCGGCGTGCGGCGCTTGTCGCGCCGTCACGCGACACGAGATCGCTCAGGCGCGCAGTGGCGGCTTTCGGATCGCGATAGGCGGTCTCGAGATACACCGCCCTCGCCTCCTGCTCACGCCGCACGCGGACGTCGGCCGACACCACCGACGCAAGGCTCTTGGCGTCGACCCCGCGCCCAAGGCTGTCCCGAACTTGGCTGTCCCGGCCTTGCGTCTCGAAAGCAGGGATAAGCACACCGGGCCCGGCCGTCCGCGCCAACGAAGCTGCGGTTTCCGGAGGCGCCATCGCGGCCTGCGCGGGCGCCGGCGCCACACGGGGAGCTTCGACACTCGGCGGCTCGTGTGCCCTGCGTATCGAAACGGGTTCCTGCGCCTCCCCAGAAGATTTCGCGACAGATGTCTCGACCGAGAGCGGCGACAGGAGCGAACTCGAAGTCGTGTCCTGCGCCGCAGGCCGGACGGACGTTCCGTCCTCACGGGCGGCCCCGGGCTCCGCCCGGACACCTGCGAATCGCTCGCCCTGTCGCTCCACGGACCCTCTCGCCATGGCGACCGTCTCCTTCTCGCGGAGCTTCGTTATCTGCTCACGCGTCAGCTCGTCTCGCGTCGCATAGGCGACCGACGCGGACTTGATCTCGCTGCGCCCGATCTGCCGCGCCAGCTGGCGGATATCGCGCGCCGTCTCGACGGCCACGAACACCTTGACGCTCTCGCGCTGGCGTGTCAGCGCCACATAGGATGAGGCCGCCCGCCAATGGCGAGTGTGCAGCAGATAAGTGTGATCGAGCGTCTTGCCCTGGCCCTTGTAGATCGTGCCCGCATAGCCGTGCCGGAATCCCGTGAACTCGGAGGCGGACCAGTCGACGCGCCGCCCCTCGCGGCCGGCCGGCGCATCGAGCCTCGCGCTGATGCGGCCCGTCTCGCGCTCGATGCCGGTGATCACGCCGGCATTGCCGTTGTAGATCCCCGCGCCTTTCAGGGTGTCGGTGAACTGCACCCGGTCCCCGACCGCGAACGCCGCCCGCCCGTGCTTGGTCGTGAAGATATGGTCGGCGCCGAGCTCGCCGCGTTCGCGCCTGACTTGGCGCAGACTCCGATTGAGCACGTCCACATCCTTGTTGGTGTAGGCGAACACAAAGCGCGAGGCCGCAGGATCGGTCGCCGTGTCCTTGGTCCATTGCTCGACGAGCTTAAGGTGAGTCTCGTCCTGCCGGTTCGTCCAGATGATGGCCTTGTTGCGCGCGAAGGCACGCAGCGCCTCCTCGAACCGCCCCTCGGACAGATCGCGCGCCGCATCGCGCTGCCAGTCGACGCGCTGGCGCCTCACCTGCTTGATCTCGACGGAGCCGTGCGCCTTCTTCAACTCGGTGAACAGGCCACCGCGCTCGATCGAGGCGAGCTGCCGATCATCGCCCGCCGCCACCACCTTGGCGCCCGCGAGCTTTGCTTCGCGCAGCAGCTCGCCAGTTACCTTGGCGTCGAGCATCGCCGCCTCGTCAAGAACCACCAGCGTCCGCCGGTCCCAGATCACATGGCCGTTCTTCAACCGGAACAGTTCCGCATGAACCGTCGACGATCGCGCGAACCTGTCATGCTTCAGATCCTGCGCCACAGCGTTCGTCGGCGCGAGGCCGACGACCTTGTAGCCGGCCGCCTCATGCGCATCGCGGATGGCGCCAAGCGCGAAGCTCTTGCCCGTGCCGGCACGGCCCTCGATGATCTTCAGACCGCCGCCGCCGGTCGCATGCTCGAACGCTGCGCGCTGATCCGGGCGCAGCGCCGCGGAGGAAGGAGCCGCCTCGCGCGCCGCATGCCCGATGTCCCGATGCGCGCCGGCCGCGACCCGCGCGCCATCGGCCAACGCTTCCCTCTCCTGCGCACGAACGGCACGCGTCGTGAACCGCCCGGCGATCTCACCCGTCTCGCGATCGTGCAGGGACAAGAGGTCCTTATGCTGAAGCACCTTCGCCCTGACTTCACGCAACTCCGCGTCCTCGCCAATGTGCTTGGCGAGATGCCGGTCGAGATCCCGTTCCGTGAAGGTCGCACTGTTGCGGGTCATGACGGCGAGCACCTGATCCGGATCTCGCGCCGCCGCGGCATTCGCGCGCGCGATCTCGTCTGCTCGCGCATTCGCCTCCGCGTCCGGCGCCCGCATCCGCACTGGCCCGATATGCTCCTGCGGGACAGCGCTCATCGCATCCACCCGGATATCGAGCCCATGCTCGACAAAGTAGCGGTTCTGATGATCGCGCCAGGTCGCACCCCACGCCTCAGCCTCTGTCACGACGGCGCGACCCTTGCCTTGGCGCAATACGGGATCGAGATCGCGCGCCTTCTTCGCCGCAAACCCATTGCCATCAAGGCGCCGCGTGGTGATCAACAGATGCGCGTGATGGTTCGCCCGCTCGCTCTCGCTCTCCGCCCCATGCGGCGCGTGCACATCGAACTGCACCGCGAGCCCCTTGGACACAAAATGCTCGAGCGCAAAGCTCCGCGTGAGCTCCACCCGGTCCTCATGTCCGAGCTCGCTATTCGCCGGCAACGCCAGCACGATCTCGCGCGCCACCTGCGCGTCGCGGCGTTTCTCGGCGGCTTCGGCCGCGTTCCACAGCGCCGCGCTCTCGAGGAAGGCCTTAGGCGCACCCTCCGGCAAGAGCACTTCGTGGTGGTCCGGAGGGTCGCGATGCGCAAAGTAGAACACCTCGCCGGTGCGCTGCGCCTCGATCTTGTCGCGCCCGTTATAGGCAGCCGAGCGCACGGCACTACCACCTGAGGCACGCGAGATGTAGCGGGCGCGGGCAAAGGCGATGGCCATCCGGGACATCATGCCGCGCCTCCAGTACCCGCGCAAGCAGCATTCGACAGAATGCATATTGCGTCTGCACATGCGTTTCGAACCCGCTCCGCGGTCAGCCGTCGAGCCTGCGCTTTGCCGAGAAACGATCTTGACCCGCCCGCCAAGGATTGTTAACCGGCAACTAACAAGGAGGACACCATGGCGCGCACGTCGCTCGCCGAGCGCATGAGCCGGCTCGGGCAGCAGAAGGCACGGATCGCCGAGCAGGAAGCTCGCATCAAGACCGATGAGCGCAAAGCTCGTACCCGCCGCCTGATCGAAGCCGGCGGTCTCGTCGAAAAGGCCGGCCTCCTCCATCTCGACGCCAACGCTCTCTATGGCGCGCTTCTGTCGCTATCGTCGAGCGCCAAGAATACGGCGCGCGTCACCGAATGGGCGAAAGCTGGCGGCCATGTCTTCGATCGCGAGGCCAAGGCGCGCGATGCCGGAAGGGAGCCGCTGACCGTCACCTTCGCCGGCGCGCTACCCACGACCTTCACCACGCGCCTGCGCGGGGCGGGCTTGCGCTGGAACAAGGTCCTGCAGCATTGGGAAGGACTTGCCGAGCACGCGGTCGTTGCCGCGCTTGCCGACGAGCATGGCGGCACGGTCCATCGCGTGCGTCCGCCTGGCGAGCGGGAGAAGATAGCAGCCGCTGAGTGACGCCCGCCCGATGCTCCTGAACACCATCGTCCACGATCTCCACCGCACCTGCCTTCGGCTCGTCGTCGCGATTGCCCCACTGGTCATCTGGTATCCGGCCTGGGGCATGGCCGACGATCTATGGCGCTCCCTGCTGATCTCGATGCAAGAGAGCGGCATCGCGCCCGGTGCCGCATCGTATCGCCTCGCCTATGGGGCCTGGCCGACGGCTGCCCTCTTCGGGCCGGCGCTCGTGATGGCGTTGATCCTTGGCCTGCGCCGCTTCGGTGCCGCCCTCCCCATGACCGCGATCGCCGCCGTCACCGGCATGGCGGCAGCGACGCTGCTGACGGGTTGGCATGAGGGCGCTCGCCTCCTCGGCCTTCGGCCGGCCTACTCGTGGATCAACATCCTGCGCGTCGCCAATTTCAATATCGGCTTCGCCTCCGCGCTCGGTTTCCTCGCGACCTGCATCGGCATTCGCGTCCTGCGCGGCCAGCCGCTGCGTGCACATGGCGTGAAGCCCTTGCAACGCGCCAAGACCGACACCTTCGGGCACGCCGCCTGGATGCCGGTCAAGGAGGCATCCGTCCTGTTCGATGCGTCGCGCGAGCAGCTCGGCGGCGTCGTGGTCGGCGAGGCCTACCGGGTCGACCAGGATCCTGGCGCTGTGCGCCGTGCCTTCGATCCTCGCAACCGTGCCACCTGGGGCAAGGGCGGCAAGGCACCGCTCCTCGTATTCGATCTCGGCTGGGGCGGCACTCACGGTCTCGTCTTCGCCGGCTCCGGCTCCTACAAGACCGTCTCGACCTGCGTGCCGACGCTTCTCACCTATCGCGGACCGACCGTCACCCTCGACCCCTCCTCGGAGCTCGCGCCGATGCTGACGCCGGCGCGCACCGCCATGGGCCGTCGCGTCATCTCGATTGATCCTGCAAGCCGCGAGGGCAGCTTCAATGCCCTCGACTGGCTCGATCCTTCGTCCGCACTGATCCATGGCGATGTGCGTGCCGTCGTCGATTGGATCTGCGGCGAGAAGCCGGCGGCGACCAGCTCGTCCCAAAATACCGGAAAGGCCTTCTTCGAAGGCCGCGGCAAGGCCATGGTCGAGGCGCTGCTGTCCGATATCGTCCTCGATCCCGAGCTTCAACCCGGCAAGCGCAACCTGGTGACGCTCGCCGCCCGCCTCGCCCTCCCCGAGGACGGCATGCGCGAAGAGCTCGACCGCATCCACGAGCACTCGCAATCTCCGCGCGCCCGACATCTCGCCGGCCAGCTCATGCAGCTCGTCGCCGAGACCTTCTCCGGCGTCTATGGCAGCATGAGCGAACAGACCGAATGGCTCGCCAATCCGGGCTATGCCGCGCTCGTCTCCGGAAGCAGCTTCACCACCGCCGATCTCGTCGCCGGCGACATCGATCTCTTCATCAATATTCCCATGAAGGTGCTCGAGGCGACGCCGGCGCTCGCCCGCGTCGTCGTCGGCGCGCTCCTCAACGCCGTTTATGAAGCCGACGGTCATCTGCCCGGAGGCCGCGTCGTCTTCCTCCTCGACGAGGTCGCGCGCCTCGGCTTCATGTCCTCGCTGGCGCGTGCCCGGGACGCCGGCCGCAAATACGGCATCACCCTGGTCATGCTCTATCAGTCCGAAGGCCAGCTGCGCGAGCAATGGGGCGAGGGCGGCAAGGCGTCCTGGTTCGAATCCGCCTCCTGGCGGGCCTATGCCGCCATCGGCTCGCTCGAACAGGCCCGCGCCGTCTCCGAAGCCTGCGGCGAGCATGGCGTGATCTTGAGTTCGCAGAGCACCAATCGTGGCAATAGCGCGAGGCTGCTCGAGACCGGCACCGCCACCTCGGGCGTCTCGGAGCAGCTATCGGAGCGCGGCCGTCGCCTCGCGACGGTCTCAGAGATCCTGGCCGACACACGTGCCGACGAGCAGTTCGTGTTCGTGCACGGCCGCAAGCCTCTGCGCTGCGGCCGCGCCATCTACTTCCGCCGCCCGGAGATGGTGAGCCTGGTCGCTGCCAACCGCTTCGCGCCCCGGTCAAGGCCGAGCTCGTCAACCAGGACCTCGTGAAGACAAGGGATGCCGGCTGAAGCGATCCTCTTTGTCGCAGCCCTGATCGCTGTGGTCTTCGTCTTCACGGCCGCGCGCATCTTCGCCGGGACGCTGCTCATCCTCTGCCTCGCCGTCATGGCCTGGCGTCTGGCGCTGGCCATGACGCGTGGCGCGCCCATGCCGGCGCGGCGATCCGCGGCCGGTGCTTTGAGTGGTGACGGGCCACGTCTTACCGTGCGCAAGGCCGTGCGGCCGCTTGCTGCGGTTCTCGCCGAGCTCGACGCCATGACCGGCTGGGCCTCGGTCAAGGCCGAGGTCCACAAGCTCGTCGCCGTTCTGCAAACCGAGCGCGCGCGCAAGCGCCACGGCATCAAGACGGCGCCGCCGAGCCTGCATCTCGTCTTCCTTGGCAATCCCGGCACCGGCAAGACCACGGCTGCCCGCCTTATGGGCGAGATCCTGGTCGGCCTCGGCTTGCTGCGCTCCGGCCATGTCGTCGAGGTCGACCGCGGCTAGCTGGTCGCGGGCTTCATCGGACAGACCGCCATGAAGACAGAGCGAGCCGTCGAATCGGCCCTCGACGGTGTGCTGTTCATCGATGAAGCCTATGCGCTTGCCCCCTTGGCGAACGGCGGCGACTTCGGCCGGGAGGCGATCGACACCCTGCTCAAGCTGATGGAGGACGAGCGCGACCGCCTCTGCGTCATCGCCGCCGGCTACACGGGCGAGATGCGCCGCTTCCTCGATGCCAATCCAGGCCTGCGCTCGCGCTTCGGCCGCATCATCACTTTCGAGGACTACGATGCGGACGAGCTCGCCGCGATCTACCGGGATCTCGCAAGGCGCGAAGGCTTCGCCCTCGACCCTGGGGCCGATGCGGCGGCAATGCGTGTCTGCGTGCGAATGGAAGCCGAGCGCGGTGAACAGTTCGGCAATGGCCGCGCCGTGCGCACGCTCTGGGAGCGCACCCGCGAAGCCCAGGCCCTGCGCCTCGCACGATCTGGCGTCGGATTGGGCCGCGATCCCATCATGCGCATCGAGGCGCGCGACATCGAGGCGGCCAGTGAGGGAGGGAGCCCATGACCCGCGGCGAACTCATCTCCCATCTGCGCCGCGCGCTGTCCCTCGTGCCGGCGCTGATCCGGCACAATCCGCTGTTCCGCTATGCGGCTATCGGCGCCGTCCTCTTCCTGCTTCTCGTCATCGGCCGTCTCGCGCAGGATATGGCAGGCCCCGGCCCGATTCCGCTGGCGCCGGATGCCGATGTCGTCACGGCTCCGGCCGATCGACCGCCATCCGCCGCGACGCCGACATCGAGAACAACGAACCCCGCCGCGGTGCCGAGCATCGCGCCCGGCCGTTCGCTCGACGCTGTCAGCGTTGGTGCCGCGCCAGCCGACGGCTTCGGCACCCTGCCCCCAAGAAACAGACAAGCATTAGGCAAGCACCCGTGATCCGACCCGCTCTTGTTCTTGCAGTTTCCGGCTTGCTCGCCGTCACTTGCCCGGCACTGGCGCAATCTCCGCCGGCGCCATCTTCGCCCGCATCGTCGACCGATCAGCGCCTCGACCGGATCGATGGCAAGCTCGACGAGATCCTGCGGCGCCTCGGGGTAGAAACCATGTCGACTGGCCAATCGGCCCCCTCCTCCGCCCCGGCGCAAGCACCACAGCTGCCCGCGGCTGCTGTCGTCCAGCCCGAAAGCACCGCCTACAAGCCCGGTGCCGTCGCCATCGTTCATGAGGCACCCGACAAACCCCGCGACCTCCAATCGATTCCGGCCGATAGCGTCGGCGGCTTCGTCTATGCCGGCGGCCCCATCGCGCTCCACGATCTCAAGTCGAAAGGCGTGCGCTACACCGGCCTCGCCGGGCTCGAGCTGCAAGGCTGGCTCAAGATCACCACCGCCGGCCGCACCCAGCTTGGCATGGAGTTTCGCGCCATCACCGGCGCCAATGCCGTGATCGCACCCTCCTGCATTGCCGCGGCCTGGCTCGAGAACCGCTCGATCGGCACCGAGACCCGCGAGATCCCGGTGCCCACGCGCGAGGAAAAGACCCTCGACCTCGTTCTCGGCGCCGATCTCGAGCCCGGCCTCTATCGCCTGCGGGTCTGGGCCGCCTGCACCCCGACCGCGATCTCAAGCTCAATGCCGAACTCCTGGTGAAGGGCCCACCCGACATGAATCTGCGCCCAGTCACCGCCGCCGATCTGATCCACCAGGGCGGCTGACAGAGCCGGTGCCGACGCCGATAACCGCGGCTCACCCTATCTGCAAGCAAGGCTCGTCCACGCGCCTGTCGACCAAAGGTTCTCGTAACTGGACGCACAGCGAGCTCGCCACTTGCTGCAGCATATCAAGGCCGTCTATCGGCGAGGTGATCGCCGGCGAGAAATCCACGAACCTGCGCCCTTCGGCAAGCTCTCGAGGCGCCTCGGCACTTGCAAATTCGCCGGCATGTGCGACCGAGCATGACAGAAAGCAGACCCGGCGCCGGTCGGCGCCGGGAACTTTCTGAAGGGTGGCCCTCCGGCTCACTACGGCGCCATTTGGAAGCGCGTTCGCCTTCGGGCCGATCGCAGCAATGCCGCGATGAAGGGCGCTGCCTTCGCTGGGACACTTGTGCCCGGCGATTGGAAGGGGCCGCCTTGCGGCGGCCCCTTCCAGCTCACTCTGCTTCGCCTTCAGTGGCCTCCGAGGGCTTCGCCAGTCGCGAGATGTCCATGCAGATCAGGTCGACGGTGAAGCGGGTCTCGTCGTCCTTCACGTAGGAGTTCTGCTTGATCCGGCCGCGGGCGTGAACCAGGTCGCCCTTCGAAAGATGCTTCTGGACGTAGCCGCGCATGCTGTCCTGGAAGATCGTGACCTCGTTCCAATGGGTGCTGTCCTTCCAGTCGCCGGCCTTGTCCTTGAAGGGGTAGTTCGCCGCCAGCGACACCCTGACCGTCGAGCCAACCGTCTTGACCTGGCCGACCCGGCCGATGATCTGGAATTCCGCGATGTTCCTCATGGCGCTCTCCTTTGATGTGGGGGCGACCTGCCCCGTTGCCATGGCGACACGCAAAGGCCGGCAAGCCGGAACCGGAGCCCGAGCGCAGCGAGGGGCAAGCGAAGCGCTGCGCCCCGGAGAGCGGAGCTGGCCGGAGGGGTATCGCCCATCCGAGCAAAGCGAGGACGGTCATGCGCCCGCGAGCGAAGCGAAGACTCAGCGATAGGCCGGTCTGCAGGTGAGCCGGCGCAGACGGTCATGCCGCTGAGCGAAGCGAAGACGGCGATAGACCGCGAGCCAGGCGACCGAAGACTGGGGATACCGGCCAGCTCCATGCTCGATGGGGCCGTAGCGACGGCGACGGCCTTAAGTGACAAAGCCAGGCAACGGGAAAGGCGCCCACTCTTCCTCCAAGGAGACCAGCCAGGAACTCAGCGGAATTCCCGATCATCGTTCCAGGCAGACGCAGACGACGATTGGCTCGACGGTCAGGGTCTCGCGTGCACTGAACCGGAAAGTACACTCGGGTTGTGGGACAACACCCTCAGGAATGCAGTCACAGCTCCAGGACCTTGCAGCGCTGCGCAGACCAGGAAATCGAAGGAGGCAGGGTCGATCCACGCCATCGCGGGCCGGATCAAGCCGAACATCATTCCACGAGGGATAACGCGACCCGCTACACCGTCGATCTATCCTGCACGGATGGTCGGAGCGGCGCTCGCGCGGTCTCCGGGTCCCCTGAAGCCAGGCCGAATGCGCTCGATGGTCCTGATGGCGCGGCGCCTTCCGCCGCGAAACCCGTCGGTCGATCGCCGCCGCGAGCAGCGCCGCGCCAAAGAGGTTCAGTCGCATCCTGGCGCCCAGTTCTTCATTCACGTCGCGGATGAAACAGACGACAATGGCGAGCCGCTCGTTTCGGTGATGCGGACCGACGTTGGAACAGAAGCCCGCGACGGAAACCAGTGAGCATGCCCACCAGCCCTAAAGGCCAGAAGCGTCGTGCCGACTCAGCGCCGCCTCGAAAGAGCGCGGGGCTTTTTGGTGAACGACGCGCAGCTCTAAACTGACTTGAGGCTACCGGCCGATTTCTTCCCGCTCCTCCGATCATCCTCGAGTTCGAAGCTGATCCTCTGGCCATCGTTGAGGCCGCTCATGCCGGCACGTTCCACGGCCCGAGATGTGGACGAAAACATCCTGGCCGCCGCCGTCTGGTTGGATGAAGCCGAAGCCCTTTTGGGGATTGAACCACTTAACCGTGCCCGTAGCCATGTCGTATTCGATTCCTATTGGTGGCGAAGATTACTTTCAGACCGGACGCGCGCGCGGGCGGCAAACAATAGTGCCCACACTCAATCGATCAGGCACGCCTTCCTGGTCCTGCGCTCGGCGGGACGGCGGCCCCCTGGACGGGACCGGACTTGATGTAGCCGACCCCACGGCAAGACTTGCAGCGCTCGGGAATTCCCTCTTCAACGCTCGTGGGATCGACCCCCGTCGTGTGACAGGCCGGGCACGAGATCATGTCCTGCAATGTCGGAACTATCCGTCTATGAGTCATTACTCGGTCCTAGCTTCAAAGGCGGGGGCGCACCGATAACCGACGCTTCGTGAAAGTTTCAAGACACCGACCGCAGTAAATTCGTTAGCCGGGGCCTCTAATCGATCAGGCCCATGTTGCATTGATGTTGGCATCGGGAGGCTTTCATGCGGGAGCCGACAAGTTTCTTTTTGGGTGGGCGCAGAAATCGGCGACGCCGGGTCGCTGAATTCTTTTGGGCCTGCCGGCTCACCGACGCGAACTTCTTGAGTTGGGATGCCTTTTTCGTCGAGCCGACCCAATTCCATTTGGGTGGGCTCGCCTCGAACCTTTCCGGGGTTGCGGCGTTGATTTAGCCCGGCCACGGCCCCGAAGCCCACCCAGGCCGTAGCCCTGGACCTCGCCAGCCCTCCACCCCCCGGCGGGGTCCGCAGTCTGAATCAGGCGCGAGGCCACGAAGCCGGACCTGATCGATGGAGGAAAGGGCGAGCGGCAACGCGCCGTCGATTGCCGCTCGCACCAGCGACGGGTGGAAAGGCGGTCGCCATCGTGCAATATTGAAAGGCATGACGTGGGAAATTTACGAGGAGGCACAGCGGCGCCGTGCCGCCTTCAAGCGCGCTCTAAGCGCGCTCTAACTGAAAAGGCCATTGCTTGGCTGGAGCGGAAGGGCTTTGACGTGAGGGGCAAGTCTCTTGCTGAGATTAAGAAGCAAATCGCAGATCGCGCGAAGGTGTCTGAATTCCCGCGCGACCGCGAGCAGGCGCGTGAGGAGCCTTAAGCAGCCGATAACCAAGTTGGCGCATATGGATTCTGCGCGGTGCATCGATCCAACCGCCGCGCATCCCCAAAGGGCGAGCGGCGTTTGCGATGGCCGCTCGCTCTTCGCGGCCCCTCAATCGATCCGGCCCGCCTTCCTGGCCTTACGCTCAGCTAGGCCGGCGCGTCCCTCGCCCCATGTGCGGACGTATCACGCAGAAGGGCGGCGAGCTGCCCGAAAAATGTCAGTGTAGATGTTTCTCGCCCCCGTAATCCTGCCTCGGCGGGTGTTCCGGTCCCATGAACTCAGACGCCCGGTCGGCAAGTTCGAGCCATCGGGTCGCTATTGCGATCAATTGCGTCCGCCACGTTGGATCGGCCACGGTCTTGGCGAACGCCAAGCACTCCGCCGCACGCTCTCGATAAAGCTCTGCTCTGCCCATCTCACCAGCTCGGTGTTGGCGGAATGCGTTGAAGAGCCAACGCTCTTTGGAGGCGGGGCTCGGCCGGACGTGACGCCCCCGCGATCAAACAGCTTAGCCGTAAATTTCCGTCAGCGTACGACGCGGCGGTGAACCACTACGGGTCGGTGCGCGACGGCAACGCCACGATGACCAGCACAGGCAGCGCCGCGAACGCCACGGGCGCACACCACAGCATCCGCCTCGGGGACGAAGGCCATCACGGCGAACACGGTCATAGCTGCGAACACCAAGAACTTCATTTTGAACCTCCCCAAATCGGTCGAAGCTGCCCGATCAAATCGATCTCGCGACGACACGGCGGATGTAAAGACAACGTGGGGTCCGGCGATTGGTTCCCTTATCTCGCCACGCCTGCGACACCCAATTCCAGCTCGACGAGGGCTGGCGCCCTCATGCTCGCACTCCCCGAACGGCGCCAGATGGCCCCCACGAAGCTCGAGAGCACCGTGCGCGAGGCAGGAAGGCGGACCTGATCGATTGGTGGCGGCGAGAGCGGGGAGTCAGCAAATCCGTACGTGCTGCAGGCCCCAATGTGTGGCACGCCAGCGCCAGCAGTCGCGGCCCCAACCTAGTCCCCAAGGACGCGCCCACGATCTTCGGAAATAAGCGTGCGCCCAGCGGACATTCTCGATCGAGCCACCCACCTCGGCAGCGGTAACCGCAGGCATGGTTGCCAAGGCCGGTGGAACGCCGGCAATGGTCTCACTAAGGCCGCCAGCCAGCGAAGCCGATGCCAAAATCAGGGCCATGATTAGCGCCTTCATTGAGCACATGGGCATCGACCCTTTTGCGTTTGGGACGGGTTCGGCGAAGGGCGAAACAGCGCAATTTTTACCGATCCAGAAGACGAGAGTAGAATCGGGATGATTTGAGGGCAAGCCCGCATCGGGCTTGGGGTCGGCTCGAGGTCTCGCGTCCTCTCCCTCCCATTCCGTCCTCTCCCTCCCACACCACTGTGCATACGGGTCCGTACACGGCGGTTCGGCGGATTAAGGCGCGGGTTGACGTGAGGGAAGCGAGACTGAGCGCGGTGAAGACGGCGTTTGGGAGGGCAAGACGAGCGCCGGGCTGCTGCCGAGCCACGATGCTCTGCGATCTTTGGATCGACCAAGATCCCGTCGGCACGCTTTCAGTTGAGCGAGCGGGCCCTCTTCGTCGGGTCCCATGAGACGGCCACGACCCGCGATATCGGTCGCATAGAGTCCGCCGAGACCGAGTTATTTGCCAGTACATTCAATATGCTTCTCGTTCGATGAGACTGGCAGCGGTGTTGAGCGACCAAATGCAATAGCAGTATAATAATTGACAATTCGGATTACCAAGATTTCATGAGCGGGACAGGAGAGCGCAACAACCTTCTCTCCATATGCACTCCGCAACAGGCCCGGGAAATACCTTGGGTCAAAGGAGCTCATGTCATGAACACGCATAACACCCTTCCGGCCGCCACGCGGCGCCGGAAGCTCAAGCTCGCTTCGAGGGTTGCGGCGCTCGCCCTGATGGCCGTTGCCGGTTTCGAGGCGGGTGTGGCTATCCCCAGCGTTCCTGCCTTCGCCAAAGCTGCCGAGGCGCCCTTGCAGGCCTCGGCCGTCGATGCGCCCGCGGCCGTCGCGCCGGTCTCCTTCGCGGACCTCGTCCAGAGGGTGAAGCCGTCCGTCATCTCCGTGAAGGTCAAGATCGTCGAGCAGGACGCGCAGCCCATGGCCCTCGGCGGCAATGGCGGCGACGACGAGACGCCGTTCCCCAATCTGCCCTTCATGCCGCGCGGCCAGGCGCCGAAGCATTTCGGCGAGGCGCTGGGTTCCGGCTTCTTCATCTCGGCCGACGGCTATGCGGTCACCAACAACCATGTGGTGGAGAAGGCCAAGACCGTCAGCGTCACCAGCGATGACGGGAAGACCTATTCGGCCAAGGTGATCGGCACCGATCCGAAGACCGATGTGGCGCTGATCAAGGTCGATGGCCGCTCCGATTTCCCCTTCGTGAAGCTCGCCACCGCTTCGCCGCGCATCGGCGATTGGGTGCTCGCCGTCGGCAATCCCTTCGGCCTCGGCGGCACGGTGACGGCCGGCATCGTCTCGGCGCGCGGCCGCGACATCGGCTCTGGCCCCTATGACGACTTCCTGCAGATCGACGCTCCGGTGAACCGCGGCAATTCCGGAGGCCCGACCTTCGATCTCTCCGGCAATGTGGTCGGCGTCAACACCGCGATCTACTCGCCCTCCGGCGGCAGCGTCGGCATCGCCTTCGATATTCCAGCGCAGACGGTGCAATCAGTCGTCGCGCAGCTCAAGGATACGGGCTCGGTGACGCGCGGCTATATCGGCGTGCAGATCCAGCCAGTGACGTCGGATCTGGCCGATGGGCTCGGCCTCAAGGAGGCCAATGGGGCGCTGGTCGCCGGCCTTTCGGCCGATGGTCCGGCCGGCAAGGGGGGCCTGAAGTCCGGCGACGCCATCCTCGCCGTGAACGGCCAGAACATCGCCGATGCACGCGAATTGTCTCGTAGCGTCGCGGGCCTGAAGCCGGGCGACAAGGCCTCGCTGTCGGTGTGGCGTGACGGTGAGACCAAGACCATCGAGGTCACCGTGGCCAAGCTGCCGGGCGAGAAGCTCGCTTCCGCGTCCTCGAGCGAGGAGGGCAAGAGCGCCGGACCGAAGCTCGGCCTGTCGCTTGCCCCCGCAGGTGCCGCGGGCAAGGGCGGCAACGGCGTAGCCATTGCTGGCATCGATCCCGACAGTCCCGCGGCCGAAAAGGGCTTGCGCACGGGTGATGTGATCATCGGTGCCGCCGGCAAGTCGGTCTCGACGCCCGAGGATGTGCGCAAAGCCGTCGCCGACGCCAAGCGCGAAGGCCACAAGACGGTACTGCTGCAGATCGAGCGCGACGGCGCCAGCCACTACGTCGCCGTGCCCTTCATGGGCTGAGGCGACTCGGATTCGGACTAACGGTCGGCGCATATCGCCACCAGCCGCGCTGCCGCGACGGCCGACATGTCCGAGGCGACGGGCTGGGGAAATCTCAGCCCGTCGTCGTTACGATGATTTGATTGGCGGACCAAAACGCAGACAAGCTGGTCAACACTCAAAGTCATGTCGGCAGCCGTCCGATCCCACGGTAGACTCTCCAGTGTATACGCTCGACAGGACGCTTGACGTTTCGAAGCAGGGTGTCGGCTCAGGACCAACAGATTCTCCAGTTGCGGCGCTATACTTAGTCATAGGCTATTCAGAGATCGAAATTGAACATCATCTAGTCCAATAGCTGAGTTATATTCCATCCGTTGGCGACAACGCCGCCGAGGGTTCGGAACTTATGAGCGCCAAACACATTGGGCGATCTCGTCCCGTAAGGCGCCGGCGAGGAGAAAAGCCAAATGCGCTCATTGTTGAAATCCCTTGGCGATATTTGGCGCCTGGCTATTCCTTATTTCACGACGCGCGATATCGGAGAGGCGAGGTTCTGGCCGATCCGCTTCAAGGCCCAGGAGCGTTGGATCGCCCTGTCCCTGCTTATCGCCGTGATCGGCATCGAGCTCGGCTCGGTCGGGATCGATGTCCGCCTATCCTATTTCAGTCGCGACCTTTACGACGCCCTGCAAAATAAGGACGGGCCGGAGTTCTGGTCCCAGCTCCTCTTCGTGTTCTGCCCCTGGGCGGCCGTCGGCATCTCGAGCGCCGTGCTGCAATTGGTGATGCGAGCCTATCTCACCATCCGTTGGCGGCGCTGGATGACGGAGAGGACAATCAGCAATTGGCTCGACGGCTCCGCCCATTACCGCATGCAGCTCACCGGCAGCTCGACCGATAACCCCGATCAGCGCATCGCCGACGACATCAACCAGTTCACTACCACCACCTTCACGCTAGGGCTCGGCCTGCTGTCGAAGTTCACCTCGCTCATATCCTTCTCGGTGATCCTGTGGACGCTCTCGACGGGCTTCACCATACCAGGCACGGAACTGGTGGTGCCGGGCTTCCTGTTCTGGATTGCGCTCTTCTACGCTGTCCTGATCACCTGGCTCACCCATCTGATTGGCCGCCCGCTCATCAGGCTCTATTTCCAGCAGCAGCGTTACGAGGCCGATTTCCGCTTCTCGCTGGCGCGCTTGCGCGAATATGGCGAGCAAGTCGCGCTGCTGCGCGGCGAGCAGGCCGAGCATGTCAATCTCAGCGGCCGCTTCCGGGCCCTGATCAGCAACTTCCTGCAGATCGTCGATTGCCGCAAGCTGGTCGTAGCCTTCACGCAGAGCTACGCCCAGGCCAACGCCGTCCTACCCTTCATCCTGCTGGCGCCCTACTATTTCTCCGGCAAGGTGACGCTCGGCATCATGATGCAGACGGTCGGGGCCTTCTCGAACGTGCAATCCTCGCTGTCCTTCTTCATCGACAGCTATGCCAGCATCGCCGAGTTCAAATCCGTGATCGACCGACTGACGAGCTTTGCGGCCTCGGCCCAGAAGGCCCGCGCGCTCAGCACCGTGAAGCCGCATATCGAGGTTGGCCAGGGTGGGCAGGATCTCGGCATGCAGGGGCTCGAAGTTGCCTTGCCGCAGGGCAAGACGGTGGTGCGCATAAAGGACACGACCTTGAGGCATGGCGAGAGCGTGCTGGTCAACGGGCCATCGGGCGCCGGCAAGTCCACCTTGTTCCGGGCGATCTCGGGCATATGGCCGTTCGGGGACGGCGCGATCCGTGTGCCGGCGAACGCCAAGGTGATGCTGCTGCCGCAGCGGCCTTATGTACCGATCGGCACGTTGCGGGCCGCGCTGACCTATCCGGCAGCGGCCGACGCCTTTCCCGACGCCATGGTGCGCGCCACGCTCGACGACGTGCGTCTGTCGCAATTCGCCGATCGCCTCGATGAGGAGGCGCATTGGGGCCAGACCATGTCGCTCGGCGAGCAGCAGCGCCTGGCGCTCGGCCGCGCACTCCTGGCGAAGCCAGACTGGCTGTTCCTCGACGAAGCGACCTCGGCTCTCGACGAGCCGCTGGAGCAGGCGATGTACCACTTGCTGCCGCAGAAGCTGCCGGGCTTGACCCTGATCTCGATCGGCCACCGGCATACTCTGCAAGCCTTCCACCAACGCCATATCGAGCTCAAGCCTGCGGACGACGGAGGAGCGTTCGAGTTGATGGACGTGAAGACAGTGGCACTTGCTGCAGAATAGACTGAGTTGGCGACGATGTCACAGGAACCGGGCTCGACTCGTAGAGACTTGCCATGAACTGTTTTTCGCTCGAGTCGCGCAGACCCGACCGGGCGATGATAGAGAACTGATCGGTTAAGCCTTTGCGAGCACTTCAGGATTCCTATGATAGCACTGTGTCGGCACATCGTGGAGCCGCACCGGCGATGCATACGATGCACTCTGCAGCGCGATACGGAACGCCGGACCCCACATCCGGCCTGCATTCGACATATTCAAAAAAATAGTAGCACCGCACTTAAGGGGATCTCAATAAAGCCTCGATCCCCTCGCCGGGGAGCGTCCGCGGTAAGGTTTCCGTCATGCTTGCTCGTTCCCGCTCAATACTGTGCATATGCGTCACGCTTGGCGTCGGATATACGCTCCCTAACGTCGCAACGGCACGTGGCAGTCGTGGCGCGCCCGCCAGTCCGAGGGTTATCAGAGCGCCTAGTTTCGTCCCTGGTCCTCGCGGGAGACTGATCAGACCGTTCCGAAATCGCAATTATTTTGGATATGATGACGGCTATGGAGGAGGAGTGGCGATCGGACCCGGCGAGTACAATCCAGAGCCTCCCCAAAATTCACTGCCTTTCAACGTCGATAGCATAGGCAGAAGCCAGCCCGTGCCGAATCCGAGTCCGGAGATCATCATCCTTCCGAATGTGCCTCGAGGCAGAAATGGCTCTGCTCCGCGAGTGGTCAGCGGCACATCGGTCGTGCGAAAAGGGACAGCGGCTGTCGATAACTATTGGCGCGCGCGCCGTCACCCGGCGCGGATCTGGTACGCCTTCACCACGCAAAGCTGCGCTGCAATTTGGGCCGCGGTCCCGGTGTGCAACTATTTGCTCCCCCCTCCCGTGATCTATAACACGCCCTGTGGAGTATGGCCCTACCAGTAGCCCAAAGTCCGGCTGGAGATTGGCCGCGCCATCGCATCCGCCCGCTCAATCGTCAGAGCGCAACCGATACACATGAGGGCATCGAGCTCAACGTCTCGACGCTCGCCGACTGGGTGGCGGCATCAGGCGCAACCCAGATGCCGCTCGTCGAGGCGATCGGGACCCAGAATGTTTGCGGCCGAGCGCATCCACGCCGATGATACCGCTGTGCCGGTCTTGGCCAACCGGCCATTCGAATGCGCGAAGAAAGCCGCGTGCGAATGAACTCGCCATGACTGAAGCGTCGATCTCGCGAAATCCTGACAGTGAGAATGGCCGCGTACTTTTCACTTCCAGTGCAATCTCGATCGTCTTCTCCTCAATTTTCTATCAAGCTGGCGAACGCGATCTCACCGTCAGTTATGTAGTGGTTGATGTGTTTGGTCGCCAAGCGTTCTCCGGACCGATGTAAGGTGACGTCTCCGATGAGCCGACTTCTTCTCAACTCTTTGACGATGTAGTCGCGCTCAGCATTTGTATCGGAATCAGTGGCGTGGGTGATTTGAAATGTCAGTCGAGTTAAGGACAAACCAGTATCTCTTGTGCCCGCTCCAACCCATAGCGCGCGCTCGTCATTCGGTGGTCTGTCCGTCTTTAGCCAAAAGCTGGCAGTTGCCACGTTGTCCTCTGAGTGGGAGAGGCTAAGAGCCCAGAAGCGTATGTGGTGGCGCTTCCGTGGGCTGTCATTAATCGGCTCCTGGAAGCCGACGTCGTGGCTTCGTCCGAATAGATAGAGGTTGCTGAAGGGAGCGGTGGGGTAAGGCGAGTTAAGCACAAACGCTCGGACCATTCGCCAAGAACTTGCCATCCCCAACCGATCAGCCGTAGACCAGCCTGCCGTTGCGAAGACGGCGTGAAGTTGTTGGAGCGTACCGATAAGCACGATATTCACCGGGTCGCCGGGCAACCCATCGCCGGTGATCGTGAAGCTGGGAATAAGTTGACGCTGAAGAATTTTTAGGCTCATGCGGACCACACGCGGGAGAATAACATAGGCCGCTAGCCCGTAAGTCACGCTCAAAGCGAGAATCCATGGAAGCCTACGGTCCGCGATTTTGAAGACCACGAAGACAATCAACCAGACGCTAAGGACGCCCAACCACAGAATTAGCAAGCGCCGCAATAAGCGTGTCAGCAATCTCACGGTCCAAGAGTCCCGATTTTAGCCCCGCTACGATGTCTAGCATACTAAGATGGCAGCTCAGACGCTACAAGCGAGGAATCGGCGACACGCTAGGCTCCCGTCCGGCCGGAGTATCTCCGACTGCCTAACCACGAATCAAGTCACGCTCACTGCGTCGGAAAGCTTTGCCATCTCCTTTGACTGGCGACGCTGCTTCCCGCATCGTCAGCTGATGAGGGTTACACGACCTGATGCGCTTTGGATCGTGGCAATCGCCGTGGTTCTCGCGGTGCTCGTGCTTTTGCACGAAATCCTTTTGCCGTTCGTCGCGGGGATGGCGCTCGCTTATCTGCTCGACCCTCTCGTCAATCGACTTGAGAGAATCGGAATTAACCGACTGGCTGCGGCCTTGGCCATCATCGCCCTATACCTCGTGGGGTTCGGCATCCTCGTCCTGTTTGCCGCTCCAATTCTCGTCGGCGAGCTCGGGATCTTCATCGAGAACATTCCTGTTTACATCACGCGGTTGCAGACGCTTATAATCAATCCCAACCGACCCTGGATGGGCAAGATCGTCGCTGAAGGCCTTAGCGATGCGGAAAAGTCGACCGGCGAGTTGACGACACTGGGCGCTGGCTGGCTCACCGCATCTTTGCGCTCGCTGTGGTCCGACGGCCGAGCGCTTTTCTCCATATTCTCCTTCTTGGTGGTGACCCCAATCGTCGCCATCTACCTCATCTATGACTGGAAGCGGATGATCTCGGCGCTCGACAATTCGATCCCGCCTGCACACCGCGATACCGTCCGGGCACTCTTTCGTGAAATCGACGACAGAGTCAGCGGCTTCGTCCGCGGCCAGAGCTTGATCTGTCTCATCTTGGCTTTCTTCTATGCGGGAGCGCTGACGCTAACTGGGCTGAGGCACGGTCTGATTATTGGTCTCGCGTCTGGGGTCATCGGCTTCATTCCTTATCTCGGTTCGCTCACTGGGCTCCTGCTATCCATATGCGTCGCAATCGCCCAATTCGGGACGCAATGGACACCGGTTCTAATCGTTGTAGGTATTTTCCTCGTGGGCCAATCTCTCGCGGATTATGTGCTGTCACCTTATTTCGTCGGACGGCGCGTCAACTTGAATCCTGTGTGGTTGATGTTCGCTCTGTTCGCCTTCGGCTATCTGTTCGGCTTCGTCGGCCTCCTGATCGCCGTGCCGCTCGCTGCGGCCATCGGCGTATTGATACGATTCGCGATGAGGGAGTATTTCCCCATTCCTTCCGACATTCCCCCCAATGCCCCCCAGGCCTAACTGATCGCCGCGTGTGGATCGGCGCGGGGTCCCGGCCCTGATCGGCGTGGGTCACTGGAGTTCCAGCAAGCTGAAACAATGACTTGGCGGGGTCACGTGCGCGCCGATGAGGGTCACATTTCGATCAGCATTCACACTCCAAGTGTCAAATGCCTCGCTCCTGAGGACGCGGAGCGTTATGGGATTGGCGGCCGAGCTATCCCTATCAGACCGCATGCGCGCCATGGCGCCCGGGCATCCGCGCGGCGCCCAGCTCCTGGCGCTCACCCCCGAATTCGATGGGCCACCGTCGGCTACTACGCCGATCCGCAAACCGTTTCTGCTGAAGCGTACTTGGCCGCCTTCCGGCGAGCGCTCCGGATATGGAGCGAGGTCATCAAGAAGAAGCCGCTTGGGTAATCTTGTCGCGTGGCTCGTGCCCCAGCCTGCCGAGCGCGCCTTTCGCGTCGAGCGGCGGCGGCTTGCGCGTGTGCAGCCTCTCCAGCCTCGCGCAAGCTATGCCACGGCTGCGCCACAGGCTTCGGCGATATTCCGATTCGGAGCCCTCAGCCCGCTCCAGGGGGATCGGAGCCCCGGCGCGCCCCCTTCCGCCGGGGCTCCTCGTATCTCATGACGGGCTCGATCTGCGTGACCGAGCCTTCCATCTCCTGAAACTTCCGCGCTGCGGTTTCTGGCACGCCCGCCTGCCAATAATGGCGAGGCCGTGGGCGGCCGTGACTGCCTTCGTGGGCGGCCGCCATAGTATTAGGCGCCATAATTGTCTTTGAGAAGCGACTCCGCGCAAATGAAGCCCCAAGTGAGGTTGGGTCCGATCGTTGTGCCCGGCCCGACTGCTCGCGTCCCTATAGGATTTGCCATGGCGAGACCTGCTGCATACAGGCCGGCAATGACGCTACCATCCGGTCGCAACACCTGACTGTCGGCATTTGTGCGCGCTCCGCCTTTTGTTCCGAGAATCGAGCGACCAAACGGTACGGCAAAGAAGGGCGCACGCTCAATTGAGCCGAGTGCGTTGTTAGGACCTCCAGCTTTGAACTGTTCCCAGACGCTTTCGCCTCGGTGGAAATCGAGATCTTGGCCCAACATGCAGAAGCGATTGTAGCGGTCGACTGTTTTCGTGAGCTCGTTCGCAGGAACTCCGATCTTCTCTGCAAGCGCCCGAACACTTGGTGCCCGTATGAGCCATCCAGGTGACTTCCGAGCATACCAGATAAGCGGAGGTCCCTGTCGCAAGAAGCGGCGATCAGCAATGACCCAAGCAGGTAGATGAATCGGCTGTCCCGTGACCGTGTCGCGGCGATCGAGCGCCTCGCCAATATTAAAGTCGTATTCGCTGATGAAGCGTTTCCCCGAACGATCGACCACGATCGCGTGCTTCTCGGCCTGGAAGACGAGCGGTATTCCGTGCGACTTTCCTTCATAACGTGTTGGCAGCGCGGGATAGATGTTGGCCTGATCCATCCGGGCGAGTTTGGCGCCGACCGCTGCAGCTAGACGCTGTCCATCGCCCTCGTTCGAGCGCGGGCTGCCGAGAAAATTGACACCACCCGGAAAATGCTCTGCGAGAAGCTCGGCGTTCCACTCGAAGCCGCCGGAAGCGATGATCACGCCGCGTCTTGCGAAATGGGACGACCTCATGCCACCGGTTTGGGAAACAAGCCCTATCACCCGGCCACCGATTGGATCAGTCAGGAGTTCGACAATACGGGCATCGGTTTCGATCTCGCAGCCATAGTCGAGGCAGCCCTTGAGCAGGCCGGTGATCAGGGCTGAGCCTTGAGCCCTGGTCTTGGTGAGGAATCGCCAGACAAGGCGTGGGCCGAATCGCAGAATCGTTGAGATTGGTCTGTGATAGAGATCACCGTCGTAGACTTCCTGATATGTGAATAGGTGAGGCAACGTGGAATGACGAATCTGCCGCGCGAATTTACCTAGGATACGTTTGCCGAGTGGCTTGGGAGACAGCATGCGCCCTCGGACCTTGCCGCCTGGACGTTCCGGCATCGTGTCCGGTTCTTCGCTGAGGGCGAAACGTAGTGGCGTGTGCTTTTCGACGAATTCGAGCATCTGCGGCGCCGCACGAGCGAAGGCCGTCCACAGTTCACCTTCCTCCGCTTGCCAATCCTCAGGCGACGCAGCGCGCAGATAAGCGATCGCGTCCTCCACGCTGTCCTCCAGCCCGGCTTCGCGGGCATAATGGTTGGCTGGGACCCAAGTTCCCGCGCCGGACATGGCGCTCGTCCCGCCAATCAAGGATGTCTTCTCGAATACCCTGACGCTCATTCCACCGACCGAGGCCCTAAGCGCGGCGGACAAGGCGGCCGAACCTGATCCGACGATGAGCACGTCTCGGGTCAAGAGCGATTCTTTGAACATTTCGGTCATCTTCGAACTCGGACATGAATTGCGTTCGATCGAAGAGAAGGGCGCATTAGAGTCGAGCGGACAGATGCGCGACCTGTGCGCCGACCTCGTAAAGGGCTTCGCGGGCGTAACGGAAACTCTGCGAGTTTGGACGTGACAGGAAGGGGCAGGTCTTCTTCCGAAAGAAGGCCTGCTATGTGCTCGGCGAGAATGCGGCCGAAGACCGTCCCGGGCGCAATCCCTCGGCCATTGTAACCGCTGATCGAGACCACCTTCGGCGCGAGGCGATGGAACTTCGGGAGTGCATCGGCTGTCATCCCGATCCAGCCGTACCACTCGGCCTCAAACTCGAAGTCCCCAATGTGCGGAAACAAACGCTTCAACGTCCGCCTGGTCCAGCTCCGATGGATCGGTAGGCCTGTGCCCCGTAGCGCACCAACGCTACCGAATATGAGCCGCCCCGATTTGTCCAAGCGGAAAGAGGAGAGAACTTCCTTCGTATCCCAAGCGCCTTGACGCTCGGGCAGTATGGCGCGCCGCAGCTTGTTTCCGAGAGGCTTCGTTGCAATGTTGAAATAAGGCAAAAGGATGAGTTCGGCTCGAATTTCCGGCCAAGGTGCAGTCGTGTAGTCGTTGGTGGCGACGACGATCCAGTCGGCGACGACCGATCCCTTTGCGGTCGTGACCCGCCAGCCGCCCCCTTGGCGTTCAACGCCATCGACCCGGCTTCCCGTAAATATGCCTGCGCCCGCCGCCATCGCCGCCCGGGCAAGCCCACGCGCATAGGCGAGAGGCTGAATGGTGCCGGCCCGCCGGTCAAGAAGCGAACCGGAATAGGCCATCGTACCGACCCTTCTTGCCGTCTCCTCAACACTCAGAAGCTCGACCGGCGCGCCGCGCGCTTGCCATTGGCGGGCTCGTTCAGTGAGTTCTTCAAAACCCTTTCGCCCGACGCCGCAATGGAGCGTGCCGGCCATTTCCAGTTCGCAGTCGATGCCATGCCTCTCGATGATGTCAAAGACGAGCCTAGGCGCATTGCCAAGAAGATCGAGGAGGCGCTCTCCATAGACTGGTCCCAGAATCCCCGGCATGTCCTCCGGCATAACCCACATGCCGGCATTGACGAGGCCGGCATTCCTTCCTGAGCCGCCGAAACCAATCTCAGCGCCTTCGAGCACGGTGACGCGGAGGCCTCTTTCTGCAAGATGCAGGGCCGAAGAAAGACCCGTATAGCCGGCACCGACGACGACGACGTCAGCGGGTGTATCGCCGGCAAGCGGTTCTGTTCTGGGCGCCTCAGGCGCAGTGCTCTCCCAAAGGCCGTGGGAACGGGGATTATTGAGCATAGGTGGCCACTCGCCCGGTCGGTAGTAGCAATGGGGTGACTATAGCGAGCCCGAAAACACAGACCTTGACGACGAGATAGGCGCTTCCCCAGGTCAGATAGACAATCGGCAAGTCACAATAGATGCCGAGCGAAGCGCTTGCCTCCACGATGTAGTCGTATTCGCCCTCGATCGGGTCCGTATCGGCCATGTGACGTTGCCTCAACCGTGCTTGCCAGTTTAAGGAGGCGCCTGCGTCCCTTGGCACATCCCAAACAATCGCCGCACCTCGGTCAAGTTCCGGAAAGGGTGCGAAGCTGCCATTCGCTGAAGCGGCAATGGTGCTGATGCGCCTGTAATAGCCGTCCCGACCAATTCAATTTCTGATCGGCGAACCATCCAACCGGCATAAACTCCCGCGCCACCTCATCTCATTCGATCACCTCGTCGGCGCGAGCGAGGATCGACGGCGTGATGGTGAGGCCAAGCGCCTTGGGCGGCCCGCACCCTCGCCGCCAAGGACGGGTCAGCTTCCTCGATGGCGCGCAGCAAGAGACCGGCAAAGGGCGCCGTCGCAGGATTGTAAAGGACCGCCACATGCGCCACGGGCGGAGTGATCTGCGCCAGCATCCCCAGCCATTTGCCGGCCATCGGCGTGTCGAAATCGGTGAAGCCGGTGATGTTGCCGCCGGGGCGCGACAGGCTTGCGACGAAGCCTTGGCCGACCGGATCGGTGATGATCGCGAATACGATGGGGATCGTGCTGGTTCGCCGCCGCAGTTCCTCGACGCACGGGGTGCTCACTGCCAAGATTACATCGGAGGCAAGTGCGACCAACTCGCCCGCGAAGCGCGCCATGCGGGCGTGATCGCCACCGCCGTAGCGCCAGTCGATCCGCAGATTGCGGTCCTCTTTCCAATTGAGCGCGGCGAGCCCCTGAAGCAAGGCGGCGACCCTCGGCTGCCAAACGGGATCGTTTGCGGCATTCCCGGCGAGCACGCCGAGGTGGCGCATCTTGTTTCCCTGCTGCGCGCGAGCAGGGAGCGGCCACGCCATCGCCGCGCCGCCGAAAATCGTGAGCAATTCGCGTCGTCTCATCTGCCTTCTCCAGGCTGGACCACGCTTTGTGCCATCGGATGCATAGCATATTGCACCCCGGGCATTCTGGGAATTGGATCACGTCCGGAATGGCCGAGTGACCATTCTTCTTCGTCGCCCCGACCGACCGCTATGGTGAAGGGTTTCGGACGCTGGCCTCTGGCACAGGCGCTGCGTCACGCGCGGTTGAGGCCGGCGTTTGAAAGCCTCCCAAGGAGGAAACCGCGTGATGGAAGCGCCGACGTGGCGAGCGCGGTCTATGGGGATTTGAGGATCGTGGGCTGTCGGTGTCGCGCGCTCGAAAGGAAGATCGAGCGCACTCTTGTCGGATTGGAGGGTCGAAGGGCGCGTCTCTTGCCGCTGGAGGGATCAGGTTCGGGGCGCCGAGGGCGCTTGGATGGGGAACGCAGAGCATTATCGAGCAAAGCGCGTCGACGCTGGCGAGCGGCCAGCGGTGAGAACGGGCGGCGTTGCGACGCGGCGGGCGACTCGATCTCGATCATGATGTGTCGATCCTGATCTGGCTGTGCGAAGCGGGGCGCTGAGCGCCTGCGCGTTCGAAGGTCTCGATGATGATCATGCGGCCACCGCAGCATGGGCATGGACGCGAAGGGGTGGGCGGATCGGCGTCGCCGGGGTCATTGACGCCGCCGTCTTGACGGGCCTGCGCGGCAACCGCGAGCAACCGGCGCGCGAGGGCAATATTGTGCGCGCGGACGCCGCTGGCGAATAGGCCGCAATGGCGAATGCGGTGGAAGCCGCTCGGCAGGACGTGAATGAGAAAGCGGCGGATGAACTCTGGGACGGCGAGCCTCATCGTCTTGTGGCGATCACGCCCCTTGATCCGATAGTCTTTCCATTTGAACGCAACGGCGCCCTCTTGGAGCGCGGTCAGCCGGGCGTTGGATATGGCGACGCGATGTGTGTAGCGGGAGAGATAAGCCAGCACGGCCTCGGGTCCGCCAAAGGGTCGCTTGGCGTAGACAACCCATTCCACCGTGCGCAACGGCGCCAGAAAGGCCGTGAATGCAGCGCGCGCCGAAAGGTCGGCGTGGGCGCCAAAAAACTGCAGGCGGCCGGCGTCGAACGCGGCCATGAGCTTTTCGAGGAAGAGACGACGGAACAGCCGAGAAAGAACCCGCACCGGCAGAAAGAAGCCGGGCCGGCAGGCGACCCACCGCAGACCATCCAGCGAGAGGCCGCCCCCCGGCGCGATCATGTGAATGTGCGGATGATGCGTGAGCGCCGATCCCCAGGTGTGGAGAACGGATACGGCGCCGACGCGCGCGCCCAAGTGTTTTGGATCGGCCGCGATCGTGATCAGCGTTTCGGACGACACCTTGAACAGAATGTCATAGACCGTCGCCTTGTTCTGATAGGCGATGTCGGCGACGGCGGCCGGCAGCGTGAACACGAGGTGATAATAGGCAACGGGCAAGAGTTCGACTTCGCGCTCGGCGAGCCACGTTCTGGCCGCCGCGCCCTGACACTTCGGACAATGACGGTTACGACACGAGTTGTAAGCGATGATCGTGTGAGCGCAATCCTCGCAACGCGCGACATGACCGCCGAGCGCCGCCGTGCGGCAGTTCTCGATCGCCGCCATCACTTTCAATTGGCCAAGACTCACATGGCCGGCGTTGGCCTCACGCCAAGCCTGGCCGTGGGCGCGGAAGATATCCGCGACCTCCAGGACGGGACGCGGCACGGGAAGCGGGCGTCATGCGGGCGCTTCGTGCTTGGTCGGGTTCTTGGCTAAGTTCAAGCTGAGCCGCTCCAGGGGGCTCGTTACGTCGCGGATCGTGTTGACGGCGACACGCGTATAGAGCGCGGTCGTATCGAGCTTGGCGTGTCCGAGCAGAACCTGGATCACCCTGATATCGACATTCTGTTCGAGCAAATGCGTGGCGAAGCTATGCCGCAGCGTGTGGGGCGACACGCGCTTGGCGATTCCCGCCGTCTGCGCCGCAGCGAAAACGGCGCGACGGAGCTGCCGGGCGGACATTGGGTTGACCGGATCGAGCCCAGGGAACAGCCAAGCCCGTGGGCGCGCCACATGCCACCAGTCGCGCAGTAACTCAAGCAGTTGCGGCGAGAGCATGACATAGCGATCCTTGTCGCCCTTGCCTTGCTCAACGCGGAGCGTCATGCGCTTGCTGTCGATATCGGACACCTTCAACGCGACGACCTCGGACACGCGCAAACCGGCCCCATAAGCCACGCTGAGCGCCGCCTTGTATTTGACGCCGGGGGCGGCCTCCAGAAGTCGCGCCACTTCCTCGGGGCTCAACACGATCGGCGCCCTGCGCGGTTCGCGCACCAACGTCAGACGCCGGACCAGATCGTCCCGTTCGAGCGTCACCTTGAAAAAGAACCGGAGCGCGACGATCGCGGCATTGATGCTCCCCGGGCTCACATGGGTCTTCGTCATGTGCAATTGAAACAGACGAAGATCCTCGCTGGTGGCGGCATCGGGCGAGCGGCCGAGGAAAGCTGCGAAGTTTTTGACGTAACGGATGTAGTCCTTCTGGACCTTCTCCGCGAAATGACGAGCCGTCATGTCTTCGATCATGCGCTGGCGCAATGGGCTGATGGCCTTGTCGGTCATGGCGATAGCTCCTGTCTCACACGAGGTTTAAAAACCCCATGATCTTGAGACAGGACGGGAGAGCCCGTTATGCCGACATCCAATGAGCCTCGCCCGCGCTCCCGGCGGGGAAACCTTACCGCGCGAGCGGTTTAGTCCTTGGGTCGACTCCGGTCGTTCGGTGGTGGCCATTCTCGACAGTCGCATATGGAAACCGGTCATTCCCGTGGGATGCCCGCCTCCAGCGAATGCAGGGCGCCACTTGCCTGGCATGGTCCGTGAATTCGGATGCTGGTCACTGCGAGGATTTCGGCACTTCACGCCAGAGAGGAGCGAGAAGGGCTGCGCCACGACCCACCAAAAGCTGAATCTCCTCGAGCGAGAGCCGTGGACGCAAACGCCCCGCCTCGCGTAGCGCCGCCATTGCCTCTTCCTTCCTGCCAAGGCTGGCCGCCGTGAGCGCTAGAACGATACGTGCGACATAGAACTGCGGATCGCGGCAGCAGGCTGCTCGCACTTCCTCGTGAGCCTCCGTCAGCCGACGATGTCTCGCCAAGGCGAGCGCATAGAAGGTTCCCCAGAATCCCAACCGATGGTCGCGGGGGCTGAGCCGCATCCCGTGCCGCAGTTTTTCAAGTCCCACATCGCCCATTTTCTCAAGAAAGCATTGCGAGGTCCCCAGCGCGACCCATGCCTGTGCATTGCTCGGATCGTTCTCGATAGCTCGCTCCAGTATTTCGCTGCCTCTTTGCACATCGCCGAGCTCCGCCAACGCGCAACCCGCATAGCCCAGGACCTCGGAAGCATCCTGGTCGATCATCACCGCGCGTTCGGCTTCCGCGCGCGCTTCCGTCACGGCCGCTGCGGCGTCTGCGAGCAGGCCGAGCCGCGCGCCCAACGACAAAAAAAGGGCAAGCTGCGCGCGGGCGAGAGCGAAATCAGGATCCAGGGTCGTGGCTTGCCGCAACAGCGCCGTAGCCTGCGACAGCGTTTCTTCGCTCCAACCTTTGAGGCTGATCACACCGGCGCCCTGCCGGTAGCATGACCAAGCGTTCGGGTCGGCGTCGCGCCGCCGCCGAATCGAGGCAATTTCGGCGCGAACGAGTTCTGGTTCGATCCGGCTGGCGATCGCCCGGGCGATTTGATCCTGCAGTTCGAGGACGTTTTCGGCTTGACCGTCAAATCGGTCGGCCCAGAGCTGTACCCCGGTCGTCGCGTCGATCAGCTGCGTGCCGACGCGCAGCTGCTGGCCGACGGGCCTCAGACTGCCTTCGATGATATAGTGGACCCCAAGCTCGCGCCCGATCTGGCGGCTGTCGACTGAGCGGCCTTGGTAAGCAAAGGAAGATTGCCGGGCGATCACGATGAAGCCGGGGATCCGAGCCAGCATTGTGAGCAAATCCTCGGTCATCGCCTCCGTCAGAAATTTGTATTCGCGCTCTTCGGAAAAACAGGTGAAAGGCAACACGGCAATGGAGGGCTGATCGGCTGACGGTTTCTGCGTTTCGGCCAGGGGAGCCCTCGAAGGACTGATTGCGCTAGAAGCTAGCGAGTAGACCCGCACCGGGCGCTCGATGTTTTTGAGAACCTGCTCACCGAGATCGGCGTACCGCTCTTTGATCTTGTCGCGCACCTGTTCGTACGCCGCGTTCGAGAGACAGATGCCGCCCGGCTCCGCGATGCCTTCCAAGCGCGCGGCGATGTTGACGCCGTCGCCCATTAGATCGCCGTCGCTCTCCTCGACCACATCGCCCAGGTGGATGCCGATGCGGAATTCGATGCGGCGCTCGGTGGGCAGGCCGGCGTTGCGCTCGGCCGCGCCATTCTGCACTTCTATAGCGCAGCGGACCGCGTCGACCACGCTGCGGAACTCGATGAGACTTCCGTCGCCGGTGCGCTTGACCACGCGCCCGTGATGCACGGCGATGGTCGGATCGATGAGATCGCTGCGGAGTGCCCGTAGACGAGCCAGGGTTCGATCCTCGTCGGAGCCGGCGAGCCGGCTGTAGCCGACGACATCGGCAATCAGGATAGCCGCAAGTTTCCGGGTCTCGCTCATGGCGCGGTCCCTCTGCCGCCGTCAGATTAGCACAAAGGGCGGGCGAGTACCGTTTCCACTCGATGATGGGCGATTTCAGGCAAACGAAGGCAAACTCCGAACCATTGGCCGAACGGCCGCAATGGGTCGACACCGGCCGTTCGACCGCGCGCGATGCACGGCTTCCAATTCGTGCCACTGCCGTGCACCGCGTCCATAAGCGTCCTGTCATCGTTCGGCGCCCTGGAGCTATTGACGCGGCGGGATACTGGCCAAGCCTGCGAGTAGCCCGCTGAGGCGCCGGTGAGCAAGTCCGCGCCGCCATTGCCTGTCGGCCAAGCGTCGAGCCTCTCTGGCGAGAGGAAGACGGGTTGGCGTCGGTTACGATCATCGTGCAAGAGCGGATCGTCTCGCTGCTCTCGCGATTGGTCCAGCGATCCCGGCGCAAAAAAATAGAGCGCGGTGAGCCAATTCGTCACAACCCCTTTCGGTGTTGTCGATGTCGAGATCAGGCTTTGGTCCACGCACCCCTTTTGGTGGCGTCAAAGGCACGCGTCAGCGCAAGGCATTTGGTTGGAAAGCGCTACGCCACATTCTCCTTGAAGCTCGCCAAGGTGCGCTGCCACGCGGTCTTTGCGGCTGCCTCGTTGTAGCGGGCGCTCTGGGTGTCGTCGTTGAAGGCGTGGTTCGCGCCTTCATAATAGTAGAGCGTGTATTTAATCTTTGCGGCCTTGAGCGCCTCCTCATAAGCCGGCACCAGGGCTCCCAGTCGCGTGTCCAGCTTCGGGTCGGCATAGTTTAGGAGGAGCGCCGCCTTGATCTTGCTGACGGAGGCGGCATCCGGGGGCGTGCCGTAATAGACGACTGCCGCATTGAGGGTCGGATCGCTGACCGCTATCTGGTTGATGAGGCCCCAGCAGAAGCCCACCGCGCCGACCTTGCCATTGCTGTCGGGACGAGAGCGCAGATAGGCAACCCCGGCGAGCGCGTCCCCGGTCGCTTGGCTGCTGTCGAGCTTGGAGAAAAGCTTCATCGCCTCGTCTTCTTCCTTTGGGGTGCCGCCAAGCTGCGATAGAAAATCGACCGCGAGCGCCACATAGCCTTCCGTCGCGAGGCGCCGCGCGACATCCTCGATATGCGGGTTGAGACCACGGTTCTGGTGCACCACCACGATGCCGCCGTGCTTGCCGTCGCCAGCGGGCTTCGCCAGATAGGCTTTGACGTCGCCTGAAGCGCCCTTATAGGTCACTCGCTCGGCGGTGATGCGCGGATCGGCCTCGGCGACGATGGCCGCCCGCGCGTAGTTCGACTGCAGCAAGGGCAACAGCGCCGTGGCGGCAGCCATGCTGCCAAGGATCTTCGCTGCCCTTTCAAGAAACAGCCGCCGATCGAGATGCGTGTGAACGAAATCGTCGTAAAGATTGATGATGCGTTGGTCCACGTTTGGTCTCCTCGGTCGTAGTTTGCGGGACTGAGTCGCTCAAGCTGGGTCGCCACGAGTATCGGATCTGTCTCCAGCGATTGTAGCATTCTCGTGACACCCGGCACGTCGTGGAGTGGGCCTCGTTTCTTCGGCCCGCGCGGAAAGAGCGGCACGGAGGTACCGGTCGAGCCGACTTCCATCGCCTCCCCCATGAGGGCGCGCCACCCTTGATCGCGCATAGCGCAATTCGGTGGTCGTCCCGCCATCACGTCTCGTTGAGGCCGCCGCATCGGACGCAGTCGAGCTTGCTGTCCTCAGCGGGAAACAGCTGAGGACGCGGTCCCGCTGCATGGAACGGAGCTACGCGTCGAGGGACGAGGTGCACCCTTCGTGATGGGATTTGAGCGCTTCGGCAAGATTGCCCTGCGCAACTTCAACTTCCCCGACTCGACCATAGGACAGCGGCCAGGTCACGCCGCCAGACTTTGTTGTCAGGCTGCAAGGCGAACGAGATCCAGCATGATGTCGCGCGAATTCTCTGCATCGGCGAGCGCGCCGGCGGTGTCGCCGAGAGCCAACAACGTCGTCACCGCCTCATGGAGCGCTACGCTCTGGCTGCGGCGTAGGTCCGGGCTGGTTTCTCCGGAGGGGCAAGGCGTCCAAAATCCGCGTCCAGATCAAGAGCCAAAGTCGATAGGCGCCAGCCGTCGACCAGGCTTGCTCGTCGCGGCGCTGGACTCGCTGACTCGCCGCGGACCACGATGAGGTCGTTGTCCCCCCTGTTTGAGGCCGCTCGGGCTCAGATTCGCCGCTTTAACGAATGCCTCTCCGGTGTCGATCCCGCGAATTGATGGGGAGCGCGCTCGTGATGTCGGGGCGGCTCAACGCCCAAACGCTGCTAAACTGACGAAGCAGTGCGCGATCATTGGGCACATCGCCAAATCGGGCGAGGATCTTGGCGTTTCCCCCAGCGGTCGCGGACTCTCCCATTTGCGAAAATGCAACCGCACCTTGCCCCTCGCCTGCAAAATGCGAGGCGAGCGACACGGCGTGCTGCTTGCTGCGCGCCTTAATCGCGGCCTCGGCACGAAGCTCGCTCGCCTCGGTGCGCGAAAATGCCACCACAAAGAAAATGGAGATGTCGGCCATACCTCCCGCGCCTTAGCAAAACCCGGTAGCCGCTCAGTTTCGCGTCAGAGCGCGACGCCTATTCGTTACATCGGGCGCCTAAAGCCACGGTCAACTCAGTTCGCCCAGGCGGCTAGCAATAATTGATCCCGTTGAGTCTTAGGACGGGAGCCACATTAGCCAGCAAAAAAAGTAAGTCACCATCTCGTTAGAAGTCACCCATTGGAGTTACATGCCGACGCCAGGCGTAATGGATATCAAGGAGCGCTTGTGAAGCTGGGCTCACAAATCTTGTCTTCGAGCGATTCTCGGTACGGCAGTTGCGTCAGCAGCCACAAAACGCAGTAAGTGAGCCGTAACGAAACCAAATACCCAAAAAATTCGCTCAATCTGACACGGATGCAAGGATAGAGCTTGAAATTATGGCACAACTGCCCTTCGCTACGGTTGTTGTCGACCCGTCTACCCTGCACCGAGAGGGTCTTGTGCGGATCCTTAGCTCGGCCGGCTTCAACGTCGTCGCCGCGGCCGCGAGCATCGCGGAGGTTGTGCACGGCTTGGTCGAGCATCGTCAATCCATCTTGCTCGTTCTCCGTGTGAGCAGCGATCAAGATCCCATGGTCGCGCAAATTCAGCTCTTCCGGAAACAGCACCCGGCCGCGCGCATCGCGCTGCTGCATGACCACGGTCAATTGAGCAACGTCAACATCATCGCCGCTTTCCAAGCCGGCATTGACGCTTACTTCGTGGAGCCGAGCCATAGCACTTTGATCAAGAGCCTCGAATTGGTGATGCAAGGCGACGGGATGCCGGCGCGCGCCGCGTTTAGACGATCGAAGAAATCCGAGCATGTTGTGCCGGTTCAATCGGAAACACAGGGCGACACGATACCATCACCCTCGGATCCTTCCGAGCTCGCCAAAGGGCGGCCGAAGCGATGAATGCCGACTTGGCCGACAGAGCCTTCGCGAAGAAGAGGCATCATCGGCGGAGCAAGCGCACGCCGGCCGGAGAGACCGACCGCCAAGGGGCAACGACGGCGAAGACGACTCACGAGCGCGATGACAAAGGAAAGTGACCGGGTGCTTGCGCCATGGCCAGGATTTGTTGCTTACTACCGGGTCAGCACGGCGAAACAGGGCGCATCGGGCCTTGGCCTGGAAGCGCGGCGCGCCACGGTCGAGCGCTATCTGAACGGCGGCAAGTGGCACATCGTTGCCGAGTTCACCGAGATCGAGAGCGGGCGCAACAGCGATAGGCCCGCCCTGGCGCTGGCGCTCGCCGCTGCCCGCCTTCATCGCGTCCCGCTTGTCCGTCGCCAAGGTCGACCGGCTGACCCGGTCTGTGGCCTTCCTGAGCCGCTTGCTTGAGGCAGGCGTAGACGTGCGCTTCTGCGATCTCCCCCAGATGGAGTGCGCTAAGCCGCCACCGGCGCCTTGTCCTGCCGCTCACCCGTCGCGACGCTCTCGCAAATGCGCCATACGGCGCTCGGCACCGAAGGACCGCAATGGGTCGGTTCCGGCCGTTCGGCGGTGGCCAATCTCGAACGTCGCCACAGGGCACATATACGACGCGTAATTTTGAACGCTTGTTGAGTCTCCGCACAAGTTGGGGTTGATGCTCGCGCAGCGCGCGGCCAGTTCGGCCCGTGTTGCATTCCCACCTGTGTCCAAAGCAGCAGGCCACCCTCGATGATGCCGAAGACGACGGCGAAGTATGCAGGCGCTGTGAGTGCAAACCGGCCCCCCGCGCGTTTCGAAGGAACCGTCGCAGGATCATTGGATGCGCACCGTCGCCTGTGCCACGACAATTTTTTGACCAGCTTGTGGCCCGGCCCGACGCTCACGCTGACCGCACGAGCCTGCTTTCCGGCCTAACTAGCCCAGGCGAGCGGGTGAAAAAAAAGAGTCTCCAGAGCACCGCCGCGGCCAAGCCTTCCAGCTATGCGAGAGGCCATCTTGAATCAGCTCTTCATAACCATCACGCGGCGATGTCCCCACTGCAAAGCACTAACCAGCCCTAATCTGCCAAAGTAGTGTTAGGGCAAAGGAACAAGCGGCGGCCAGATCAGACCGTCCAGCGAGACAGAGGAACACGCGACGCCGTCCACGCCCACGACGATGGCCATGATCCCGATGTCGATGGTGACGGCCGTCACGCCTCCGAGTGGGCTGAGAGGGATGGCGGAGAGCACCGGCAGCAGGGGTGTCCAGGCTCCCCCGGCCACCGCGCGTGTCGCGGCGCGCAGGACACCCTGCTTGTCCACCCCAAGCGCCACGAAGTTTTGGCCAGCCCGTCCAAGACCGACGGGGCCGAAGGTGTCGATGGCGACGCTCGGGTCCACTTCGATCGGCGCGTCGACGGTCCTTGTCGCCGGGTGGATCGTCGTGGCCCGCAGCGAGCCGTCCGTGCCGACCGCGGCCGCGAGGAGCACATCCCCCATGGCCAGCAAGGCCGGCCGCGCGCCCGGATCGAAGGCGACACCGGAGGATTCGGTGAACCGCGGCGACCACCCCGTGCCTATCGTGGCGGGGAAGGTCCCGGTGAACCAGCTGAGGCCGCCGCCGTCCTCGATCGTGACGATATCCGCCTGCCCGGCGGCCCGGCTGACGATCGTCGGGCCGGCGACCCGCCGGTATGCACCGACATTGTCCAGGACGAGCGGCGCGGACGTCCCGGCGAGCAGGACGTCCGGATCGCCGGTGATCACCACAAGGCGCCCTTCGGGGCTAATCGCCGCAAGGACGACGAGGTTCAGGAACGGACGCACGGCGGCGATCGCCCGACCCTGGGCCGCGGCGGTGAACGGGGCGATGGGTCGGGTGACGTCGCCGGCCTGATTGAGCGAGTCCCAGAAGATATGGTGGATCCCCAGCGGTCCGCTGAGGAAGGCATCGAACACCAGGCGGGCAATCGGGTCGACCTCGTCGCTGGAGGTAACGGCGGGCTGCGCGGCGGTCAGTTCGAACAGGTCCGATGGCGCCGGCGTCGGAATCGGCTGGCCCCAGCCGGTGAGCAGGGTGAATTGCCGCCGCACCAGATGGTTGTCAGCGTCGAGATGCACGATCAACAACGCGTTCCCGCCGATCGCCGCGGCCCCGATAGGCAGCACCCGCACCAGCCCCCGGGCGCGTGAAATCTGGCGCAGATCCGGCATGGAGCCGATCTTGGCCCCGAGGGGGTCCCCTGGGAGGGTGCCCAGCGACGCCGAGCCGAGCAGCCTGCGAACGTCCGCCGGCGCCAGGGTCGCCTGGGTCGACGCCAGGGTCATGGCCTGCAGCGAGGCGGCGACGCCCGCCACGATCGCCGACGCGCCGGAGGTCCCGCCGAACGCCTGAAGCGCGGTGGCCGAAGAACTCGACGGCGCCACGATCCTGCTGCCCGCCGCGAAGCAGTCGACTCGGCTTCCGAACGAGGAGAACGTTCGCGACCAGCTGTCGAGCAGCGGCGGGGTGAGTTCTCCGGCTCCGACCACTATGGCGCCGGAGTCGACGAAGGCCGGATTTCCCGGCCGCGTGTGGGCGAGGAAGGGAAATGCATCGAGGTTGACTCCACCGTTTCCCGCCGGTTCGATCACCGTGACGCCGCGCCGGGTGGCCAGACCGATGGCAACCTGAACGGCGGGATCGGCCTCGACAAGGATGTCGGCCCCGGCCGTGGGGGGCGCGAAGAACGGCTGGGCGATCTCGAGCAGCAGCACGTCGCCGCTGGACAAAGCCCTGGCCGCGAACAGGATGGCTTGGGCCAGGCTGTTGGGGGCGACGCCCGCGCCGCGGTTTTCCGTGACCAGGTCGAACTCGGCGTTGGGAACGATGCCGACCGTGCCGACGCCGTTGTCGCCGCTCACCAGGATGCCGGCGACGGCGGTCCCGTGATCGACCTCGTCGGAGCCGAACACGGACAGCTTGCGGATGTTCGCCGCCACCAGCTCCTCATGGTCGAGACGCCATCCGCCTTCGATGTCGGCGACCCGGGCGCCGTCGCCGGCCCCGCCGGCCACCTGCCACACGTAGATCGCGTCGACGCCGTTTGGCGCCGGCTGGATCTGCAGGGTCCGGGCGGCGTCCGGATTGGTGCCATAGGAGATGTTCGCCGCCACGAACACCTTGGTCCTCCTTCTGGCGAAGACCACCATGGGAAGCGCCTGGGCCGCCGCGACCAGCGCGTCCGCCACCGCCTCGTCGCACGCGAGGGTGAACCAGACGAAGGGGTCGGGCGGCTCGTCCCCGCCCATCCGGACCGCACTCACCAGATCGGCGAGATCCTCGACGGGAACCTGGTCGAAGAGCGGAACCAGGGTCTGGCCAGGGAATGTCCCGACCAACGCCTGCCACGCATCGTTGAAGACCGGGTCGAGGCTGGGGTCGAGCAGCGCCGCCTCGGCGCCTGGGGCGTAGGGCAGCCCCAGACCGTCGATGAGCTGGAGGTCGACGGACGCGGTCATCTTACGGGCCTCCGCCTTTGTTCGCGGGCTCATCCTCGGCGAACACGTCGAAGCGCAGGTGCGACACCGGCGGTCCCGCCACCGGCGCGGCGCTGCGTTCGACCCACAGCACCGGCCGGCCGGCCGTGTCGCGGGCCAGCATGGCGCGCCGGCGCAGGAGGACGCCGTTGCTTGGGATCGCATCGGAGGCAAGCTGATGACCGCGCCCCGCGCCGGCCCCCGAGGGGCCGCCGATCAGGCGGGAGACCGGTCCGGGACGATGCTTCGGATAAGGCCCCGTGAGGTCGGCGAGGATCCCCTGGCGCCAGCCACCCGAGCGCCCGTCGCCGGCGCCGGAATCCGTGGCGGCGGTCACAAGGCCGCCGCCTGGCTGGGGATCGCCCAGGCGAAGGCGCTGATAGGGATGCCATCCATTGGGCAAGGTCGTGGACGGCAGATAGCGGAACGCCCGCGTGCCCGTTCGCGTGGTCTCCGCGACGGCGGCCGCGGTCTCGGCGTCGCGGAGCAATTGCAAGCCGTCGGCGCGAAGCTCAACGGCCCAAGCCAGGTTGGCGTCTTCGTCGACGCCGATCAGGATCTCGTCGAGCAACGGTCCTTGCTGCGGAGCGACCGCCACCGGCCACACCAGGAGCTGGGATTCCGGCAAGCCCGCGGTGTGGAACAACGACCAGGCCCCAGGACCCGACGCCGCCGGGGTCGTCAGGTTCCAGACCTCGCCGAAGCTGTCGCGCACCGTGACCCCGGCGAGCGTCACCAGCACGCCGCTCGATGGGGCGGAGGCGGAATCGGCGGGTGGCGGCACCGGGAAGGTGAACCAGTGGTCGCCGTGTTCGAGGACCAGATCGAACAGCAACATCGTCGCGAAGTGCGAACGGTCCGGCGCGAAACCGCCGATGTCCACCGCATGGTCCTCGAGCTGCCACCAGCGGGGCTTGGGCGCGCCGGGATAGTCGAGCCTGCCCGGGATCACCTCGCGTTTCATGGCGACGGGACGTGGGCGGGTCCTCGGCCGCGTATCGGGTTCGCCGTCGACGGTGAACCAGTCGACGTCGCCGCCCGTGTGGCCGCGCACCCGCAGCGCCGCCCCGCCGGCTTCGAAGGATGCGCCATAGTCGAGCTCGGAAGAGGACCAGCGGTCGGCCGGCGGCGAGGGGACTTCCGCCCAGATGGCGTTTCCCGCGAGCCTTCCGTCCAGGAAGGCGGCTCGCCCATCCACCTCCAGCGCCAGCTGTTCATAGGGCGGCGGCAGCCGGCCGAACTGGAAACGGGTGCGGGCGTCGGCGTCGATCAGAGGGGCGGCCGCCCTGCCGAGCCGCACACGACGCCCGATTGTCCACCAGTCTCCCGGCTCGGCTTCGAGCAGCGCCTCGGCCGGGATCATCGTCGGATCGAGATCCGGCCGCGAGCGGTCGTAGGTGATCGGCGCGTGCTGCGGCGCGGCCGTCACCACCACGGGCGCGGAGAGGTCCTCGCCCTGGTGCTCGCCGAGCTGCCATTGGCGGGTGAGAAACCATATCGGGTCGGCGACGCGCGCGCGCAGGCCTTCGTCGGTGTCCGGGCGCCCCGGTTCGAGGATGAGATAGGCCGGATTGGTCATGGCGGCCATCCGTCGAGGAAATTGCGGGGCGGACTGGCGCTCACCAAGGCGGTGGACGTCGCATAGGCCAGCGTCGGCTCGGCGATCTGTCGCGGCGCCCGCGCGTGGGCGAGTTCGCGGGTCTCGAGCACGACCTCGAGAAGGCCGGCGTTGTCGAGGCGCCGCGAGGGGTCGGGCGGCACGGCGGCCAGCACCGCCTGCGGCGCGCGCGACTTGGGTGCGTTGAACCCGAACGCGGCCGTGGTGGCGTGCCGCCGGCTCGGCACCGAATCGGTCCACCCGTCCAGGGCGGCGATCGCCACGTTCGGTCCATTGTCGTCCACCCCGGGCCCGTAGGCCGCCACCACCGGACCGGACGCGTGCCATGGATCGATCGAGGCGTCGGGCGCGGCCACCGCGCCGGGCCAGTTCGGCAGGGCCGCATCGAGCTGGTGCGCGTCGAGCGAAGCCAGCCGCGGCCGCACGGCGGCGACGATCTCCAGCCACTGGGCGTCGAGATCGGGGCTCGGGCGAAGGGTGGGAAGGAGGGCGCGCGCCACGATCGGCAGGACTGGAAGGTCGGGCCGGCCCGCGACCACACGGATCGCCCGCCTGACGGCGTTGATGAAGGTGTCGGGCGGGGCCGGGCCACCTCCGCCGGCCGGAACCATCGACGCCGCCGTCGACAGCCGGTCCGCCAAGGCCGCAAGCCCGTAGGCCAGCAGTTCGGCCGCGGTGGGCGCCATGTCGCCGGGATCGGCCGGGGGGACCACGGCAAGGTCGATAGCCCAGCGGGCGGCAGCGGCTTTGATCGTCAGCTCCGAGCCGGCGGTGTTCGGATCGAGGGCGGCCAGGTCGTCGAGCGCCGCCTGCGCCAGGGACGCCACCCGGGCCAGCCGGTCGCCGAGGTCCTGGGCCATGGCGCGGCGGAGATTGGCGTCGGCGAGACTGTCCAGCCCCTCGTAGGCCCCGCCGGTCAGGGACGGGATTGGCGGCTCGTTCTCACCGCCGCCGAGGATGGCGCCGAAGCGGTCGCGCCGTTCGCGGCCCGGGGTGTCGGCGGCGTCGATCGCCCCTGCGCCGAGCTCGGCGTCCAGGGCGGCGGCGTAAGCCGGATCGGCCGCCCTCGCCGGATCGGCGTCGCGGCCAGCCGACGCATTGCCGGGAAGCAGCAGCGCCCAGGCGCTCACCCGAACGGTCGTCGCCTGCCGGGGCGTGCGGATCGCCCGCAGTTCAGGCGGCGCGCCGAGCCCGGCGGCCGCCTCCATCGCCGCATTGGCCAGATCGGCGTGGCCCGTCACCAGGGCATAGGCTCCGTCGGCCAGCAGCAGGTCGCCATAGGTGTCGAGCACCGTGTCGAGCGGCGCCAGGCGTTGGGCCAGGTCGGCCGGCAGGGTTCCTTGCCGCGCCGCCTGCAGGACCTTCTGGCCATCGCAGACCCGCCGCTCCTGCTGGTCGGCGGCAAGAGGATAGCTCTTGCGCAGCATCCGGACGGTGTCCCAATCCCCGGCCGCCTTCTCCACCTCCAGGCCCAGGGCCTCATAGGGATGCAGCCCCAGCCGCACCCGCTCGGCGAGCGCCACCGTCGCCCGGACCTTTGCCGAGTCGATCGCCAGGTTCCACCGGTCGCTCCCGGGGTAGCGCACGGCGGCGTCGCGAAGCAGCGCCGCGGTGAGCGCCTGGGCTGGCGAGGGAGCATGAAGCAGGCCGGCCCGGGTGGGCCCTGGCGCCAGCGGGCCGCCGGGACCGCCGGCGTAGGGCGCCGGGGCGTCGACCCAACCATAGGCGCCGAGGCGGAAGGGGGCGCCGCCGGCGATCATGCCTTGCAGCCGGCGTTCGGCGATGCCGGTGAGCCATGGATCCACCCGGAACGCGGCCGTGTCGAGGGCGGCGAGCACCGCCCGGAAGAGCTGGCCGGACATCGAGGCCCACAGGTCCGCGAAGACCTCGAGCGCCTCCTGCACCTCGCGGAATCGGGCGCCGAGCACGCGACCGTTGGGATCGGCTCCCGCTCGCAACTCCGCCACCGCCGCGTCGCTCCCCTGGAACAAGGCTGCCAGGTAGGCTGGCTCGTCGTCCCAGGGCAGGTTCTGGTCCAGGGAAATCGGGGTTCCGGCTCGCAACCGATTCACCGCGTCGCCGATCACCGCGCGACCATCGATCAAGGCCTCGCGGAACAGATGTCCGACGAGGCCGAGCTTCGCCTGGCTGCCGAACAGCGGCTCCGGGTCCATGACGCACATCCGGCGCAGTTGCTCGACGTCCTCCATCTGGTCGGAAGGCGGCCCGGGAACCGACCCAAGGCCGGGGGCGCGGCCGACCGGAGCGAGCGGCGCGGCCACATTGCGCAGCGCCAGGGCCGTTGTATCGTCCCAGGTGGTGTCCAGCGGGCGCATGCCCGCCAGCGCACGCAACGCCTGCAAGCCGTAGCGGTCGGCCACCGCCCTCACGTTCCAATGTCGGCTCGGGGCATGCAGTCCGAGCACGTCCAGCATGCCGCGGATGTCCTCGCCCACGACCCGCCCGCGCTTCGCCCTGGCTTCGGCCGCGGCGCCGGCGCGCCATTTGAGGGTCCAACGCCGAATCCTTGCCTCTATGGCCGCCATAGGGTCGCCGGCTTCGTCGATCCACGACCCGAAGGCCGAGGTCGGAACGAGGCCGTAGGGCTGTTCACCGACCCGGAAGGCGGGGCGAGGGCCCTCGACGGCGAGATTGCGCATGGCCCATCGCGCCAGGTCGATCTCGCGACCGCCCGCCCCGGTGACATCGCGCAGGGACCGCCCCCACAGCACCGGCCACAGGCCCTGCACGGCGAGCGAGCCAGGGCCGAAGTAGTCGAGATCGCCGCCCAGCATGGGCAGGGCGGACGGGGGCGTCCGGCCGCTGAGGCCTTTGAGCAGGGCGGAGGTCGACAGTTGCGTCGCGGGGTCGATGTGCAGCAGGGGAAAGATCGACTGCGCATGGTCGCCGAAATCCGTGGTCGGCTCGCCGGCCACTGTGTTGGTCGGCGTCCCCGGCGCCAGCACGGCCAGGCGTCCGGTCGCGTTGTGCGCGTCGACGAGCTCGGCGGCGTCCCTGTCGCCGATCCCCAGGACGACGAGCGCCTCGAGGGTCGGCGGCGTCGCCCCGATGTCCAGGTCCACGCCAAGACCCACTTCGACCGCCCGAGGGTAGGACAGCCACCAGGTCTGGGGCAGGACGCCGGCGGACAGCCGCGGCATGTCGTTGAACTGCAGCACGTCGAGGTCCTTGCCGATGGCGGCGACGTCGGGGGCCAGCGTCGTGGCAAGCTGCCGGACGCCGTCGGCGTGGACCAGCCAGACCTCGAGGCGGGCCGGCAAGCCGGCCGGCCCGTGCACCGCGAACGGGACGTGCTCGGCCTCCCCGGCGCGGTCGACGCTAGCGACGCCTCCGGCGCCCGGGACGACATGCGCCCGCCAGAGGCCGAGCGCCCGGCTGGCGCCGACCGCCGCCGCGAATGAGGCGAAGGCGTCGGCTTCCGACAGCGCCGGGGCGGCCGACATCCGGCTCACGGCCTCGGTCAGGCGGTCGAGTTCAGCGGGTGTCGGCGGGGCGAACACGCGGCGAATCGAGAACTCGTCGGGATAGATCCGCAACCGCAGCGTCCATTGGTCCCCACCGTCCGGACGCTCCGCCGGCGGCACGAACCGCGTCTCGAGCCGCAAAGGGGCGAGCACCTCGACGGTCGTCATGGGAGCTGTCCGAGGAGCGGGCCGATCAGCACGCGCACCGGCACGGCGAAGTGCTGCAAGGCGAAGTTGGAGGACGTGCCGTCCAAGGCGAGGGGGTGGGGAACGGCGGGCGAGGCTGCCTTGTGGTAGAAGCGGTAACCCGCCGGCGGCTCCTCGAGCACCACCCAATGCGTCTTGAGGGCTTCCGGCGGCAGCTTGAAGCCGAAGAAGGTGATGTCGGGGCCGATCGTTCCACTGAACGTCGGGGGCTTGTGCTTGTTGGGGTCGAGGCCGGCCGACGCCGGGGGCGGCGTCCACGGCGGATCGGCGGGATAGAGATAGACGACGGTGGCCGGGTAGCGGCGGAACAGCGAGGTGCGGAAGGCCACCACCGCCTCGGCCGCCCGGCCCGCCGGGGCCATGGGCGCGCCGCCGAGCGCCGTCGCCTCCGGCCACGTCCTGATCGGCAGGATGTCGAACTCGCCGGACGCCCTCTGCCAGAACTTGCGAAGCGGCGACCATCGGCTCGCCAGCGGAATATTGCGCCACCGCAGCTCGCCGGTGGCCTGGTAGTTGGCCCCGACCAGCAGAGATTCGACGAACACGGGGTTCGTCGCGAGAGCAACCACGTCTCCGTCGACCAGGTCGCCCGCGCCGGGCAGCATCCAGTCCGGAGATCGCGCGGCGAGGAAGCTCCAGAGAGGCAGGTCCAGCTCCGGCTCGATCTCCACCGGCCCAATATGGGTGACGCCAGGCAGGGTCGACAACACGCGCCTGACCGCCGGGGGACGGGCCACGGTGGGATCGACGGCGGCCGTCACGACGGCGGCCAGCTTGTCGAGATCGACGGGATTGCACGGCTCGCGTGGCGCATGCGTCCTCATCCAGCCGGGCCATTCCAGGAGCGATTGGTCCGCGTCGGGGAAGGGCCCGGCGTTCGGGAACCGGGCGATCGCCTCGGGATCCGGCCTCCCGTTCGGCCCCGGGGCCAGGGCGCGGAGCGCCGCCGCCAGTTTTCCCGGGCTGGACGCGGGGTCGAGAGCCTGCAGGATGCGTTCGGCCTGGACGTCGTCGCCGCGCGCAGCGTCGAACACCAGCCTCCTGATGGTCTCGTCGCGATTGACATCGCCACGGCGGATTTCCGCCGGGTCATGGGCTTCGGGGCAGACATTGGCCGCGATCAGCACGTCGCCGAATGGGGCGACCCCGCCCCGGGTCAGGGCGGTGCGCGCGGGACCGGGACGCAGGGCGCGGCGCGCCGCGGATGACAGCAGCGCACGGGTCAGGTCGGCGGTTCGCCCGGCGACCTGGTCGAGCACCGAGGCGCCCGTGGTCGTCGCCAGCCGGCCGAGGGTTGGGGACAGAAGGGCGAGCCGGTCCACGGGCCGGGCCGGGAGCCTGCGACGCCAGAGTGAACGGCTCGCCTCGATCCCCAGCGCCACGTGGCCGATGCGATCGCGCGCGATCGCCAGGTCGCCCGCCTTGGCGGCGGCCGCGTCGCTGATGCGGTCCTGCCAGCTAATGGCCGTCCACGCCCCGAGCCCGGCGGCGCCCCGCAGACGGGGATCGCTGCGCAGTTGATCAATCCAGCCGCGCGCGGCCGGCTCCCCGGCGGCGTTGGCGTCGGAGAACGGCGCGTCGTAACGCGGGGCGGTCACAACCGCTCGCCCGTCGGGGGTCACGATGCGGCGGGTGAGCGCCGCGACCTCCGCGGCGATGTCGGGCGCCGGGGCGGCGTCGGCGGGGTCGGGCGGCGCCCCCGGCCCGATCGTCGACGGCAGCCGCAGCGCGCCCGCCGTCGCCAGCACCGTGGCACCCACCCCCTTGGCCCGGCGGTGGTAGGCGACCTCGGCTCGGCCGAACGGCTTGCCGCCCGGCTTCTGGTCGGCCGCCAGGTCAGCCGGATGGAGTTTGTGGGCCAGCTCGGGGAAGTCGCCCTTCGGGCCTGTGCGGAAGGTCCAGGAATCGTAGAGGTCGCACGTGACGAGCGCGCCGCCGTCCCAGCTGTCGGCGCCGGCGGCGGTGAAGGCGGGAACGACGCAGGCCACATATTCGGTATCCGCCAGGTAGCCGGGCTCTCCGGGGCCGGTCAGCGGCGGCGCCACCAGCCGGGCGATCGGATCGTGATTCTCGACCTGGTGTACATGCGCCCATCGCCACGACTGGCTGAGCGGGTGGCGCGACTGGGCCGCGAGCCCGAGCGTCACGCGCCCATCCGGCCGCAGGATGATGTCGTCGGGCGCCCGACGGCCCACGACCAGGACCAGCCACGGCCGCAGCCGGCCGTCCACCGGCCTCTCCGGGGTGTAGCGCCATGGCGCGTCGGGCTCCGGGAACTCGACCAAAGCGAGTTTGGTGGCCTCGGCATTGCTCGCGCCGGGCGCCGGAAACCGCCGGGTGATCGCGCCCGCGGCGAGCCGCTTCACGTCACCCGGGCCGAACAGCTCATAGGGCGCGGGCGCGGTCCTGGTGATCGCCGGGTTGGCGACATCGGCAAGGACGACGTTCGCGACGCCCTGCAGGCGGCCGTTGATCGCTGCGAGTGCCGACACCCGCAGCGCCTTTTCGAAATGCGAGGTGAAGGTCCGCACGACTATACTCCCGTCATGTCGACCGGCGCCGCGGCGTCGGCCGAGGCCTGGGCCACGCCCGCGTGGCGGCGGACGAACTGGTGCGCCGCGGTCGCGCTCGCGAAACTCGCGGCCGAACCGGTCGCCGTCCAGGTCTCGGTCTTGGCGGTGACGAGCGGCGCGGCGTTGCTCAAGGCCGGCGGCTTGCCGGCCGCGGTGGTGATGGCGACCATGCTGGCGAGGTCGAGGGTCTTCCCGTCCTCGGGGTCGGTCATATGCCCATTTCTGATGACGATCTGCCGGACGGTTCGCGTGTCCACGATGTCGGAGGCGCTGATCGGCGGATCGGCGAGCGTGAGCCCGCGCCCGGACGGCAACAGGTCGAAGGGGGGCCGGCTCAGCGCTTCGGAGTTGGTGAGGTTGATATAGCTGCCGGGACTGAAACGCTCGAGGACGTCGGCGCTGCCGGTTTTCGCGACCACCCCTTGCGGCGCGGCCAGCGGCTTTCCGTCGATCCGGTCGATGAGGAAGCCCAAGGGGGCGCGGCGCTGCGCGACCTGCAGGCTGCCGGTCGGCGGCACGGCCGCCAGGGTCCCGGCGTTTGGGCGCGGGACCAGCACCACCAGCGGATCGCCGAGGCTCTGCGCGTGGACGTTCTCCGGCTTCTTCATCTCGGCCTGGATGACGTCGATCAGGACCTGGGGCGTCGGAAGGGCGTCGGAAGGCCCGCTGCCCAGGGTGAAGGTCTCGTTCCAGGATATCGAGAACAGGAAGACGTCGATGCTGAGGGCGCCGTGGATGGTGATCGGTCCCGGTCCGGCGATCGCGCCTTGCAGGGTCACCGAGGCGAAGCTGAAGCCGCCGGCCGAGACGTCGAAACCCGCGGCGACCCGCGCTTCGAAGTGGAACGGCCGAAACTGCACGATGGCGTCGACCTGCACGAAGCCGTGGGCCTCGATGCCCAGCGAGATGCCGATCTCCCAGCGCCCGCCGAACTGGATCGAATTGCTGGTGACGGCGAAGTAGCCCTCGGCCCGCACCTCCAGGATGGGGATCGGGTTGTCGATGGAGAGCCCGACGCGCCGCAAGGCGGGCAGGTGCGCGGGCTCCGGGTTGAAGCCCGGATAGAAGCCCCCCACCGTCACGACGAGATAGCCGGCCGTCCCCCAGCTCAGGCGCATCGCCGCGTCCCCGTAGACCTCGAAGATCCCTAGCACGTGGCTGTCGACGAGGCTGGCGTCGATGGACACCAGTTGCTGGGTGGGATCGACGATGCCCAGGACGTCGAGGCGCAGGTTGAGCACGAAAGGCACGCCGGGGATCGCGGCGTGGGCCACCCCGAGGATCGCCACCTTGCCCGCCGGGATCTCGACGATCACCGCCACGTCGAGGCCGATGAGGCTTCCCTCGGAGCCGAACGACAGCCAGGCCAGCTTTAGCGAAGGGCCGATCAGATAGGCGCCGCGGCTCGACGGGAACAGGCGGTCGGCGGCCGTCAGCAGGGTCAGCGGGTTGGGGGGCGGCTTGACGGCGAACAACACGTCGCCGGCCACGCCCGTGCGCACGGCGCCTCTCAGCGCGTCGGTGTCGACGCGCCGGTTGATCCCGATGATCCCCCCGACGCGGTCGAGCGAAAAACCGAACGAGAGCTGGATGGGCGTCACGAACTGCACGCCCATGACCGCCAGGAACGCGGGCTGGCCGCCGATCATGTTCAGCGCCGCCGCGGCGCTGACCTGGACAGCGCCGAGAGGAACCTGCAGCGTCCCCCCGAAACCCGCGTCCGGCAGTCTCACGATCGAGCCGCCCCCCGGCAGTCCCTTTCCGCCTCCGAACGGCGACGACATGGTCGCGGCGATTTCCCCGACCTGGAAGGGCCCGATCGCCACCGCGTCGGCCGGCCCCGCGCCGCCCGCGAAAGCCGGGGGCTGGATGACGAGGGTCGCCGATGCGACCTCCAGGTGGATGGGGCCGAGGTCGGCGCCGCCGTGAATGCCTTCGGTAGCGAGCTTGCCGAGATCCGACGTGAGTTCGGAGAGGCCCGGAACGGCGGCGAGCGGCCCCAGCAGCGCCGCGCCGAGCTTTGGGCCGAAGCCGTCGCGCGCGGCGTTCCAGCGGTCGACGGCGGTCTGCCACGCCGCGGCTGTCGGGGGTCCGGGCAGGCTATCGGCGAGATCGGCAAGGGCCTGCGCGGCGGCGGTCAGGGCGGACAACTCGGCGTTGCCGGCGCCCGCTCCGACCAGGTAGCCGCGCAACGTTGCGGCGTAAGTGGCAATCTCGTTGCCCGACACGCAGCCCTCGCGGTTTCCCTAACGCCAAACTTACGATCCCGCGGAGTCTCGCGGTTCACTATTCTGAGTGCCGAGCCCGATCACGCCTCGCGTCTTTTGCAGTCACGAGCGCCGAGACCCCTTGATACTGCGCCGCCCGCGTGGGTTGTGCAACTCGAATCTCGCCAACTTCTGAGAATTCGCGGGCGCTCGACGTCACGGCCAGAAACGGCGAAGCTCCAACTGACGAGACCATCGCCTTACTGGGATTCAACGTCCGCACCTTCAGCGCGGAGGGAACGCCAGAGTTCAACGCCAGGAAGGCATATGGCAGTCCTCTAACGGGCCGGCTGTCCGTCGGATCAATGCCGATATCCGTGAGCCACCTGCAGGCCGCGTTACAAATCCTCGACGATCCAGCCGCGGCCAGAGGAGACAGTCAACGCGCCTTGCTCCACGGGCCGTCTGGCGGCTAAGCGGCTGGAAAATAGAGGCTGGCCGCGATGGCCGCGGCTGGCGGCATGACGAGCGCGGCGATGCGCGCCTGGATCTCGGGGAACGGCCGGCGCGCGAACGCGAAGTCCGTCCTGCGCAGGAATGCGACCCACTCAGTCTGTTTCGCCTCAGCGAATTGGGGTGTTAGGGCGAGGGGAAGCGCGTCGGGGACGGTGGTTGCGCGCCGCTCGAAGGTGGTCCCGATCGCCTGGGCGAGCAGCTCGCCCCGAAAAGTGAAGGCGCCGCCGATGGCCCATGATCAAAGAAGACCTTTAGGCGGGAGTTCAGCATGCCGAGCTCGACCATGGCCTGGAACTCTCCGCGACGACCGTTTCCGGCGGATAGGCGCGAAGTTTCCATCACTGAATTCAAGTCGCAGGAGCGTGCGAACCGAGGCTCTGCATGGCGTTTCCGATGCAGAATGCGCGACCTTTGACGACGCCCTACTTTCGGCCCGAGGGTCAGCTTTGGTAGAGTCGAGATGTGGCGCGGTGGCTGTAGGCCGAGCATAACTGTTTCCGCCCCTTTCGTCTGGCGGTGTCTTAGCGGCTCGACCGTGACTCCGTTTCCACACCCCGCTCATCGAACCGGACGTGCGGAGCTACCGCATCCGGCTCTCGGACAAGACCTCACGCCTTCACCCACGACACATCGTGCCCAAGCCGGCTCAGACGTACGAGCCCGAAGTGCCCGTAAAGATGCGAGAGTGGATAGCTCCCGCCTCTGCTCCGCCTGACCTTGTGCTTGAAGCGCAACCACCGACGCACCCGCACTGCCGTGTAGTTGTCCAGCGCCCGATACGCCTTGCTGACGGTGCCTACCTGGAAGTAGTTCGCCCATCCGCGCAGCATGCGGTTCACCTTTCCCACTAGCATTGTGGTCTCTTGCCATGTCCGCGATCGGTCGGTCAGCGCGCGGACTTTCTCGACCACGCGTTTGATGCTCTTCTTTGATGGCCGTTGTGCCAGGCGTGCCTGGCCGGTTCTCGCAGAATACATCCGCCCGAACGTGTAGCCCAGGAAGTCGAACTCCCCTTCCGGGACCTTGCAGATCCGTGTCTTTTCCTCGTTCACCGTCAGCTTCAGCTTGCCCATGAGCTCGCGCAGGTGGTGCAGCGCCGCTTCGGCGTTGCCCCTCCGGCACAGGATCACGAGGTCGTCGGCGTAGGTGACGAGGTGAGTGCCGAGACTTTGCTCCAGCCCGAGCTTCTTCCATCCCAGCACGAACCGCCGCATGTACAGATTGGCCAGCAGTGGTGAGATGGGTGAGCCCTGCGGGATGCCGCGTCGGTTGTCGCGCGCCTCGGTCGTGCGTGTCTTCCTTCCTCGATCGTCGGTCTCTTCCACGGGGCAGTCCAGCCACATCTTGATCAGATGCAGCACGCGCCGATCAACGATCCGGCGCGCTACCGACTTTAAGAGGTCGGAATGCGGAATGCTCCCGAAGTAGTCCGCGAGGTCAGCGTCCACGACTTCCGGATGGCCACGGAACAACAGCTCTTCCACCTCGACCACCGCCTGCTGGGCATTTCGCCCAGCCCGATAGGCGTATAGTTCCGGTGGAAGGTCGGCTTCGAAGATCGGATCCAGCACCAGCATCGCTGCTGTCATGCAGACCCGATCCCGCAAGGTCGAGATGCCCAGCGGCCTGAGTTTGCCGTTGGCCTTCGGTATGAACACTCGTCTGATCGGCTCCGGTCGGTACGTCTCCTCCCTGAGCGCAAGCGCCAGTTCCGCCAGCCACCGCTCGACCCCGTATGCTTCGATGTCCGCAAAGTCCTGACCGTCCACTCCCGGTGCGCCCTTGTTGGAACGGCACTGGGCATAGGCATGCGCCAGAATATCGTCACGGCTGATCTTGTCGTAGAGGGCGTAGAAGCGATAGCCAGCTTCTGCCTTCGCTTTCGCGTGCAACGCCATCTGCAGCTTCTGAACACGTTTCGGAGTTGTTAGGTTGCCCAATCTCCCGGTCCCTCACCACTTGTTGCGTCCGTCTTGAACTGAGGCCCCTTCCCTCCACCGGCATTACCCGGCTTCATCGGTATTACGAGCCTCTCCGTCACCCCAGAGCGCCCGGCCTGTCCCTCACGGGCGTCCGGTTGATCGTCCCTGATCACGCATTGGGGCTTCCCGTGTTGCGTGCGCTTTCCTTGTGTACATGCTGCCGCCACTACCCCGGTGCAGCGGATGGGCGCACTCGTCGCTCAGACTCGCCCATCCGTGTCAGCCTTCCCCGAATCCACTATCGGGTCGGCCTGCACATCGTCCTTTTCGAGGATTGCTCAGCGTTCACTCACGTTGCGGCCTGCACACTCGCGCGGTCACCAAATTCGTGACCGCTATCCGAGGGCTTCAGACATTTCGTCACCTCCATGCCTGCCCCGGTTGCTTCCGGCTGGAGCGGTTGCCGGGTGGGTCTTGCACCCACTGGAAAAGCGCCGCCTTTCACGGCGCACGTGGGAAGCGGACATACGAGCAGGCCTACCGATCGGCGGCTGAATTTGCGACCTGGGATCCAGACAGTTGACACAGCTTGATGAAACCGATTACATGAAACCGGTTTCAGAGATCGGTCAGCGCATGGCGGTTCGATCCCCTTCCAAGTCGGTTCCCACGATCAAGCAGGTCGCCGATGACGCCAAGGTGTCGCGCGCGACCGTGTCCCGCGCGCTCAACCAACCGCAACTGGTGAGCCGCGAAACTGCTGAGAGCGTGCGGGCCGCGGCGGCTCGGCTCGGCTATGTGCCCAACCAGACGGCCCGCGCGCTCAGCACCGGGCGGGCTGGCAATATCGCCCTCGTCGTGCCCGACATCACCAACCCCTTCTTCGCGGCGCTTATGCGCGGCGCTCAGGCTCGGGCCCGCGACCAGGGCTTCGCGACCTTCCTGGGGGACTCCGACGAGACGCCAGAACTCGAAGACGTTCTTCTGATGAGGCTGTCTGCGCAGGTCGAGGGCTTCATTCTCGCCTCCTCGCGTCTGCCGGAGAAACGCGTTCGGGAACACGCGCAGCGGCGCCCATTCGTGCTGATCAATCGCGACCTGCCGCATCTGTCGCGGCTGTTGATCGACACGGGCCCAAGCTACGCGCGCGCAGTCGAGCACCTTGCGTCACTAGGCCATCGTTCGGTCGCCTATGTGGCCGGCCCGAGAATGTCCTGGTCGAACCGGGAGCGCTCGCGCGCCGTGATGAAAAGTGCTCAGCGGCTCGGTTTGCAAGCCATCCAGATACCCACCTTGCGGCCGAGCTACGAGGCTGGCCGGGCATGCACAGGGGATCTCTTAAACGCCAAGGTGACAGCCGCTTTAGCGTTCGACGACGTCATGGCACAAGGCATCATGGCGGGCCTCGCGAGCCGTGGGCTTTCTGTGCCGGCCGACTTCAGCGTGATCGGCTGCGACGGAGTGCTCGCAACCACTACCTACCCGCCACTGACCTCTGTCGCATCCCATTGCGCCGCAGTTGGAGAGCAGGCGGTTGATCTCCTCGTCGGAGCGCTCGGGAGTGCGGCCGTGCGGGAGAAGAGGATCAGCCTTCCGACCGAACTTATCATTCGAGCCACCACCGCCGCACCGGCGCAGCATAGTCGACTGAGTGCCGCGTCGATGCGGCTGCGTCCGGTAGAAATCGGCAACGAGACCGAAGCAGTCGGCATTGCCGCGGCATCCACGGAGTGACGATGATCCAGATTCGCATCGAGCAGAGCAAGGATGCATTGGGCAAAGCCGCGGCGGCTCTCGGTGCTCAGAAGATTCGGGCGGCCATCGAGGATCGGGGGGCCGCCAACATCGTGATCGCGACGGGCGCGAGCCAATTCGAGATGCTCGCGGCGCTCGTCAGTCTCGACGCGGTGGACTGGGCGCGTGTTACGGCCTTTCACCTCGACGAGTACATTGCGATGGCGGAGACGCATCCGGCGAGTTTCAGGCGCTACCTAAGGGAGCGCTTCACGTCGAAGCTGCCAAGGCTCGGCGCCTTCCACTTCATTCGTGGTGACAGTCCCGACCTTGCGTCGGAGCTTCGGCGCATGAATGCACTTATCGAGCGACACCCGATCGACGTCGCCTTCGCAGGCATCGGCGAGAACGCCCATCTTGCCTTCAACGACCCTCCGGCGGATTTCGAGGCTAAGGCGGCGTTCCGCGTCGTCGAGCTCGAGGAGCGTTGCCGCCGTCAGCAGTTCGACGAAGGATGGTTCCCAACACTCGACGATGTGCCGCACCAAGCCATCTCCATGACAATACCGCAGATTATGAGGAGCCATCTGGTCGTGCTCTCGGTTCCCGATCGCCGCAAGGCCGCGGCAGTGCGCGCCACGTTGGAAGGGCCAATCACGCCGATGGTGCCCGCCTCCATCCTTCGCCGTCACCCGGCCTGTCACCTGTTTCTCGACCTTGAATCCGCTGCCCTCATCGCGCAGCCAGTCAGGGCGATCGACGACTGACCGACCGATCATGAGGCATCACGCCTCCAATAGCAGAGGGAAATCATGAGAACTCGACGCAAGGCCCGCATCCGCCTTTTGGCTGCCGCAACAGTTGTGCTCGCCATGCCGACCCTCGGCACAGCGCAAGAATTCTCCAAGCCGAAGACGCCCCTTGTCATCAGCGTCATCGATGTCGCCGGCGACCTGCAGCTCAGTCAGCGCGCTCTGGAGAAGTTTCGCGAAACTCATCCCGAGCTTGTCGCGAAATTCGTCTACACCCAGGCCACTGCGCCCGAACTGGCTGGCAAGCTGAAGGCGCAACAGGATGCTGGGCGCGTCGACATCGATTTCGTGCTGACCGGCAACGATGCGCTGGCCGCGGGCATGGAGCAGGGTTTGTGGACTGAGATCTTGCCAAAATACGCGGCCGCGTTGCCAGACCTCGAACAGCTCTATCTCTCGGGGGCCTACGCGATGCAGAAGATGGCACGCGGGCAGGCCTTCGTAGACGATTGGTACCCTTCTGGGCCGCTGCTGGAATACGCCCCGGATCGGGTCAAGGATGTGCCGGACACGGCCGACAAGCTGCTCGCCTGGTGCAAGGCCCATCCGGGCAAGTTCATGTACGCGCGCCCGGCAAATTCAGGTCCCGGCCGCACCTTCGTGATGGGTCTGCCCTATCTGCTCGGCGACAAGGATCCTATGGATCCGACCAATGGCTGGGAAAAGACCTGGGCTTATCTGAAGGAGCTCGACGGCTGCATCGACTACTATCCGTCAGGCACCGGCGCAACCATGAAGGAGCTCGGTGAGGGCTCGCGCGATATCATCGCCACCACCACGGGCTGGGACGTCAACCCGCGCTATCTCGGCATCGTCCCCGAGGAGTATAAGGTCGGCACGCTGAAGGGGTTCCATTGGGTCGGCGACGCCAATTATGTGGCGATCCCGAAGGGCGTCTCCCAGGAAAAGCTGGGTGTCCTACTGGAGTTGATCGCCTTCATTCTGAAGCCAGAGGCGCAGGCCTTCATGTTTGATCACGGCTACATGTATCCCGGCCCGGCCATCAAGAATGTACCGATCGAGATGGCGCCGGCGGAGAGCCAGGAGACCTTCAAGCGATTCGGCCGACCGGAATATGCATCCCTGATCGCGAACAATCCGGTCGAGCCACCGCTCGACGCGAAGCCGCTGGTGGCAATGTTCAACAAATGGGACCGCGAGATCGGCGGTGCGAAGCTCAAGAAGTAGGACGAGCAAGGCGCCCGCCGCCAGGGCGCGCCGGCGCCTGCCGGCTCTCGGATCATCGCGCACGTCATAGGGCTTGTGGCGCGTGCTGATACCCCTAGCGCGACGGGCGCCAGAACCTAAAGCGCTATCGTTGCCGCGAATCGGACATTGAGGCTCGGCGCAGCAAGGGTTCTTGGCGGGAACGTGGGCGTAAAGCCCGAGAAGCATCAAGGGGTCGCATCATGACGATGAAGCGCATCGTATTCACAGGCGGGACCGGCAAGGCCGGCCGCCACGTCGTGCCGCACCTTGTCGGCAAAGGCTATGACGTGCTCAATGTCGACCTGAGAGCGCTCGATCTACCGGGCGTCAACACGCTGATCGCCGACGTCACCGATAGCGGCCAGGTCTTCAATTCGCTGACCAGCCATTTCGGCGCGCAGGGCCTCAAGGCCGGAGAGCCGCCACGGCCGCCGGATGCCGTCGTCCACTTCGCCGCTGTCCCACGGATTCTCATCAATCCCGACAACGAGACGTTCCGCGTCAATGTGATCAGCACCTACAACGTCATTGAAGCGGCTGTGAAGCTCGGGGTGCGCAAGATCATCATCGCCTCCAGCGAGACGACCTACGGAGTCTGCTTCGCCGAGGGCGACAAGGACTTCCACAGCTTGCCGCTGGAGGAAGACTATGACGTCGACCCGATGGACAGCTACGGCTTGTCCAAGGTCGTCAACGAGAAGACCGCCCGCGCCTTCGCGATGCGATACGGCGCCGACATCTATGCGCTGCGGATCGCGAATGTCATCGAACCGCATGAATACGAGCGGTTTGCAGCCTTCATCGCCGATCCCATGTCGCGCAAGCGGAACGCCTGGAGCTATATCGATGCGCGCGACCTCGGCGAGATCGTGCATCTTTGCCTGCAGAAGGATGGCCTCGGCTTCCAAGTCTTCAACGCCGTCAACGATACGATCACGGCGACCATTCCGACGCGGGAATTCCTTGGCCGCTACTGCCCTGGCATACCGATCAAGCGCGAGCTCGGCGAGTTCGAGGCGCCTCTATCGAACCGGAAGGCACGCGAAGTCCTCGGCTTCAAGGAACAGCATCACTGGAGGAAATACCTCCTGCCTTGACCTCGGTTGGGGATTGGTGATCTTGCCCTATCATGCACCGTGCCGTCATTCCCGCCTGCTCCGCGCCCCGCATCTCGATTGCGGCCTCGGCCAGGATACCGCCGTCCTTGAATGCATCAATGCTGCGCCGCCCAGACCGCACCGCTGATGATCCCGTCATTGCCTTGCGCGGTATCGCCGGCCGCTGAGCCAGTATCGGCGTTGAGTAGGAACTCCGCAACCAGCCCCTCCGGGGGCGCTGAGTCCGCAGAATACAGCGCGGCCACATCGCTCGCGCCCAGCGCCCTGTTCCATATCCGCACGCGCGAGATACCCCCCTTGAAGAAGCTCTTGCCATCCCTGGTGCCGAGCCGCAGAGGCGATGTTCCTGCCGTCGGATCGACTTCCAGCTGGAGATTGCCGTTGGGCGGCGGCTGGTAGTGGATGGGGCACGGCCCCTCCGAGGGTCCCCGATAGGTATCGCACCGCCGGTAGCGGCCGTCCCGGTAGATGTAACAGCGAGTCGCATCTGCGACGCCCGCGACGTGGTTCCAGTGTCCTTTGTGCAGCACGTCCTGGAAATAGCTGCCCACGCCTTCTCCACCTGCAGGATTGAACGCATAGTAGCTGATCCTGTTCGGTCGCGGTGGCGTCTCCGTCGTGTGATCGCGATTGTACATGCGGAAGACCCATTCCTGTTGACCAGTGTCGCCCGCGCCCTCGCCCTTGCCCAGCCAGTGCACATAGCCCGATCCTTCTCAGTGTGGAAAATTGAGGCTATCTGGCCTGATCCACGCCGCGACGGTGAGTTCACCCGACGTGGCGATGCTGTAGTCGCCGAGGCTCGGGATCTCGACATAGTTGTCGATCCCGTTGAACCTGAGATAGACATCACCTGTCCGAGGCGCTGAATTCTGAGCCATGCGAACCCTCCGCAAAACCGATCCATACACTACCGAGCCGATGACCCATCGAATCGCACGATGCGCACGCCCACATGCGGTATCTTCACCGGCCTGCTGCGCATAAGGGCTCTGAGGCCACGCGACAGCCACGACGCCGACAAGCGTGATCAATTCGTCAATCTCCTCCTCCAGGCTGAGGACCGCAACTTTGCGCCATGAGATGCATAGCATATGGCGCGCCGGACGTTGTGTGTGTCGGATCACTCTCGGAATGGCCACGAGGCCATTCTTGCTCCTCCGCCCCCACCCCAACGGCCGGAAAGCGGACCTTCCGCAGGCGTTGCTCAATTACCGAAGGTCTCGCTGGGCTGATGCCATTGTTGCGGCCTACTCGCGCGATGGCCACCAGATGCCCCACCAGGGCCGCCCAGCGCATATCGCCTTCCCGTGGGCGGCGAATGCCTTTTCGATGCCGCTGAGGCGGTTCTCGATGTTCCATCAGGAAACGCCCGCAGTGGCGCTTCGGGGTTGCCAAGAACGCCCTGGTCGGGTCAGATTTGGGACAGGATCGGCTATCTGGGGAATGCCGTTCCCCGGCCATTCGCCACGTAGCCAGACTCGCGAATGCGGCGTCATCCTGGAATGTAGCGGCGCGCCCAGGATGCGAAGCTTTGCGCGAGCGCGCCTGTCCGACGCTGCTCCGCGCCAGGGACATACCAAGCCCCACCCGCGGAAGTCGGCGACACGGTGAGGATTTTCTGCGTCGCCAGTACCTGCCCATTAGGCCCGAACAGCGTGACGACCCCGTCGAGGTAGTCGTTGGTCGACGACAAAGTCTGCCCGCCGCCATCATCGTTGAGGGAAAGGCTGCGCACGAGGGCGACGAGCCTCTCGCCGGGGCGAAGACGTCCGGCATATTCGGCCTGAAGCGCCTGGGTGAGATCGCCGCGGACGATCTCCGCATAGCCGCCGAGGCCCTGCTCGCGAAGCGGCGTGACATCGACATAGATGCTGCCGGCGCGGGCGATTAGACGAGCCTCGGCCGCGCCAGTCGCCGCCCAGGCGGCCGCGCCGAGCGCGATACCAACGATGAGCAGGCGGGCCATCGCGCCGAGAGCAAAAGGCTTTGTCATGGCGTCATCTCCTCGTCGTCGCCCAGTCGAGCACGATCTTGATCCGTCCGCGCAGCCTCGGCCTAGGACGCTCAGACGAGTCATTGCTATGTTCCGTATCTGAGCATGGCGTTGGTGTAGTTATTGGGAGGCGTGTGAACACCTCTTCTCTGAAGATGGGCCGTTTAAGCCCCATCCTTCAACTATATGTAAGTATGTCCTGCATGCCTGAAGGATTCGCAGTAGCTACTCTTCGAGAAGGCAAGATGCTTTTTGAAAACTGCTTGATTGCGGATCGCGACGCTCACTTCCGCTAATTGGCACAGTCTCGCTGTGCTCTCGCCCCGCCAGCGAGCTAAACTGGCAAGTGGCGCGGAAGACACGGAGCACGCCCTCACCGAAACTCAACGCCGTGAATCTGCCGTCACAGTCGATGTCGGGCGTTCCTTCTGTGGCGCTGCCGGCGCCGTGAGGGGGCGGATGGCAGTCGCGGCACCTTCGGCAACAGGTCTTCGTTCAACCCGTCCTTCGCATGAGTGGCATGCAAGCGGGGTGCGACAACGCCCCGCCTGAAGCACCATGTACCGACTCGGTATCACACGATGACAGACGAGGCCGATATGACAACCCAACGCCAAGATTCCAAATGGGATTGGCCGTCGCCCAGGCCCTTCGCCCGCCTGCCCTGGTGGCGGCGATTCCTTAGAACAGCCGGGCGAGGCTAACCTCTTAATGTGGTAACGCCATGACAGCACGGCACGAATGGGATTGGCCACCGGAGCGGACCCGCATCGCCGAGCTCAGCTTCCGATTTCCGGCTCGACGCAAGAGCGGGAGGGGCCGCTTCGCTGACGGATTCTTCCGGGTGGTAAAGACATGCCTCAAGGTGGCCGCCGGCATCATCCTGGTTAGCGTCATGGCTGGCGCCATCTGGATCATGGTGACCGCCATCAAGGCTTGGACATAGGCGGCGGGAGGGAGTCGAGCGGGGTGCCGGTCAAGGTTTCTCCACAGCCACGGCTTTGTCGTTAAGCAGCTTGAGGCCGAGTCCCTTGCGATCTCTGAGGCTTGCGGTCCTCAGCCCCGGCATCATTCGAAGAAGCGTCCTGAGCTTGGGTTGAAGCCTGAGGGGAGCTTCACTGACCCTTTTGATTGTCAGTGCCAGAATCCAGGCGTCGTAAATTTGAGCCTCGATCGGCACATCTTGTGCTATCGCGCAGAAATCCCGACAGACAAGTTGCAGCGCCACAGCAACCATCTCTTCCTTAAGTTCCATGGCGTCGGCGGCCTTGCGGTCTGCGTGCTTAAGAAACCCTGCCGCGCCAGAGAGGTCGCTTACCAGCTCCTTGGTTGAAATCCCTCGGCTGGAGGCAAGTGCTGAGTGGACCGTCTCAATCTTGGCCTTTTCGCCGATGGTCGCCACGACCTCCCTTGCCGCGTTCGCCAAAGTAAAGACGGGGACAAGGTGGGCGCCTTCAAAGTAAAGACGCACTGCTGTCTTGATGTGAGCCTCGGCGGCTTCGAGCTTTGTAACAACGATTTTTGATGCTGCAAAAGCCGGGTGAGGATTGTCACTCATCTTTGCCCCTTCCGCAGCCTCACTCCCGGCCCGCCGCCATTCTCGGCGATGAACTCGACTCCGGCGGCCTCAAGCACGCCGCATGGCATCAAGGTTAGCTCGCTGAGGGATGCTCGCGCCATTTTCAAAATCGGTGACAATGCTGCTCGTCAAGATCGCCGCTCTTGCGAGGTCGAGCTGTGACATTTCGATAAGGCGGCGTGCGGCGCGACATTGGGCGGCCGTGATCGCCTGTTGGTTGCCCTTCAAATGCCCATTCGCCTTCTGGTGCTCGACAAGGAGAAAGCGGACCCCGCCGGGGCGAATCGTGATCCCGGCGGGGTCTGAGCCACAGCGAGGGCGAGGGTTGTTGCCATTGCCGTGGCCAGCGTGACACTACCATGCGTCGCCCGGAAGCCCTAGGCGCCCTGTGGACAGCCATTCCGGGCGGCGGCTACCACCATAGCCGGGACGCCGCTCCAGGCCCTTGGCAGCCTTCGCCGTGAGCCCCGGAACCGCCGCAAAGCAAGGGCCGGGCGGCCCCATTTCATCGCGCTGCTCGGCGGCTTCGGCGGCGGCCCGTTCCACGGGACAGGCTACTACGGCGGCGGAGGTCTCGGCCCCGTCCTGGTGATCGAGCTCATTCTCGTGGTGACAGGGCGCCTGTAGCAGCGCGTTGGTCGAGCCGAGCCGTGGTCAAATGAAAGCTGTGGAGAAATGGCGGACCCCGCGCGAGAGCGGTCCCGGCGGGGTCCCGGCCACGGGCGGGGGCTCTGGGAGCGCGACCGTGGCCAACTCTTCAATACCATGAGCGTCACGCGAAGCCTTCGACAACATGGCGAACCCCGCGCGGGGGGCATGATTTTTCCCTGCGGGTTCTAACCACGGCAGATGCTTGGGCTTTCCGGGGAGGCGAATCAGCCCCACCTCACAACTTTTCACTCAGCCCCCCTCGAAAAAGCGGGGCTTTTTTGTTTGGCAGGGTCTATGCCAGCTAGGCGGGATCGCGGGGGTGTATAGGCATCAGCCAGCCAGAATTTGCTTGATGCGCTTGACAATGGCAGCTTCCTTCTCTTCCGCAGCCAACAATCGGGTCAAGGCATCCCCTTCAAGCATGTGGCCGGGATGGGCCGCCCGTAATGCAGCGATGATGGCCTGATGCGCTTCGGGTAGCTCCGCATAAAGTCGCTCAAGTTCCGCGCCTAGCTCTGGGGGTATCAATCCGGGCATGCCTAGAATATGGCATGGCCGACGGGCACCTTCCACCGTCAAGGGGTGGCAAATTTCAAACGGCGTTCGCGCCCCCCTCAATCGATTAGGCCGATTGTGAAGGCGACAACAGCGACCAGGGCGAACCAGGTCCGGCAAGGGTGTTGGCCTTGTGGTGCCGACGCTGCTGACCTAGCCTGGATCGGCGATCGTCCATGATATCAAGGGAGGGGCGAATGGGAAGTCCGCGACGTCCAGAACATCGCCGACGTCCTGGTCGATCCTGAAGGCGCGTTGGAGCGGCGGAATCATTGGGAGAAGACCAGCCACTCGCTCCTTGTCGGCGCCATCCTGCATTAGCCGCTGTAGCCATTCTCCAGGTGTCAAATGCCCCGCTCCTGAGGACGCGGAGCGCTTGAGCGCCAGTCGGATCGAGTTTGCGGTAGGGACAGGGGTCGATCTACGACGAGCAGAGATTCTTGTGCACTGCACAAAAAGTCTCTTGAATTTATTGTGCAGTGCACCTAAATAGGGTCATCGGCGCGAGTTGGGTAGATGGCGCCGAACAATCTCAATCAATCCCACTAGGGGGGCACGGAAAGGATCTAATGATGTTTGCGCAATATGAAGACTTCCAGAAATTCGGTAAGCAGGGCTTTGACGCTGCCCTCAAGAATTTCGGCACGCTGTCGAAGGGCTTCGAGGCGATTGCCGTCGAGATTGCCGATTTCTCGAAGAAGCAGTTCGAGGCCAACTCCGCAGCGTTCGAGAAGCTCGTCGGCGTCAAGACTCTCGACAAGGCCGTCGAGGTCCAGGCTGCATTCGCGAAGCAGTCCTTCGAGGGCTTCGTCGCCCATTCGACCAAAGTCGGTCAGCTCGTCAGCAACCTTACGAAGGAAGCTGTGAAGCCGGTCGAGACCGCTATCGCGCAGGTGACCGCGAAGGCCAGCAAGTAAAGTCGTCTCCTCTCGACGACGAGATAAAGAGCCCGACCTCGTGTCGGGCTTTTTTGTTGTGGGACTCGAGCGCGCGGCCTGTATTTTGTGTCAATCAACCCATTAATTCCGGGTTGTTGTCAAGTTCCCTCGCGGTGCCAACGCTGGGGTCATGGTCCATTCCGAGTTCGCCAAGTGCCGCATGATGATGTCCGGGTCGGACGCCTCAACGTGTGCAGCGGGGTGCGGACGAGTGCACCGTCCCGGCGGGACATCGCTGGCCCAGCGAGGGCCGGATTTCACGATCCCAGTAGGCCTGTTCAGTGATCTTGTTATCGGTGGACAACGAGACGCTGCTTCGACTACCCGATTTCGTGGCTCTGGTGTGGAGGCGAGGAGCTGGACGTAATTTGGCGCTGCGGCAACAACCTCATTCCGGTTTCGGACCCGACACGCACGATGTCGGATTGGATGCAGCGCACATTGACTCGCCTCGCTGACGGCATACGCTAGCCCACCTGCCCGGGGAGGGACGCTGATATGATGCTTCAGGTCGCTAAGAGCAATTATCGCAACGAAGCCGTATTGCTTGGTTTTAGCGATTTGAAGCGACTGAAGAGCGAGCGGCCGCTGGTATTCGACCGCGGCAAGGGGATTTTCGTTTTCGACGAAAGCGGCAAGGACTATATCGAGGCGGTTTCGTGCTTCTATTGCGCGGCCCTCGGTTTCAGCGACGAGCAGCTGGTCGAGGCGGCGATACGACAGCTCAAATCGCTTCCGATGTATCCATCTGCCATTCACCGCACGGTGCCGGCGGTGATGGAACTGACCGAGCGGCTCGCGGCGATTGCGCCGGTCAAGAACCCGCGCATCTATTTCGCAACTACTGGCTCGGAAGCCAACGATTATCTCATCAAGTTCATGTGGTACGGCAACGGCTTTGCCGGCGAACCGCAGCGTCGCAAGATGATCTCGAGAAGGGCGAGCTATCACGGCAGCACCATTGCCACCGCCGCGCTCGGCGGCGGCAGCGAGCTGCACGAGAGTTTTGGCATTCCAATGGGGCTTTCGGTGCAGGTCAGTCATCCGAGCTGGCCGAATGCGGCGCTGCCAGGAGAAGACGAAGAGGCGTTCACAAATCGCCTGGCCGCGGAGCTCGAGCAGACGATCCTAGACGCCGGGCCGGAGACGATCGGCGCGATGATCGCCGAGCCAGTGTCGGTATCCTCCGGCATGTTTCCGCCGCCGGCGAGCTACTTCGCCAAGATTACGCCGGTCTTGCACAAATACGGCATTCAGCTCTTCGTCGACGAGGTGGTGACGGGGTTTGGCCGTTCGGGCCGGATGTGGGCCAGCGAGGCAATGGAGCTGGAGGCCGATTGCGTCACCTGCGCCAAGGGCATTTCCGGTGCTTACATGCCGATCGCCGGAATCATCATGGGCGAGGAATTCAGCCGACGTCTCGACTTGGGGAATGATGCCAAAGGTTGGTTTGCGCATGGCGGCACGCACCATGCCCACGCGGTGTCCGCCGCCGTCGCCGTCGAGGTTCTGAATGTCTTCGAGCGCCGCGACATTCTCGGGCATGTCCAACGCATGATCCCGCTTTGGAACCGGATGCTCGACGGCTTCCTCGATCATCCACTCGTCGCGGCCAACCGCAAATTCGGGTTGATGGGGGCGCTTGAAGTGACCGTGCCTGGGGAACCGCGCGCGGGCACGGCGACCAGCCTCAAGGTTGGGGGGTTGAGCCAATCGATTTACGAGGCGGGGCTCGAGGCCGGCATAATCGTGCGCCCTCTTGCCGGCTGTTTCGTAATGGCGCCGCCCTTGATCATCACGCAGAGCGAAATCGAGGAGCTCGGACGCAGACTGAGGAGCGCTCTCGATCGGGTTCTTGCCGGCCTGTTGCCGGGCGCCCGTGGTGCGATCGGCTAGCGCGGCGCATCGTCCGCCAAGATGACTGGCATGCGCAACGTGCTCGGTGTCGATGTCGGTGGCACATTCACTGATTTCGTCGCCTACGATCCGAAAACGAGGAAGGTTGCGGTCTGGAAGGAGTTGTCGACGCCGGCTGATCCGGTCACCGGCATTATCGCCGGGCTCGCGCGCCACGACAGTCGCGATGCGATCGCCAATCTGCGCATCGGCACGACGGTCGCCACAAACGCTATTTTGGAGCGCAAGGGCGCCGTTGTCGCTTATGTGACGACCAAAGGCTTCCGCGACGTGCCCTTCATTCAGCGCGGCAACCGCAAGGCTCACTACGACATGAGCTGGGTGAAACCGAAGCCGTTGGTCAAGCGCCGGCACTGCTTTGAACTCAACGAACGCATCGGCGCCTATGGACAGGTGGTGACCTCGCTCGACGAGGCGGAGGTGCGGCGCCTTGCGATGGAGATTGCGGCGATCCCGGAGATTGAAGCCGTCGCCGTGTGTCTCCTGTTTTCGTATCTCAATGCGGCGCACGAGTTGCGGGTCAGGGACATTCTGGCAGAGGAGCTTCCCGACAAGGCATTGTCGATTTCCTACGGCGTGTTGCCGAAGTGGAAGGAATACGAACGCGCCTCGACCACCATCGCGGATGCCTATCTCAAGCCGGTAGTGAGCCGGCAGCTGAAGGCGATGCGCGGACGGTTGAACGAGGCGGGGCTGAGGGCACCGGCGGTCATCATCAAGTCAAATGGCGGCGAGATGACGCTCGAGGCGGCTTCCGAGGCACCCGTCCAGATGCTGCTCTCGGGGCCCACGGGCGGCGTGATAGCCAGCCGCTTCGTTGCCGAACATCTCGGTATCGATCATCTCGTGACCATCGACATGGGCGGCACCTCGACTGACGTTTCGACCGTGATCGGGCGAAAGGAGAGCTTTACCACCGCCTTCGAAATCGAATGGGGAGTGCCGATCCAGGTGCCGATGATCGACATCCGCACCATTGGCGCTGGCGGCGGGTCGATCGCCTGGATCGATAAGGGCGGCATGCTGCAGGTGGGCCCGCACAGCGCTGGCGCCACACCTGGGCCGGCCGGTTACAGCCGCGGCGGCAGCGAGGCGACGGTGACGGACGCCAATCTGGTGCTCGGCCGTATCAACCCCGAAAATTTCCTCGGCGGGCGCATGAAGCTTGATGTGACGGCAGCGCGCACCGCCGTCGCCAAGATCGCCGCCTCGCTTGGCCAGTCCATCGAGGACACAGCACTGGCCATCGCCCGGATCGTCGACAACAACATGGTCGGTGCGCTGCGCTCGGTGCTGATCGAGCGCGGTCTCGATCCCAGGGATTTCACCCTCTGCGCCTTCGGCGGCGCGACGCCGCTGCACGCGAGCGCGCTGATCCGCGAGATGGGAATTCCGCGCGCCATCGTGCCAATCCACCCTGCCCAGTTCTCGGCCTACGGATTCATCATGACCAACCCGCGGGTCGACCGGCAGCGCACGACACAGCTCATATCCACGCGCTTTGATGCCGAACGCGCCAACCGGATCATGGATGAACTGGAAGGTGAAAGCCTCGCCGAACTCAGGGCGCAAGGTTACGAGCAGGATATCGAGGTCCATCGCGCGCTCGAGATGCGCTATCTCGGACAGAATTACGAACTCGAATTGCCGCTGACCAACGAACGTTTCTCGGCGGCGACGACAGCAGAGCTGTGGACTTTGTTCCATGAAACCCACAACTCCCGATTCGGCTTTGCCACGCGGGGCGAGATCATCGAAATCGTCAACTTCACGGTGACGGCCTTGGCGCGAACGGCGAAGCCGGAACTCACCGAAATTTGCAGCGGTGAGGGCGCATCGGAGCCCAAGGAATTGCGCTCCGTCTGGTTCATTGGCGGCCCGCAAACGATTCCTGTCTTCGAGCGCGCGGATCTACGCGCCGGCCAGACGGTGCGGGGACCCGCGCTCATCGAGGAGGAGGCTTCGGTCACCGTGCTTGAGGCCGGACACCGGCTCAGAATACATCACCATGGACACCTGCTGATCGATGCCACGGGGTAGACCTCATGCGCTTCTCGGACAATGGATTTTACATCGAAAAGTATCTGAAATGCGCCAATTGCGGCATGCTGGTTTATGGGCAGGGGATTGAGAAGGAACTTGCAGGCAAAGCTCATCTCTACTGTTCGGACTGGTGCGTGGAGTGGGCGCGGCTGCGCGCCGCTCATGATGGCTATTTCCGTCTGCCCATTGTTCAGCCGAAATTACGCGTCGAGGCGACGCAACGGCCAAAGGGGCCGCGCGGATCGCCGCCCGACATGGTGATGATGAAGATCCTCGATTCGACCATGGTGTCGATTTGCCGCGAGATGGGCATCCTGCTGATGAAGACGTCCTACTCGACGATCTTCAATGAGGGCCTCGATTTCACCTGTGCGCTGGCGGACGCGAAGGGCGACATGATCGCCTGCGCCGAATTCTGTCCGACGATGATCGGTGGTATGCCGCTGCTCATCAAGACATGCGCCCAGGAAATTCCCTTCGAAACGCTCGCAGAAGGCGACATTATCCTCCACAACGATCCCTACCGCGGCGGGCTGCATTGTCCGGAACACACGTTCTTCAAACCCTTCTTTGTTGACGGTGAGCTTATCGGCTTTGCGGTCTGTATCGGCCATATCGCCGAAATCGGCGGCATGGTGCCCGGCGCCTTCTGCGGCGAGGCGACGGAAATCTTCCACGAAGGTCTGAGGATTCCGCCGGTCAAGATTCAGAAGGCCGGGCGCGACGTTGAAGAAGTCTGGAAACTGCTCCTCGCCAATTGCCGCACACCGCGACAGAACTACGGCGATCTGCGTGCCATGATCGGCAGTGTCAATCTGGGCGTCAGCCGCATTACAGAGATCGTGAACAAATACGGCAAGGTGGTCTTCGGTCAGACCTGCGAAGATCTGATGGACTACGCGGAGCGCCGGATGCGCGCCGAACTCGCCGCCTTTACCGACGGCAAATACGGCTTCTCAGATGTCCTCGAGGACGATGGGATCGAACGCAAACCCTATACGGTCGCCATCGATATGTATGTGCAGGGCGACGAGATTGTCGCCGACTATGACCGCAGCTCGCCACAGGCCAAAGGGCCAATCAACGCAACGCTCGGCGTTGCCATAGGCGCCGTCTACAACGGCCTATTGCACATCACGGATCCGTCTATCCCGAAGAACTCTGGTGCCTTCCGGCCAATCCGCGTGGTCTCGCCGCCCGGCCGCGTCACCAATGTCGATTATCCGGGCCCGCTAGTCGCCGGTAACACGGAGACGCATCCGCGTCTCGCCAACATTACGATCGGTGCCATGGGCGCCTGCGTCCCCGAGCGGGTCATGGCGTCGGAAAGCTGCACGGGGACCAATTTCGTGTTCGGCGGCAATCATCCGGACTATGATGAATACTTCGCCTGTTACGACATCATGTCCGGCGGCTGGGGTGGGCGCTATGGACACGACGGCAACGATTGCGTGATCGCGATCAACGGCAACTGTCGCTTCAATCCGACGGAGGTGTTTGAGACGCGGTTTCCATTCCGCGTGGAAGATTGCGAAATGGTGCAGGATTCGGGCGGCGCTGGTCGCTGGCGGGGCGGTCTTGGCTACAGGCGAACATTGTTGGCCACAGCCGTCCCTATCACCGGCAGTCAGTGCAGCGACCGCCACGAGGTCAAGCCCTGGCCGATTTTCGGCGGCGAGCCTGGCGGCAACGGTGGCACGCTCATTCGCAAGGCGGGTTCAACCGAATGGAAGACGGTTCGCGAGCTTTACGGCAAGATCTCGTCGAGCAAATACGCCAACATCACCATCGAACTTGGCGACCGGATCATGCTGACCACGCCAGGCGGTGGCGGTTATGGCGATCCTGCAGCGCGCGATCCTGGCGCCGTCGCCGAGGACGTGAGGGAGGGCTACATCTCCCGCGCCGCCGCGATGAGATGTTACGGATACCGGGACGACCAGACTAAAGGGACTTGATCCAGCCGACACGAATTTCGTTGGGCTGCCGCTAACACCGGGCGCGGATAGAGGTCCGCCACCAGGGTGTCCCTACCGTATGAATGCTGATCAAAGTGACCCCCATCGGCTCGCGTGTGACCCTGCCAAGCCATTGTTTCAGCTGGCAGCGAGCCAGGCCTGGAGCTCGCGCCATTGCCGCCAGCGGGCCCGGCTCAGTCTTTCCCTAGGCGCGCGCGGACGATCTGCGCAAGCCGATCGGCGTTGATCGCGCCAGCGGGCGCTGGCTTGCCAGGTCTCACCGTTATGATCCTGATGACGAGGCCTTCGCCCGGCGTGGCGATGTTGCTGGCGACGGTCGGCTCCGCCGTCGAGAACCCCACGGCGGGGCTGAGCACGATGAAGTGAGTTCCGCGCGCGAGCGTTGTCTGGGCGGCCTGAAGCAGCACGAAGTCTTGTGCGACAGCGGCTGAAGGAAAATCAGGACCTCGGACGAAGATGCGCCAGGTATCCCGGCGGATCTGGCGCGTCTCAGCGCCGCCCGACAGGACCGGCGGCTGATAGGGCGCGATGCAGGACGCGAGCGCGAGCGTCAGGGCGAGCGTGAGCATGCGCATCTATCCGAGCCTCCAAGAGGAGCGGTCGCGATGGGTATCGATTGTCGCTCGCCCTTGTAGGCTTAGGTTATACGCGACCCAGGGGCACAGGATCGCGCGCGCGCCGAATATGCCGCTATGGCGTTACCACTGCATTAGAGCTGCTTTTATGTCGGCGGTCGAGCGGCTGATCCCGTGGTCGAAGGCTGGGATAGGGGTGACGGAAGTATCGGGAATGAGCTGCGAGATTTCATCGTCAAGCTCTTGCAGCACGTCGATCAACCTGGGGTGGTCATCGCCGCTCTCGGAGTCACCACTCCCCGCGGTCTCCCAACCTAAATTCGACTTGCGCTTTGACAGCCGCGACCTTTCGAGCGCGATCTGGGCATTTTCTAGGTTTGTGTAGGTGCCGTCGAGGATGCCGTTCACCAGCGTCGCCGCTGCGATGCTATGCACCGGCTCTCGATCGTCTGGCTTTTTGGGATCGGACATGACAGCCCTCCCTTGCCTCAAAGGCGGGAGCGCACAAGCGTCTCTCAGTCACCGACGCCTCGGACAGCGCCGCTGCCGGTGATGCTCTCACCCTAGGCCGATCGGCTGGAATGGCAAGCGATGATTTCAAGCGCATCGGGCCAACGAAAAGCCCCACGCTCATTTCGGGGGCGGGGCTTCGCGCTGGGAGGCAGCGGCCGCTCAGGTGATCAGATATTTGTCGCGCCTTTGCCAGTCGCTGCAGCAGTATCTTCTGCAACCGACAAATTGTCGCTCGCAGGCGGCCGTCAGCTCGAAAACGACCAGTTCGTGGTGTGCCGATGTAGTAAGGGCGGCGACGCACGTTCCAGTGTAAAGCTGAGTATGGAGCGGTTGGTCCTGCCGGACGTCCTCGCGTTATTCTACTTTTATAGTGATCCGGTCGGACAGGACTGGCGGCTCGTGCGGTACGTGCGTCCAGTCGCCAAGCACGAGCTGCAGCGTGTAGGTCCCGGCAGGTAGGTTCAGGACGGCTTCGGTTTGCCCCTTGCCGTAATGCAGGTGATTTTCATCCATCGGGATGGGCTGCTTGAGCTCGTCGTCCTCGAGTTTGGCATTGATGAGCAGGTGATGGTGGCCGGTGTTAGGTTGATTCTCTACGCCGGCCGGCGCAATGCCCATGCCCGATAGGCCGAAACGCACGACGAACGGGCTCTTGACGGTGTCGCCGTCCTTCAAGCCGATCAAATAGACTACGGCGCCAGGCGCCGACGGGGTCGCCTGCGCTAGACCGAGAGTGCAGAGCATGGCGGTCACAAGGCAATAAATGCGTATCACGCTCGACATGGGCGCTCCTTTGGCGTCCGCCTTTCCCGGGGCGGCGGGCCAGCACTTGGCGCAACGTCGGATATAGCATAGCGCGGTCAGGCAAGTGGCTCAACGAATCCATTTTTTAGTCTTCGCACATATCTAATTTCCGACCTTTGTTCTGCTCGTTGAAACTACAACCTTGCGGGGGCTGCCCCTGCTTCGGACGTTCAAGCGAGTTGTACGAGTGGCACCTCTGGGTCAGTTCGCTTCATAGGGCTCTCCGCGACGAACGACCGGAATGGGTCGGTTACGGTCGTTCGAAGCCCGTGATCGAGTGGCGGCACCTGGCGCGACCAAATCATTGGAATTCCGCAGACGTTGGCGTAACGGAAACGCTGGCGTGCTTTCGCCGGGTTTGGAGGCCGCCGTCAACAATTTCCCGTGCCCGGGCCAATCCTAATCGACCCATCATCCCTCCTGCGAATGGAGCGCGGGGCCTTTCTTTTTGCGAACTGAGACTGCTTATTTGCATACGAGGTCCCGAACGAGTGGAGCAAGTCTCGTTCCGTTTGAAGCCACCTCGTGGACTGACTATGTTGAAGGCGACGCGGCGAGCGATCGCGTGAAGCTCTTGATTGGTGACCCCAGGGCGGCGAGCGCCGCCGCCGATCCGGAGATAGCGGCCGAAGTAACGAGCGGCCCGCGTCGCCTTCCCTAAATAGGAAAACGGGTAGAAGCGATGAGAACTCTTAGGTCACTCTCGGGCTTTGCGGCTTTCACCCTGTTTGCAGCGCCACTCGCTGCTGTCGGTCTTTGTGTCGCGGTCGGCCTTCTCGGTTTATGCGGCCCAATAAGGCCGCGTTTGAGTTTGTGACGCACTCTCGCAAGAGCCGCTAAGCAGGCCGAAAACTGGACGCACTGAAGACGCGGCCAAGGCGAGCTGACTCCCTCGACTGCCTTCGGAGGTCGCCGCGGGCCTTTCTTGCGACCGCCTGTCTTTCTGCGAGCGCCATCTTGCCCCGATCGACCCTCTGGGCTTGAAGCGCGGCTGTTCTCCCGCTGCGGCCTCGACTTGAGCCATCGCTACCTCGCCACTGCGGAGGCGCGGCGCTTCCTGCCTGCGAATCGCGCCTACCTTGATGACGGCGAGCGCTGCACCGCGCGGCCGGACGGCACCACCTCGCTCATGGCAATGCAGGGCAACGCGGCTGACGTCCCCAACGCCGAGCCGGGTGGTATCTTCGTACCGGGAAAATGCGCGAGACAGCGCGCAGGGCAACTCGAAATCGCCTTCGACGATGCCGGCGAGCAGCAGCTCACGGCAAGCGACCTGCCCCGAGATCCGTGCGCCGGGCGCCGAAACGCCTCAAGCTTGCCAAGTACGCCAGTCCGGAGCAAATTGGCATTGGAGGCCGCGCACATCTGGGGAATGTCGGCCGGTTCGCTGAGAGCTTCGTTTCGCCACATCGCTGTAACTTGGCCACTTTGTGGATTCGGCCGCGGTAGCGAGTCGCGATTTAATCGGGAGCACAGGCCATGTTCGCGTGGAAGAAAGCAGCCGCAGTACTGCTGACGACGGGACTGGCTTTGGCGGCATCGCCGCACGCCCACGCCGAGGATGTGACGCTCAATGTCTGGAGCCATGAGGCGGACGAGGACGCCAAGGTCGCGTTCCGCGAGCTCGCGGCGAAGAACCTCGAAGCGGCCCATCCGGGCGTCCATGTCAAGATCACCTGGTACGAGAAGAACCCGTTGCTCGCCGCATTGAAGACGGCGCTACCGGCGGGCCAGGGCCCGGACGTCCTCTATGTCGAGCCGGACTGGACCGAATATGTCGAGGCCGGCTATCTCGCACCGCTCGACGACCTCATCAATTGGAACAATATCGAGCCTTGGGCTCGCGCCGTGTGGACTCACAACGGCAAAACCTACGGCGTGCCGCAGGAGGCCTATACCAACGAGATCTATTACAACAAGGACATGCTGAAGAAGCTCGGGATCGAGCTGCCGCCGAACGCCCAGCTCACGCAATCGCAATTCCTCGATCTCGTCAAGCAGGCGAAGGCCGCCGGCATCACCCCGATCGCCCAGGGCGTCGGCGACCGTCCCTTCCCCGGCGCCTACATCCTCGGCGAAGCCTTGCTGCGCAAGCTCGGGAAGGACGATTATCGCCAGATGTGGACAGGCAAACTCTCCTTCGAGGATCCCCGCATCGTCGACGTCTTCAAATGGACCAAGGAACTTGTCGATGCCGGCGCCTATCCGAAGAACTTCATGACGCTGAAGCTCGGCGAGTCGCATTATTATTTCTATTCGAAGCCCGGCGCCCTGATGCTGCCGATGGGAAGCTGGTACACAGGGCGCGCCTTCGTGCCGGAGGACAAGGGAGGCCAGTCCAAGGACTTCCCGCTGGGGGTCATGCAGTTTCCGGCCATGGACGGCGGGGCCTGCAACCAATGCAAGACCTCAGCTGTAGGCGCGAGCTTCGCCATCAATGCCGCGAGCAAGCACAAGGACGTGGCGGCACAGCTCATCGACGCCATGTCGACGCCCGAGATGGGCAAGCGCTGGATCGAGACCATCTATCTTCAGACCGGCATCAAAGCCGACGTGAAGTCGTTCAGCGGACCCTATGCGGCCTATTTCACCGAGCTGATGGAGCGCCAGAAAGGGGCCGATTATTTCATCGGCGGTCCGCGCGACCTGACGCAGGGCCAGTGCAAGGACAGCTTCGCGCAGGTGATGAACAGCGCCTTCCCCGGCGGGCTGCTGCCGGTCGATCAGGCGATCAAGATGATGAACGCGGCATGCTTCAAGGGCTAGGCGAGGCGTTCTTCCTCTTCCCGCTCGAGAGACCTTTGCAAAATTGGGTGTCCTCGCCGGCGAGCCGCCATAGCGGTCGGCTCGCCGGTTGCGCACTCCCGTCAGCGTTGGCGGCGAGGGAAGGGGATCCATCTCTCTTGAACGTGATCCTGGATTCCCTTGCCGCGCTTTCGCGGAGTTTATCCTTGGGCGCGACGGAGGCGCATCCTGAGGGCTTCAGCTCGCCAGGAATGATATGGAGGCCATTCCGCAAAGGTCTGAGCTGCGGGAGAAGGGGAGCGCGCGGAGCCATCAAGGCTCGCACATGATGATCGCGAAGCAGTTCCGGCGGCTTTTCAGGCGGGCAGGACCAGGTTCGGCGGTCGATGCGCGTCGCGCCTCGCCTGCAACGCTCGCCCTTTTCCTTGGCCCAGCGCTTCTGCTCTACTTGGCCTTCACGATCTACCCGGTGCTGCGGACTTTCTGGAACAGCGTCCACACGATCAAGCCGCACAATGTCCAGGAATTCGTCGGCCTCGCCAATTTCCACGACCTTCTCGCCAATGATTGGGTGTTCTGGAAGGCGGTTGGCAACACGGCGATCTTCGCTATTGTCGCGACCATCGCCGACGTGCTCGGCGGGCTGCTGCTGGCGCTGTGCCTGTTCTCCGGCGCTCCCCTGGCGAAGCTGCTGCGCGTCGTGTGGTTCACGCCGGTCCTGATGTCATATGTGGTGGTCGGCGTCATCTGGGTGTGGATCTACGACTATGATTGGGGGCTCGCCAACCTCATCCTGCGCACGCTCGGCCTCGGCGCCTATGAGCAATCCTGGCTCGGCGATCCGGGCACGGCCTTATGGTCAGTGATGGTAACACATATCTGGAAATGGCTCGGCTTCAACATGATCATCTTCCTCGCCGCGCTCCACGCGCTGCCGAAAGATGTGCTGGGCGCCGCCGAATTGGACAATTGCGGCTGGGTCGCGAAGCTCGTCCACATCATCATCCCGATGCTTCGACCGACGATCGTCAACCTGCTGGTGCTGTCCTTCGTTGGCAAGATGATGATCTTCGATCTCGTCTGGATCATGACCGGCGGGGGCCCGCTCTGGTCGACCGAGACGGTCTCGACCTATGTATACAAGCGCGCCTTCGACTGGAACACTTTCGATCTCGGCTACCCGTCGGCCATCGCGGTGCTCTGGTTCCTCATCATCCTCATCTTCGTCTTCGCCATGACCCAGCTCTTGCGTCAGCGCGACCGGCTCGAGTTCTGAGGCCATGAGCACGACGGCGCGCCTGTGGCTCGCCCATTTGCGGCGTTCGCCGCTCATCATCTTCGTGCTCCTGTACACCGTCGTCTCGGGCGGGCCGTTCCTATGGGTCGCGGTGATGTCGCTGCGCACCACGCCGGAGATCTTCGCCAGCCCCTACGCGCTGCCAGGCCGCCCGCATTTCGAGAAGTTCGTCGACGCCTGGACGAAATCGAATTACGGCACCTATTTCTGGAACAGCACCATCGTGGTCGTCACCGCGGTCGCGCTGCTCACGATCATCGGGGCGATGGTCGCCCATTGCCTCGCCCGCTATCGCTTCCGCGGCAACCGGCTGGTGCGCTTCGTCATCCTGTCGGGCATGATCCTGCCGCCCCAGCTCCTCATCCTCTCGCTCTTCCAGATCCTGCTCGAATACCGGCTCTACAACACGCTGACCGGGCTCATCGTCGTCTATGTCGCCGGCCATCTGGCGATGACCGTCTATATCCTCGAGGGCTTCTTCGCACAGATTCCTCAAGACCTGTTCGACGCGGCGCGCATGGACGGCTACTCCGATCTCGAGATCTTCTGGAGGATCACCCTGCCGATCGGCATGCCGGCGCTGTTCACCACCGTAACGCTCAACTTCATCATCCTGTGGAACGAGTTCCTCTATGCGGTGGTGCTGCTCACCGAGGATGAAAAGCGCACCTTGCCGCTGGGCATCATGCATTTCATGGGCAGCCACCAGCTCGATATCGGCATGGTCGCGACCGGTCTGATGATCGCCATCGGCCCGATCATCCTCATCTACGCCTTCTTCTCGGAGACCATGATCAAGGGCATGACCGCGGGGGCGGTCCGCTGATGGGGGAAGTAGCGATCAGCGGCCTCAGCAAGCGCTATGAGGGGACGACCGACCTTGCCGTGAAGGAGGTCACGCTCACCGTCGCCGATGGCGAGTTCATGGTCCTCCTCGGCCCGTCGGGATGCGGCAAATCCTCCGTGCTGCGCATGATCGCCGGCCTCGAGCCGATCACCTCGGGCACGGTCGCCATCGATGGCAAGGTCATGAACCAGGTTCCGGCCAAGGAGCGCGACATCGCCATGGTGTTCCAGTCCTACGCGCTGTATCCGCATATGAACGTGTTCGACAATCTCGCCTTCGGCCTGCGCCGCCGCGGGGTGCCGCGCCAGGAGATCGAGCGGCGCGTGCAGGGCGTCGCGGCGAAGCTCGGGCTCGCGCCCTATCTCAGGCGCAAGCCGCATGCGCTCTCCGGCGGCCAAAGGCAGCGCGTGGCGCTCGGCCGCGCCATCGTGCGCGAGCCGAAGGTGTTCCTCTTCGACGAACCCTTGTCGAACCTTGACGCGGCCTTGCGTGTCACAACGCGCAACGAGCTGATCCGCCAGCAGCGCGAGATCGGCGTCACCGCGATCTACGTCACGCACGACCAGATCGAGGCGATGACGATGGGCCACCGCATCTGCATCATGGACAAGGGCGAGGTGGTGCAGATTGGCCGCCCGCTCGAAGTCTACCGCCGTCCAGCCAACACCTTCGTTGCGAGGTTTCTCGGCAATCCCCCCATGAACCTCCTGCCGGTGGCGATCGATACCGGCGGGGAGGGAGCTCGGCTGCGCTTCGGCGGCACCTCCTTGCCGGCCAGAGCCTGGCCGGTCGAACGGCTCAGCGCGCTCAGCGGCAAGGCCCTGCTCGGCTTTCGCCCCGAGGACCTCTATGAGGCCTCGCCGCGCCCGGGCGACGACCGCCTGGTGCCGATCGCCCAGGCGAGCGTGGCCGCGGTCGAGCCGCTCGGCGCCGAGACGCTGCTCGTCTTGACGCTCGAGGGCATGGCGGACGAAATCATTGCGCGCGGCGGGCGCGAGACCAGGCTGCGCCCGGGAGACGCCGCGACCCTGTTGCTCGATACGACGGCGATGCATCTCTTCGACACGACGACGACGCGGGCGATTGTCCGCCTCCATCCTTGAGCGGAGCCGCCATGGGCGAGAACCGTATCATCGACACGCATGCGCATATCATCGATCCTGCGCGTTATCCCTTTCCCGAGGGGCCGGGCTACAAGCCTTTGCCGCACGAGATCGGTACGAGCGCGGCCTATTGCGGCGTGCTCGACGCCCATGGGGTCGCCCATGCTTTGCTGGTGCAGCCGAGCGGCTATGGCTACGACAACGGCGCCGCACTCGATGCGATGGCCCGCCATCCGGGTCGCTTCAAGACGATCGCCGTGGTCGACCCGGAAGCGCCCGATGGCGAGCTGGCGAGGCTTGGTGGGCTTGGCATCGTGGGTGTCCGCTTCAATCTGCAAAGCCATCGCCGTGACGCGCTCGACGGACCCGGAGCAGCACGGTTCCTGGCGCGCCTCGAGGAGCTCGGCTGGTTCGCGCAAGTCTTCGCCGACGATGCGCAATGGCAGAGCGCAGCGCCTCTGCTGCGTAGCAGCGGTGTGAAGGTGCTCGTCGACCATTTCGGCGTGCGCGATCCCGCGGCAGGCCTCTCGCAGCCGGGTTTTGCGGCGGTGCTGGCGCTTGGGCGCGAGGGCAACTCAGCAGTCAAGCTCTCGGCGCCGTTCCGCATCTCGCGACGCCCTCACGACTTCGCCGACCTCGATCCCTTCGCCGATGCGTTGATCGCAGCTTTCGGGATCGAGAACTGCATCTGGGGTTCCGATTGGCCCTTCATCGACTGCCCGCAAGGCTTCAGCTACGCCAAGGCCTTGCGCGCGGTCGAGCGCTGGCTCCCTGATCCGCAGAAGCGCGCGACCGTCTTGGGGTCGAACCCGGCTCGCCTCTTCGGCTTTGGAGCCTAGCCCCATGGTGCAGGCAAGACGCATCCCTCCGATCAAGGTGGCGCTGGCGGGCGCCGGAATGATCAGCTGGTACCATCTTACTGCCTGGCGAAAACTCGGGGAACGCGTCGCGCTCGTCGCCGTCTGCGATCCCGATGTCGGCCATGCGCGCCGCCGCGCCGAGGAATTCGGTATCGCCAGGGTCCATGCGGACCGCGACGCGATGCTCGAAAGCGAGAGGATCGATGCTCTTGACGTCGCTTCGCCGCGCGAAACCCATGCTTCGTGGGTCGAAGCGGCGGCTGAGCGCGGCATCGACGTCCTGTGCCAGAAGCCGCTGACCCCGACCTTGGCAGAAGCACAGGAGCTCATGCGCCGCGTCGACGCCAAGACCCGTCTCATGGTGCACGAGAACTGGCGCTTCCGGCCCTGGTATCGCGAGCTGAGGGGCTGGATCGCTGCGGGCGCGCTCGGCGACATCATCCTCGCGCGCATGGCGATGGTCAGTTCGGGCTTCCTGCCCGACCCCACCGGTCGCCGCCCATCCTTCGTGCGCCAGCCCTTTATGCAGCACGAGAGGCGCCTGATGATCTCGGAGGTGCTGATCCACCATCTCGACGTGATGCGCTTCCTGTTCGGCGAATTGCGTGTCATCGCCGCCCGCGCTGCCCGGACGCTGCCGGAGGTCTTAGGTGAGACGGTGGCGTCGATCTTTCTCGAGACGGCGTCGGGCGCGCCGGTTGAGGTTGCCGGCACCATGGCGGCCGCCGGCTATCCGCCGCGCGTACCAGATCGGATCGAGGTCGTGGGCGCCAAGGCCAGCGCGATCTTCGAGGGCAATGTGTTGCGCCTCTTGGGGCCGAGCCCCCGGGAAATCACCTATGACAGTGATCAGGGCTATCAGGCGAGCTTTGACGGCGCGATCGCCCATTTCGTCGAATGCCTCGAGAGCGGGTCGCCATTCGAGACGGCGCCGACAGATAATCTCGAAACTTTGCGCCTCGTCGAGCACGCTTACTGGGCGGCGGGGCTCGAGCGCTGACAAGGGTTCGTCATAGCCGGGCTTGTGCAGGCCATGCCACGACGATATCGCCGGCTCTAGTCAGCCTCGATATATCGCCGCGGGATGCTCGGCCTGACCGCCATGGCGAGATCGGCCATCCGCGCGTGTTTTTGATGGGCCACCACCTCGTCGGAAGTGATGCAGTCCCCTCCCTGCTCGCCGACGATCACCACCTCGTCGCCGAGCTCGGCTTGCGGCAGCTCCGAAAGATCTATTCGCGTATGCTCGAGCGATGGGCTGCCGATCAGCCTCGCACGTCGGCCGCGGATCAGCACCTCGCCGCAATGAAGCTGCGCCATGCCATCGGCCGAGCCGATCGGCATGACGCCGATGCGCATTCCGGCACGCACCGGGAACGGTGCCTGCGCCAGGAAATCGCGCCGGTCGAGCGCACGCACATGGATGAGGCGGCTTGTGAGCTTCCTGAAAGCCCGCCGCTTCGTCGGCCACGGCACGTCTCCCTCGGCACGGAAGGGCCCGAAGAACATCTGCCCCGGATCGACCGCGTTGAGCGCCACGCGCCTCGACAGGGAAAGGACCTTGCTGGAGGCGATCATGCGGATCGGGATCGATATCCCCCGCTCCGCCAGGCGCCCGCACATCGCCTCGAACCGGCCGAATTGCCAGTCGAGATAGTCGAGGGACGGTGGCGACGGCACGTTAGGATGGGCGTTGACGATATGAACCTCGAGCTTGGGCAGACGCGCGATGGCCGCGATTGCCTCGGCCGCCTCTTCCGCCGGAAAGCCCAGCCGTTCCTGTCCGATATCGACCTTAACGGCGACCCTCAGAGCGCGCGTGGCGTACCGGGAATAGATCTCGGCGGATTCGAGGTCAATCAAGGTCGGCACGAAACCGAAAACCTCGGCGTCGCTCACGGCTTGCGGCGTAGCGAGCGCGCCGGGATAGACGAGGATAGGCGCCTCGATCCCGCTCCGCCGCAGCTCGATGGCGTTCGCGGGATCCACCATCGAGAGAGCGTCGCCACCTGCCGCCAGGATCGTGCGCGCCACTTGCACAAGGCCGAAGCCGTAGGCGTTGCATTTCAGCGCCGCGAAGATGGTGACCCCCTCCCCCACATGGCCTCGGATACGCCGCGTCAATTGCGCGATCGCGCCGAGATCGATATCGAAACGGTTGGGGCGGGCGTGAATTTCGAAATTACTCGGCACGGGGAGAGCTGTCATCGTGTCATTGTGAGGCGAACAGACCGGGCAGGCAACACGCGGCGCAACTTTCCACACGCTGTTCTACGTGGCGTTCCGGGGCATCCTCGGTGCGGGGCGCACGGTAGCGAATGGGATTGATCGCCGCGCCAAAGATATCGTGCCTGACCTCGGCGATTATTTGAATGCCGGGGTCGCCAAGATCATCAAGTCCGATAAGACCGACGCCTCATGAACATCATCGAGGCCCTGGACGACCAGCATCTCATCGGCAGCGCGATCAGCACGCCCGAAACGTGGTCGGCGTAGCGCTCGACGCTCAGAGCGCTGTTCGGCCTGGGCCTGTCGGCCGACGAGGCGACGCGTGCGCAGCGGGCAACCCGCCTGCCTCGGGCAGCGTAGCTGGGCGAGGGTCGCCAATGGGTCGGAGAGCGGGCATTAGCCGGTCATGTGATTCAGTTTTTTCCTAGAGGCCGCAATCGCCTCGACCAGCGTTGCGTCATCGCCCGGCGTCCGTCGCGCTGCACAAGGATCTGGCGCCGCTCATCGGGCGGCCAATCAAGGTCGACATCATCCGGGAGCATTGGCACCAAGTCCGCCTGGTCGCCTCCTTAAGGGCCGGCACCGTTGCCCCGTCCGTCATGCTGAAGAAGCTGGCGAGTGACCGCCTGTTGCTGCGTGAGTAAACACGGAGGGCAAGTGTCGGGGAGATTCGTTGCTCGGCTCTTAATCGGCAGCCGAGATTTAATAGCATTTCGGCGAGGCGCGCCCTTTAGCTTAATTCGCGAGGCGTTTGTGCTGCGCCCTAGGTCGCTCTCAATCGATCAGGTCTGCCTTCCTGACAACCGAGCCCAACGACGAGGTCGCGCCGATCCGCTCAAAGGCGATGCCGGTGATCCTGACGACGCAGGCCGACGAGGCGCTCGAGCTGCAGCGCCCTTTGCCTGAGGCGAGCGCGAGCGGAATTCGGCATTTGCCGCTGTTGCGAAACAGGCCTACAACTTGAGCGCGGTCCGAGAGAAATCGTGCATAGCTTATTCCTCGAGTCGACGAAGGCGCTCCAACATGGCGAGGCCAGAAGCCGCTCCTGCGGGAGAGCTGTTCCATTTCGTGATGATCAAGCCGTCCCATTACGATGATGACGGCTATCCAATCCAATGGGTCCGGTCGGCCATACCATCGAACACGCTTGCCTGTCTCAACGGCCTCACCGAAGACGCGCGCCAGCGCGAAGTGCTCGGATCCAATGTCGATCTGCGCCTGCACACCTTTGACGAAACCAATCGGCGGGTGCGACCTGACAAGATCATCCGCACGATCCGCAGGGAAGGTGGCAAGGCGCTCATTGGCCTCGTCGGGGTGCAGTCGAACCAGTTCCCGCGCGCTGTGGATCTCGCTAGGCCGTTCCTGGCTGCCCAGCTGCCCGTCGTGATTGGTGGCTTCCATGTTTCCGGCTGTCTCGCCATGCTACCCGATATGCCCCAGGAGTTGCGCGACGCCCAGGCCCTCGGCATCTCCTTCTTCGCGGGCGAAGCAGAGGATGGTCGCCTCGGCGAGGTGCTGCGCGATGCCCGTGCGGACAAATTGAAGCCACTCTACAACTATCTCAACGATGCGCCGGCGCTCGAAGGTGAGCCCGCGCCCATTTTGCCGCGCAAGCACGTGCTGCGCACCTCCGGTTCGCTCTCGAGCATCGATCTCGGACGCGGCTGCCCGTATCAATGCTCCTTCTGCACCATCATCAATGTGCAGGGACGCAAGAGCCGCTACCGCACGCCAGACGATGTCGAAAAGACGATCCGTGATAACCATGCGCAAGGCATCAAGCGCTTCTTCATCACCGACGACAATTTTGCCCGCAACCGCAATTGGGAGGTGCTGTTCGACCGGATCATTGAGATCCGCGAGCGCGAGGGCTGGAATCTTGGTTTCACCATTCAGGTCGACACGCTGTGCCATAAGATCCCGAACTTCATCGAGAAGGCGCAGAAGGCAGGGGTGCGCCGCGTATTCATTGGACTTGAGAATATCAATCCCGACAATTTGATCACCGCCAAGAAACGTCAAAACAAGATCACCGAATACCGCGAGATGCTGCAGAAATGGCGCGATCACGGGGCTATCACCTATGCGGGTTATATTCTGGGCTTCCCGGCCGATACCAAGGAATCCATCCTACGCGACATGGAGATCATCAAACGCGAGCTACCGCTCGACCTCGTTGAATTCTTCATGCTGACGCCACTACCGGGGTCCGAAGATCATAAGCTCCTATTGCAGAAGGGCGTGTGGATGGATGGGGATCTCAACAAATACGATCTTGATCATCGCGTGTGCCACCACGGCAAAATGTCGGACAAAGAGTGGGAGGAGGCCTACCGCGCCGCCTGGGACGCATTTTACACGCCCGAGCATGTGCGAACCGTCCTCAAACGCAGTGCCGCAAGCAAGATCGGGCGGCCGAAGACGACGCTCTCGACCATCATGTGGTTTCGTCTCATGACACTCTACGAGGATGTGCATCCGCTCGAAGGCGGCGGGCTGCGCCTGAAGTTCCGGCGCGATCGCCGCCATGGCATGCCGATCGAAAGCCCCTTAGTCTTCTATCCGCGCTATTTCGGCGAAACGCTCGTCAAGGCTTGGCGCTATTGGCGCTATTACCGCCAATGCATGGGCACCCTCAAGGAGGTGCTCGCCGCCCCCGACCGCTATAGCTACACGGATCTCGCCATCGAGAAGCCCGATATGCAGGAATTCGAGCGCCTCGGCCTTTATCACGAGACGCGTGGGGGCGAGGAGGCAGTGCAGCGGAAGCGGCGCGACGACGCCAACCGCGCTCGCGATCCGCGGCCCGCGGCTGTCATGGCCGGGCAGTAGGCGGGGCTTTCAGTGCTGGACGGATGCCGCGGCGACCAAAAGAGGCGCTTCCATGATATGCGTCTTGTTCGCGTCGTGACCGCCGGCGGTACGGGAACCGACCTTCCGGCTGGAACGTGCAGGTCACGCTTTCGTTCTCGCCGGCTGAACCGGTGCCGGCGCCGACAACACCAATCTTCAAAAATACTGACGCCCTGAGGGACTGCTTTGGGTCGATTGCGGTCATTCGGAAGCCACGTGGGCGGCGAGCGGAATCCAGCTCCAAAGAGAGTCGGCGACCCCACAATCTCGAATTCGAATGCCGACACAGACTGCAGATCAGGCGCTGAAGCGCTCTGCGTCCTCCGGCACGAGCTGAGCCCGCAAATGCGCCGACAGCCCGGCAGCGCCTCGGTCGCGCAGATCGGCGTTGAGGTCGTCATGCATCGGCACGAGCACATGCGCCTCGACTCCCGCCGCGGCCGCGCGCTCTCGCAATCGCTCCGCCGCACGGCGACCGTCCCTGTCGTTGTCGCGAGCGATATAGAGGCGGCGCAGCGCCGGAGGCAACGCCAGGGCGGAGAGGTGATTGGCCGAAAGGGCGGCCACCACTGGCAGCTTGGGCATGACGCTGCGCAGCGACAACATGGTCTCGATGCCCTCGCCCGCTGCCATGACGTCGCTCGCCACGCCGATCCGGACGCCGTGCCCGAGGAGATGGCCCATCGCACGCCGCGGCGGGTCGAGAGGCGCCTTGTCGGAGCCATCGCGGCAGAGCCAGGTGCGGTGCGCGCCGGTGATCTCGCCGGCGAGATCCGTGACCTTGGCGATCAGCGCCGGCCAGGTCTGGCTCGGGGCGCCGGCATCCGTCCAATAGTAGCAGCGCGGGTGGAACCGCAGCGCGCCGCATCCGTGCAGAGCCACGATGCCGCGGTTGCGTAGATACACTTCGGCGATCGTGCCGGCGATCGGGCGCGACGCGGCGATCAGACGCCGTGCGGATTCTGGCGACGCGGCCGACGCCGGGGCCGTGCGTTCGAGACTTGCCGGCGCGGGTTCGGGGCGAGGCAGGCGGAGAAAGGAACGCGCCTCGTCAAGCGTCTGACGCAGACTGGCATGACCGAAGAAGTGGTCGGCAGCCGCGCGATAGCTCTGCACGGTCGCATCGGAGAGACCGCGCTCCTCGCGCAACCATCGTGCGAAGGCCTGGACCTCAGCGTCGTGCGGGTGGCGGCCGTCATCGCGTTCGTCGAGCCAGCCCAGGAAGGCGAGCCATCGAACACCGTGGTTGACGAAGCGGTCACGCGTCTTGGGCGACGCGGTCTGATCGCACCGGCATCCATTCGGCTGCGCCCACAGCGCCGCAGCAGCCTCTATCTGCAACCGGCTCACCCAGTCGCCATCTCTAAGGTCCAGAAGGCGCACCAAGCTCAGCTCATCGTTGGCGCACTTGCGCAAGGTCGATCGTCTCGCGCCGGTCGCCTTGAGATGGAGGAGGTATCGTTCCCGCTGCTCCACGAGCGGCGCTGCGCGATACCTCTCGGCGGTGTGGGTGAAGAAGATGTCGTCGAGCATATTGGCCTCCGTGTTGTTGGAGGCTTGAGCTTCCCGACGGAGCGGGCCGGCGGAAGCTATGTTGATCGCACGCGAGGCCTATCGTCCGGCGCGAGCTGGGCGCACAGCCCGTTCCTCAGCACCTCGGCGCCGAGTCGGCGCAGGTCCTCGTTGAAGTCGTCCAGCGCCGGCACGAGCGTCAGCGCCTCGACGCCGGCGGCACGCGCGCGGTCGGCCAGGGTCTCCACCGCACGGTGTCCTGCGGGATCGTCGTCTCGCGCGAGGTAGAGCCGTCGTAAACCGGCGGGCAGTTCGAGCGCGGCGAGGTGGTTGGCCGAGAGCGCGGCCGCCGCCGGCATCGAGGGCATGACCTGCCGAAGCGAGAGGATTGTTTCCAGCCCTTCTCCTGCGATCATGACGTCGACCGCACGGCCGAACCGGACGGCGTTGCCAAGCAGCAGGCCCATGGCGCGGCGGGGCGTCGAGACCGGCGCTTTGCAGGCCGACGCGGGTTCAAGCCAGGTGCGGTGCGCACCGGTCATCGCGCCATCGAGCGCCGTGACCGCCGCGATCAGCGCGGGCCAGGCATCCCGAGCCCGATCGCGAGGGTCGTCATCGTCGCCGCGATACCAGCAACGCGGATGGAAGCGGAGAGCCTCACAGCCCCTCAGATCGTTGATCCCGCGGGCGTGAAGGTACGCCTCGGCCAAGGTGCCGGCGAGCGGCTTGGCCACGGCCCAGAGCCTGCGCGCCGCTTCGGGCGAGCCCTGCGGGGCAGGCGGTCTTGGCGTGGCCGTCGGTTCGGCGCGGGGCAGCGAGAGGAAGCGTCGCGCCTCCTCGGCGACCTCGCGGAACTCACCCAGCCCGCAGCTCTCGCGGATCACGTCGAGCAGGTCGCCGTGCTCGGCCGAGGCGGCATCAGTCCAGCGCCCGGCGGCCCCGGGACCGGAGTCCGGTCCGCTCAGCCGCACGAACATCGACCGGCCGGGCGTGTTCCGCACGTCGCCCACCGTCCAGTAGCGACCCTGGCGTCGACCCTTCGACAGGTAATGGCGGCAGACCGCCTCGGCGTCGCGCGCGAGGCGCCGCGCCAGCTCCGAAGCGTCGCGGGGCATCACGCGACCCTCCCCGATGGGCTGAGGTTATGTTGCGCAGAAGCCGCCGATCGCTCGCAACACCGCCGCCCGGTGCAGGGCCGCAACATAACTCGCGGCGCAACATAATCGGTCCATTTGCCGGCTGCGCCCTTGCCACTGTCCGGCCCGTGCAGCCGGACAAACAAGCTGCGGCCTGGCGTGTTCGCAACGTCGCCGGCGAGCCAGTAGCGGCCCTCGCGGCGGCCGTTGGAGAGATAATGTCGGCACACGGCCTCGGCATGACGCGCGAGGCGGTGGGCGAGCTCGGCGGCTTGAGACGACATGGTGTCAGCCTCACGCTGCCGCTTTGTCGGCGATGCGGACAATGGGATACCGCTCCAACACCCCTGCCAGGATCGCTGGCCCTTGCGTGCCCGTCGGCACAAACAGGCGCAGCTTCCATGAGATGATTTCCGCGATCAGGCCGATCGCCTTCAAGCGCTCCACCATGCCGTCGGTGAAACCCGAGAGCTCGACCCGGAATTCGCCCATGATCTTGGACCGGCGAAGCTCCAGGCCATCCTCGAGCCGCACCAAGGTACGGCCGTCGAGCAGCGCCGTCCAGGCATCCGCCGGTGCGATCGTGTGGCCCTCGGACGCCGCGGCCTGAGCCACAAAGGCCGGTGACACGAGACGCCCGATGACCCGCTCGCCGTCGTCCGTCTGAAGGCGATAGACGCGCATCGAGTCGGCTGGAAGCTTTCTCCAGATCGGCAGCAACAGCCCTGTGACGATGTGCAAGTCGCTCTCGGTAAATTCCGGCACCTGCGCCATCTCGGCGTTCCAAGCGCGTGCGAACGTCTCGGCGTCGGCTTCGCGCCAATGGGTGCGCTCTAGCGCCTCGACTCCAATTGCGGGCTTCTCCATCGGCCGCAGCAGCCGCACGCGACGCTCGACCCGGCCATCGTCGAGCAGCGAGCTCGAGGTCGGGACCTGGACGGCGGCGCGTCCGGATTGGGTGTTCACCATGAGTTTCGCGTGGCGGTCGTGCGCACGCGCAAGTGCGTCCGCGAGGGTCAGCGGCTGGTTGCGGTCGCGCCGGCGGATCGTGAACAGTTGAGTCTGCGCCCCGGTCTGCGAATGCGAATAGAGCGTGCGGCGATGGGTGACGGCCAGGCTCTCGGCCGTGACCGTCTCGAGGCCGAGATCATAGATGCCGGAGGCGATCGCGCCCTCGATATTGGTGCGCAGCAGGTCTTCGAACACGCCAAACAGCGTGTTCTGCAGACCGATGGTGAGCGCCAGCAGACGGTTGAGAAAGGTCGTGATCGCCGGCAGCTCCTCCCGGAGCGAGCCGTCGCCATCGGTGAGCTGCAAGCCGGTCGCATCCTCGAAGGCGCCGAGCGAGCAACCCTCGACCTTGCCGGTGTAGATGAGCACATAGAGCTGGCGCAGCGCAGCCCGGCCATAAACGGATTCGAGATTGTCGTCGGAGCGAAACAGGCCCTGGCCGCCGGTCTGGCGCTGGTCCTTGGTGATGGCGCCGAGCGTGTCGAGGCGGCGCGCGATGGTGGAGAGAAAGCGCTTCTCGGCCTTCACGTCGGTGGCGATCGGCCGGAAGAGGGGCGGCTGCGCCTGGTTGGTGCGGTTCGAGCGGCCAAGCCCCTGGACGGCCGCATCGGCCTTCCAGCCGGCCTCGAGCAGATAGTGGACCCTTAGGCGTCGGTTCTTCGCGCCGAGATCGGCATGGTAGCTGCGCCCCGTGCCGCCAGCGTCGGAGAAGACGAGGATGCGCTTCTCATCATCCATGAAGGCTTGCGTCTCGGCGAGATTGGCGGAGCCAGCGCGATTCTCGACGCACAGGCGGTCGCCTTTGCGTACGATGCGCCGTGACCGGCCCGTGACCTCGGCGACGAGATCCGTCCCGAACCGCTGCACGATCTGATCGAGCGCGCCCGGGACGGGAGCGAGCGACGCCAGATGCTCGATCATGCGATCACGCCGGTCCATGGCCTCGCGGCACTGGACCTGATGGCCATCGGCGTCGAGCACCGGTCGGGAGAAGAGATTTCCCGCATCGTCGGTGTAGGGCTCGTAGAGCTGTGTCGGAAACGAATGCGCGAGGTAGTCGAGTACGTACTCGCGCGGAGTGATATCAACCTGGACGTCGCCCCACTCCTCGGTCGGAACCTCGGCAAGCCTGCGCTCCATCAGCGCCTCGCCGGTCGAGACGATCTGGATGACGCAGGCCCAGCCGGCTGCGAGATCGCGCTCGACCGCGGCGATCAGTGCCGGCGTCTTCATCGCCGTGATCAGATGGTTGAAGAAGCGCTGCTTGGCACTCTCGAAGGCCGAGCGCGCTGCAGACTTGGCCTGGCCGTTCAGCGTGCGGTTCTCACCCGTGATGTTGGTGGCCTCGAGCGCCTCATTGAGGTTGTTGTGGATGATCTGGAAGGCGCCCGCATAGGCGTCATAGATGCGGATCTGCTCGGCAGTGAGCTGGTGCTCGACGAGCTCGTACTCGATCCCCTCATAGGAGAGCGAGCGGGCAGCATACAGGCCGAGCGCCTTGAGATCGCGCGCCAGCACCTCCATGGCGGCGACACCGCCCGCCTCGATCGCCTCCACGAACTCCGAGCGTGTCGCGAAGGGAAAGTCGGCGCCACCCCAGAGACCGAGCCGCTGGGCATAGGCGAGATTGTGGACCGAGGTTGCCCCCGTGGCGGAGACATAGAGGGTGCGGGCATCCGGCAGGGCGTGCTGCAGGCGCAAGCCCGCCCTGCCCTGCTGCGAAGGCGCCTGGTCGCCGCGCTCGCCCTTGGTGCCAACGGCATTGGCGAGCGCATGGCTCTCGTCGAAGACCACCACACCGTCGAAGTCCGAGCCCAGCCAGTCGACGATCTGACGGACCCGCGAAACCTTCTCGCCGCGCTCATCGGACCGAAGGGTCGCGTAGGTGGTGAACAGGATGCCTTCGTCCAGGCGGATCGGCGCGCCCTGGCGGAACCGCGACAACGGCGTGATCAGCAGCCGCTCCTGGCCAAGCGCCGCCCAGTCGCGCTGGGCATCCTCGATGAGCTTGTCGGATTTGGACACCCACACCGCACGGCGGCGGCCTTTGAGCCAATTGTCGAGGAGGATGCCGGCAACCTGACGGCCCTTGCCGGCGCCGGTGCCATCTCCCAGAAACCAGCCTCGACGGAAGCGGATAGCGTTCTCAGCCTCGTCCGGCGCGGCCGAGACCACATCGAAGGTCTCGTCCACCGTCCATGATCCCGCGAGGTGTCCGCAATGCGCCTCGCCCGCATAGATCACGCTCTCGAGCTGGGCGTCGGACAGGAGCCCATCCTTGATAGCGGCGTGCGGCAGATGCGGCCGGTACGAGGGTTTGGGCGGGGCGACCGAGGCCATTGCAGCCGACTGCACAAGGCGGGTGGGATGCGCCCGGGCGCCGGAAATGCGGATCGACTGGAGGCTATAGCCTTCATAAAGCGCCTCGGTGATGCGACCGCCCTCGGCTGGTTTCCAGTCGATGGTCTCGTAGGCGAGCTCGACACCGGCGTGATCAGTGCCCGGGACGGGAGAGGGGCGAGCGGGAGCGGTGCCGCGCACCAGGCGAGTGCGGGTCACTCGGGCACTGATGGGCGCGGCAGCGCGAGACGCCGGCACCGTCACGGTGGGTCGCGGCGGCACGCATTGCCCCACCCACGCCAATAGCGTGGCGGGATCGGTCGCGGCCCCTGGCGAAGCCGGGAAGACTTTCGGATTCTCGGCAGGCACGCGATCGATGACGGTGAGGCGCGTATCGACATTTGTCCCATGGCGCGCATAGGCCCGCCCGTCGATGGGAGCCGTGAACACGACGCGGCCGCGCTCCTGAAGCCGGACGAAGGCGTCGCGCCAGGTCGGATTATCGGGAGAGAGGTTGGCGCCCGTGATGGCGACCAGACGTCCCCCCTCCCCCAACCGGGCGAGCGCCGAGGTGATGTGTCGAAGCGCCGCGTCCGTGACCCGGCCCTCGACATGCGCCGCGACCGAGAAGGGGGGATTCATCAGCACCACGGACGGACGCACAGCGGCGTCGAGGTGGTCGTGAATATGAGCGGCGTCGTGCCGCGTGACAGGAGCATCGGGAAACAAGCGGCTGAGCAGGTCCACGCGGGTTGCTGCGAGTTCGTTGAGGACGAGGGAAGCGCCGGCGAGCTCTGCGAAGATGGCGAGCAGCCCCGTGCCGGCGGATGGCTCGAGCACCAGGTCGGCCGGCGTGATCGCTGCGGCGACGCTGGCCGCGAAGGAAAGCCCGATCGGCGTCGAGAATTGCTGCAGCGCCTGGCTCTCTTCGGAACGCTTCGTATGCGTCGGCAGGAGTGCCGCGACCTTGGCGAGCATGGCGAGCTGCGCGGCAGGCGATCCGGCACGCGCCGACATGGCCGGACCGAACTTGCGCAGGAACAGGACCTGCGCCGCCTCGCAGGCGTCATAGGCTGTCTTCCAGTTCCAGGCGCCCTCGGCGTCGGAGCCGCCGCAGGCTTGCGACATGGCGGCGCGAAGTCGAGACGCGTCGATCTCACGTCCGCGTTCGAGATCGGGGAGCAGCAGACCGGCCGCGTTAATGAGCTGGGCACCGGCGTCTCGCGGGAGCGTGGCAGGCGCGGCAACGGGCTCGGCCGCAACGGCCGAAAAGGCGGGGAGGAAATTCATGGGAGGGATCTCGGAGAGCAGGAACGGGCCGAACCGGCTGGGCGCTCTCTCTCGACCCCTTCCGGCTCAAACCCGGCCCTGCCCTCCTCTCGCTCTCAGCACTCCGCCGCAAGGAACACCCACCCTGGATGCGGATTGGCGGAGCCAGGAGTGTCGTCAGGCTTGCGTCCCCTGCCCTTCGATCGGCGGCAGCTTGCCGTAGGTCGCTGCGGCGGTAAGGGCTTTGGCGGCGATGTCCCCTGCCCGCTCGAGGAGATCGGCGGGTGATGCGAGGGCCGAATGGCCGGTTGTGACGAGGTCCAGGATCTCGATCAACGCATCGGCGAGGATAGAGAGTTGGGTATCGGTATCGGTCATGTGCGATCTCGCTGTGTGAGACGGCACGCGCCGTCCTGAGATTGCCGGTGACGTTTGGTCTCCCTGCAGGATAGGTGCAAACAGGACCAGGCGGAAACCGCCCACGCCGGTTGCGCGATTGGCTCGGGGGGAGATCTCCAGGAAATCAAAAAGCCCGGCGTAGGCCGGCATGAGGGGTGGTGGGGAGGAAGGGGCGTCATGACGCTGGGTCAGGCATCACGCGGTATTCGATTGCTCGGCCGTCGACGAAGGTCGGGACCAGGCTGCGGGCACGCTCGCAAGCGCCCTCGGCCTCGGCGCGATCCGGAAAGCGGAGAGCCCCCGCTAGCGAGAGGGAGGAGGAAGTTCCCCAATCCGCGTCCCAGCCGCAGAGATAGTCGTGCTCGCCATGGCGGTTGATCACACGGGCGATGACGAACCCGGCAGGCCTCGCGTCGCTAACCTCCGGATCGCGTGCGCCGGCGACAACGGAGCCGATCGGCTCGACCCGGGCATCGGCATGCCGGTTGTTCTTGAGCCAGGCCTCGGCAGCCGCCTGATCATCGACGAGGTGCAGGAGCTCGAGGGTCTCGCCATATGGCCGCACGATGCGCCAGGCGCCAGGTCGCGGCACCTCGACGATGTCGAAGCGCAGCGCACTGCCGACGTCGTGCGTGCGATGTACGCTGACGAGGATGACGCCGCCGCTGGTGAAATCGCCCTCGTGCAAGGTGATGGTGGCGGGTCTGGCATAGGCGCCGCGGATGGAGGGCGGCGTCTTGCGGATGAGCCGGCCGGCGCCGTTCATCCGCTTCCACGCCGCAAGCTTCCTGGCGAAGCGCGCCGGCGGCCGCGGGGTGTCGTCGGAGAACTTGATGAGCGCGCCGAGCGGCGCGGTCTCGTAGATCGCTTTAGCGGACATGATGATGCTCCAGAAACGACGAAGCCCGGCGCTGGGGCCGGGCTCGTCTGGTTCAAATTGCGTGGATGCGCGACGGGGCGGCCGAACCCGCCTCGCTGGCGCGGATCATTCGGTCGCGAAGGCCTGGTGCACGGGCTGTTCCGGATCAGCCTCATCGGCGAGGAACGCTGGCAGCGCCTGCGTGTCCGGTCCGTTTCCGGAAGCGGCGATGTCGAGCGCGGGCGTGCGCAGCGGTTCGGGCAGCCAGCCGCTGCCGGCAAGCAGCCGCTCGGCCTCCTTGGCCATGTCGGTCTTCTTCAGATGGTCGATGAGCTGAGTGGAGGCCTCGCCCTTCGCCTCTCGCACGGCCTCGAGGATCCGAGCCTTCGGAACCCGGCCGAGGTAATTGTCCACGGTCGGAGCCCAGCCGGCGGCGGCCATGTCGAGATCCACTGCCCGGGCAAGACGATCGCCATGCTCGAACGCGCCAGGGCGGCGGTTCCATGGCTCCTTCACGACATTGACGGTGACCGAGGCGCAATGAGCGAACAGCGCCGTGCGGGTATCGCCATCAAAGGCGATCAGGGCGTCCCACAGATCGCCGGGCTCGTCGGGCAGCTGCCGTGCCCAGGCGTCATGGCGCGCCTCGATCGCCTTGGCGGATGGTGTATCGTTCAGGCTGGGCGCCTGCGTGCCGAAGCCCGAGCTCTTGGCCGTGATCTCGAGGCAGGTATCGGAAGCGTAGTGGTGGAAGGCGCCGAGGCAGAGCGCGTGCAGCACCGCGACAAAGGCCATGTCAGGCGCGTTCGCAAGCGCGTCTCGTAGCGCAAGTGTGCGCTGCGCGGTGAGCTCGGTCACCAGGCGCTCGGATAGCGGGCGGACGCCGTCATCCTCGTCCGGGGTCTCGGTCTCGGAAGTGGCGACCCCGCCAATGGTGATCACGGCGCGCCCGGCCTCGCCGTCGGGATACGAAGCCGCGGCTTCACCTCCTTCAGGCGCGGCCGAGACGGGCGCCTCATCCTCGGGCCGCACATATCCGCGCGCGATGCGCAGACGGCCATCGCTGTCGATGCTGACGAAGACGCCGGCGGCGGCGATCTCGGCCGGATCGTAGATCACGGGCCGCTCCTCGAAGGCCGCGATCGCGGTCTCGATCTCGGAAAGCCGGCGATCGACCTCCTCGGGCATGTCGGCGTCGGCGTATTCCTCCTCGAGCCGGTCATATTCTTCTCTCAGTGCCTCGCTGGCGGCCCGCTCTTCATCCGTCATCTCGACCGTTTCGCCCGTGAGGCGGCGCAGCCCGGCCGTGTGGCCGTATGGGAACTCGGGTGAGGCTGCGATCCACTTCCAGCCTTCGCCGCGAAGGTTTTCGGCCTCGGCCTGCAGCTTCTGCGTCACCAGCCGATCGAGCAACGCCGGATCCTGCAGCCACCCGCCACGGTCCTGTTGGAACAGATCGCGCAGCACGGTGCCGCCTGCGGCCTGATAGGCTTCGATACCCACGAAGCACGCCCGCTTGTCGTCGGCCTCGACCGCGCCTTCGGTCAGCTGGCGCCGAATCTGGTATGGCTCCTTGCTGTAGGATCGGGAGAGCGCTTCCCAGACCTGCTCCTGACGCGCCTGGTCGTTGGTGACCGTGAACGCCATGAGCTGCTCGAGCGTCATGCCATCCCTGGCGTAGACGTCGAGGAGCTTATCCGAAACGGCCGCGAGCTTCAGGCGCTGCTTGACGACAAGCGGACTCACGAAGAAGCGGGCCGCGATCTCCTCCTCGCTGAGACCCTTCTCGCGCAAGGTCTGGAAGCCGCGGAACTGATCGAGGGGATGCAGGGCTTCGCGCTGGGAGTTCTCGGCCAAGGAGTCCTCCTCGGCAAGCCCGGCGGTCCTCACCACACACGGGACGGGCTGCGTCTTCGCCATGCGCTTCTGCTTGACCAGGAGCTCGAGCGCGCGAAACCGGCGGCCGCCGGCCGGCACCTCGAACATCCCGGTTTCCTCCCCCTCGGCGTCGAGCACGGGGCGGACATTCAGGCTCTGCAGGAGCGTGCGCCGGGCGATATCCCCAGCGAGCTCCTCGATGGAGATTCCGGTTTTCAGCCGGCGCACATTGGACTGGCTGAGCACCAGTTTGTCGAATGGGATGTCGCGGGAGGAGCTGAGCGCAATCTTCTGGAGGGCCTTCGCCATGGTCGTATCTCCGCGACGGGCCGGCCGGGAGCCTTTCTCTCGACCTTCAAACCCGTCACGAAACCCCTCGCCTCCCTCTGACTCTTTTGGCTGACCGGCAGGGAGAAAGGGTCGAGGGGGCTTTGCCGCCCGCCCCCTGCCCTCTCGGCCGAGACGGGCGTCGACATGTCACCGATCGTGCCCGGCCGCGGCCTTCCCCAGCATGAATCCGGTCCAGAGTCACGCTTCTTCGACATGCGCGAAGCATACAACGCCTTCTGGACACGCTCGCTCTGGACCGACGAGACCGTCATGAAGTCCTTCATGGCCCGCACCGCACGATCATGCCGAAACTGCTCGATGCCTCCCTGAGGAAAGCGCTTCCGCTCAGCCTACCGCTTCGCGATTCTCCATGAGAAGCTGGCAATGCGAGAATTCCATGTTGATCCGCGCGCCAAGCCCGACTTCGACGAGATCGCGAGCGGCAACAATTGGGGAAAGCCCGGTCGCATTGGCGATACGTTTGGCCTCGGCACCGACGTCAAGAATACGGCCCTTGGAGAATGCTGAAGAAACCGCTCCCTGGATGGCATCGGCATAGAGCCTGGGGCGCAGTCTATGATAAAGCCGCATAATCTTTCCTCTTGCTCTTGCCGCCGTCCACAACACCTTCAACACCCAGCGTCACCTCTCATCCTGCAAAGCGCTTCGCCTCCTCAGAGGCGAAGCATTGAAACCTGGATAGCGGCCACAGCGGCATGAGCGAGAACTGTCCTGGCGTGTCTGTGCGAGTCGACTAAGGTTCCCGTCGTCTCAAACTGAAAGAGCCCGGCAAGGGCCGGCCTATGACGTCTGTTGCCTCCAAGAGCTCACTTCGAGCTCGTGGAGGCAATTGGGGTCACTTGGGTGATGACGGTCTGAACCGGCTTCATCGTCTCCTTGGCGAGGTTGCTGACAATCTGCCCGACCTTCGTCGAATGGGCCACAAAGCCCTCGAAAATTTGCTTCGCATAATCAGCCTGAACCTCGACCGCCTTTTCGAAGGTCCTCACTCCGACAAGCTTCTCGAAGGCGGCGGAACCCGCTTCAAACTGCCCCTTTGAGAAATCCACAAGTTCGCCGGCGATCGCCTGGAATCCCTTCGACGCCATGCCGAAATTCTTGAGCGCGGCGTCCATGCCCTGCTGACCGCAGTTCTGAAAGTCTTCATACTGCACAAACATCGTTCATTCCTCTTCGAGGGTTTGTCACATTGAGCAAGTAAGGGTCATTTTCAGGCGTACAAACCGCTCGACGCGCTCGAGGTAGGACCGGAGCAGATCCGGCGCGACGGCGTCGGTCATTTCCAGCCATCCGATTTGAAAGGCCAATCGCCATCCGCATGCTCGTAGGGATCGCGATCGATCGGCGCCGGCAGCAGGAAGGCCCAGAGCAGCCATGCCACCGTGGCGACGACGATTGCCGCGATCAGGAGCGCATCACCATCCATGACCGCGCCCTCGCTTTCCTGCGATGGTCCTGGATGACCATGCCCATGAGCCAGACGATCCCGCTGGCGCAGAACCAGAGATACGCGATCACTGGATGCGCCGGATCGGCCTCGACGAGCCTAAGCCGTTGGTATCGCATAATTCAGGCCCGCTCCAGGACGACAGTAAACCCAAGTATAATCTGTCAATGTGACAAACCCACTTCGACGGCAATCGCCTCGAAGCCCTTGGACAACGGGCCGAGGTTTTTGAGGGCGGCGTCGAAGCCCTGCTTACCGAATTTCTGGACGTCTTCGTACTGCGCAATCACAGTAATTCCTTTGGATGCCCGATCCGGGAAGGATGAAGATTGTTTGCCCCATACGCAACTTGCCCGCCATGATCATTAGGTGCAGTAGTGAAGCAGGTCTGTCCGTTACCAGACTCTCGTGCGAGATATTGCATATCAGCGAGCGGCGAACTGTTTGACGGCTCACCGGCTAGACACGGCCGTTCAGAGCGAGGCTTTGGGCCCGATCGGCGGCGCAATGATAGCCGCGATGAGGATCGATCGTCCGGACGCAAGGCTCACGTGACGGCAGCAATATTTAATCGGACCAGTCGGCAGCTGCTGTTTCGACCGAGATCAACGGAATATCCGGTTTCGACGTCGGTGATGGTGAGGTAAGGCAAGCTCCGTCGAAACGGCACGGAACTCGCCTTCCAATTGCTACTACAGCAATTTTATCGGCGCGCTTGGACGTGCCTGTGGCGCCACAGTCTGCCCCAACGATTTCGCGCCCCTAAGCTCCGTCACGGGCTTGTCACATCCAGCCGCTTGCCGGATGGCGATGACAGACACCGGCAGCGAACATTCTCGGCTCGTCGCCTTCGCGCCCCTTTTCGTCGACACGAAAAATTGATGACCGCCCGATATCGATCAGCGCGACGGCGAGGCCGAACCGGGTGCATCAACCACGAATTGGATCACCCGCCGAAAGCGCCGCTATGGCTTGAAAGCGTAGATCCGACCATCGCCCGCGACAAACAGCCGATCGTCGCTGGCGAGGATGGTGACGAAGTGGCGAAGTCCCTGCATCGACTCGGCCGGCCCGCCGCCGATGAAGACGGGAGCGCCGGTGTCCGCGCGGAAGCCATGCAGCCGATCGTCGCCCTCGGCGCCGACCATCCAGATAATCGGGTTGGAGTTGTCGTCGTCAGTGGTGACGATCGGAGCCCCGCGCCCGCGGATGTCGCCGCACCAGGCCGTCGAGATCTTGGGCGCGGGATGCGCCTCGATCTTGAGCACAGTGAGGCCAGCGGTCGTGACCCGGTTGGGACAGCTGGCGCCGGAGCCTTCGAACGCGACCAGGGAGCCGTTCTGCGTCGGGAGGACCGCGGGCGCCGTGATGATGGCGTTGCGCGCCACGCGCTCGACAGCGCGGGCGCCGCCGATGCCGCCCAGGCTCGTGCGATCGAGCAGGTACGCCTTGCCGTCCTTGCCGAGCGCCAGGAGCAGCGCCGTCTTTCCGCCGGGGTCGGACACATCGAGCGGCAGCGCGTTGACGCCGCCGAGATCGAGGTCGCTGTCATCGAGGGCCTTCCAGTCGGTCGGCGCAAAGAAGTCGCGCGGATCCGTCGAGGGCTTGAGATCGAGGCCCAAGCGGATAATCGCCTCGCCATCCGCCCACTCGCGAGCGCCCTTGGTATTGCCGGTAGCGACGAACAGGGACCGCCCATCATAGCTGATGCCCCCGGGTGCCCAGATACCACCGCCGGCGGCTCGCGTGCTCCAGGCGTCGACAGACCGGGGATCGTTGAGATCGATGCCGACGACCCAGCCGTGGTATTGTCCGCAATCGCCGTAATGTCCACCATAGGGAATGAAGAGCTTGTTCTCCGCGATCAGCAAGGCGCCGCGCTGGTTTTGCAGACGCGGCGCAAAGGTCATGCCGCGCGCGCGGAGCGCTTCGGCGACGTTCACGGGAAAGCCGGGGAGCACAGAGCCGTCGCTCACGGACAAGCCGAAGACGAGATGCTGCGCGCCGGATCCATCCTCGGCCTCGACCATGGCGTCGAGATAGAGCGTGTCCTTGATGCCGTCGATCACCGGCGTTCCTGTGATGCCGAGCGGGGCGATATTGCCGCAAGGCAAGGCGGAGCGGGGCACGGGACGGCCCAAGGATGTCTTCCACGCGACCTTCCCATCGTGGGCGTCGAGGCCGTAGACCACATCGTCTTCCGTCGCCACGATGACCAGCTTTCGGCCGGTCTGGCGATCGTGCCAGAAGAGCGGTTGTGCATAGATGTGCCCTTCAATCCGGGCGTCGAAATCGGGATCGAGGTGCATCCCGCCCGCGCGTTGCCACGTGAGGCGCGGCATCACGTAGAGGCCGCTACGGGCTCCGTCGTGGTGATAGGTCAGGATCGACTGGGCACGACCAGCCGCGCAGAGCAGCAGCATCGCACCGATCCCTGCGGCGAGCCGGAGGGTGCGGCGTAGGTGTCGCATGACCGTCTCTCTCTTCTTCCAGGGGCATTGCATACAACCCGGCTTTTGCACAAAGAGCCAGAACTCTGCGCAAAAAGGGTACGCGGCGCAGAACGGCCGGAACGGGTCGACGCCGTCCGCTCGACCGCGCGTGCATTTCGTCTTGCGCCAGCCATCGGTCCGACGACCGGAACGACAGGGCGAGGAGCGCCGCTTCGAGACAATACCTTCCAGGCCCATGTCGCAGGCGGCGCGCAGCACCAGCGGGCCGTCGCCGCCGATCTCCTCGGAGAACTAGACCCATGGCCCCGGTTTGCGGAGGAGGCCGGCGAGGATGGCGCGCCGGTCCTCAAGCGCGCTGCTGCGCAGGTCCTCCCCGCCGAGATGCATGGTGTCGAATGCTATCAGCAAGGCATGCGGTGCGGAGCGTCTGGTGAGCGCGGCGTGTAGGGCAAAGAAATCCGAGATGCCGTCCTCGCCGGTCATGATCGCTTCCCCGTCGATCACGGCGCAGCGTAGCCGCAGCGCCGCGAGCGCGGCCGCGATGTTCGGAACGCGCAGGGCCGCCCGAGCGATCTCAACCAGTGTGCAAAGCGCATGGTCGATATCGCCGCACGGAGACGAACGACCACCTGCCGCGAGCGCTATCTACTGGCAGACGCGGACTAGCGCACGGACGTGGCGATAGCCGTTCCACACCCATTCCCGCTGCAGGTAGCAATAACCCTCATCGTCATAGTAGGGATAGTCATAGCTGTCGTAATAGGGGTAGGTCCCCGCATAGGCGAAGCCCGCGCCGGCCCCCAGCACCCCTAGCCCAAAGAAGGGGAAACCTCGGTGAAAGCGAGCTGGCAGGAACTCCGGTGACCCCGGCGCCGATCCGGGCCGGGACCTTGTGCCGATCCACAGGCCAGGGATATTCTGCGGGCTCTCTGATGGATTTCCGAGACTCGCGCTCTGCGGAAACCACGTTTAGAAGTTTGTGCTGACGCAGTGTCTTTACGCGAAGCGGCGCTCGTTCGTCCGCCATTGCCACGAATCGATCAACTATGCAGAACCTCACGCCCGAAGGGCTTCGTATCGTGACCGATGTCGCAAAGCGCCATGGCGTCAGCCCTGACGCGGCGCTCAGCTTGCTTGGCGCGCTTGTTCAAGGAAATGGGCGCCAGGCGCAATTCAATCATCCCGATCTCGGGGGTATGGGACAATGGTCGCAGGGCGGAATGATCATGGTTGGCGACATGTTCAATCAAGGCCTGAAGCATCGGCTCGATACGCTCTGCAACGAGCTTGCTGGCCTCGTGCATAGCCAACCGTCAGTCAGCGCTGACGCCGAGCGTTTTCAGTCGCAAAGCCAGAGCGGCGGCGGTGGGGTCAGTTTGTTCGTAGCGGGAGCTGGTTCGTCCGGCCAATGGTGGCCTGCGGAACTGGGCAGTCCCGCCTCCACCGGCACCCAGAATGACCTGCGATACGCCTTTTTTCCAGGCCCGCGTCGGCTTGCGATCCAACAGGGCGGCCGGGTCCGCCTGTATGACGCCGGCGAGCATAGGCTCTCGGGCTTCTCTCAACAGCAGGGCGGCGATCAGTCGCTGACCTTTACCAGCCAATTCGGCCTCGTGCGCGTTGCCGACTTGCCTTTGGTCCTGCCACAGGGTGATCCGCCTCAGAATCCCTCGCGATCCGTCTCCGCGACGCCGCCGCAAATGCCAGGATCCGTACCGCCTGCAGCGGTTGTCGCCGCGCCGTCAGCCGCTGCGACGCCTGCCGCGCCGTTCGCGACGGACGACATCTTGAAGACGATCGAAGGTCTCGCAGAGCTGCGACAGAAAAACATTCTCACGGAGGAGGAATTCGCAGCGAAAAAGACGGAGCTTTTGAGCCGCCTTTAAGGGGTTGAAATCTGTTCGTCACGCATTGCGCGCCGCATGTAGCCTTCGACCGATTAGTTTCGGCCCAGCCCGCGGTCTTTACCTGTGGAGGCGCCTATCACGCGCGCAACTCCTGGACGGCAGTTGGTGCCGACTCGCGGTTGCTGGCTTCGCGCGTTGCTCATTTGTCGATCTGCCAGCGTGTGACGAGCCTTTGCAAGACTCTTTGAGCGTCCGCGAGGGCCTCGCGCTTTGTCACGTAGGAGATTGGCGAGTGCTCACGAAGTTTACCGTTTTCGTGAATGCTCCAGCGAAAACAGTCAACGATATCGATGTTTTGCTCGACAGCGATCGTGAAAGGGTGGTCTTCGGCCATGCTGCTAATATGCTGCCAGCCGCGCTAGGCGCTAGGCACAAAATCGGCCTGCCTTATTCAAACTGGGACGTGTGGCTGTATTCCGAGCTACCGCTTTCAAGGCGCTGCCTCCCTCGTCCATGAGCCTTTCACCTTTGAACAAGCCTAACGGCGGCGCCCTCGCGCGCGTCCTCTGCACGAGGCGTCCGCAACGCGTCGACTCAAGCCCTTCGTCGGTGGCCAGATTCGAATGTCACCACAGGGCGGGAGGCGAGAGCGCCGGCGCCCAAAGGCGCGCGGCTGAAGAGACCGACGGCAGCGTGCTTACCGCAATTGCGAGCGCGGCGCTGACCGACGATGATGACGAGCCGCTTGCCGCGAGTGACCGCTGCGTAGTGGAGTGTGGGAATAAGCGCCGGTCGTTGACCCCTTCTCAGTTCAAAATTTCAATTGGTTGTCGTGCCGATCGGTGACGAGACCCCACGTCGATTTACAGTCAAGCGTCGCAGCTGAGAACAGGGCCGTATTGCTGCGGCCCTGTCCTGGTGTTGTCAGGCGATCAATAGTCCATCCCGCCCATGCCGCCCGCACCTGGCATAGCCGGAGCACCCTTCTTCGGCGTCTCGGCGACCATGGCCTCGGTCGTGATCAGAAGGCCGGCAATGGAAGCCGCATCCTGGAGGGCGACCCGAACGACTTTGGCCGGGTCGACGATGCCGGCGCTCAGCATGTCGACATACTCCTCCTTCTGGGCGTCGAAGCCGAAGGTCTGGGATTTGTTGCCCATCACCTTGCTCACCACGATTGAGCCTTCCACGCCCGAATTCTCAGCGATCTGGCGGATCGGAGATTCCAGCGCCTTGAGCACGATGTTGATGCCGGACTGGACGTCGTCGTTCTCATTCACGAGCTTGCCGATGGCTGCCTTGGCGCGCAGGAGCGCGACGCCGCCGCCCGGAACGATGCCTTCCTCGACAGCTGCCTTGGTCGCATGCATGGCGTCCTCGACGCGATCCTTCTTCTCTTTCACCTCGACCTCGGTCGCGCCGCCGACGCGGATCACCGCGACGCCGCCCGCCAGCTTTGCAAGCCGCTCCTGGAGCTTCTCGCGGTCATAGTCCGAGGTTGTCTCCTCGACCTGCGCCTTGAGCTGGGCGATGCGCGCCTGGATGTCCTGCTTCTTGCCGGCACCATCGATGATCGTGGTGTTCTCCTTCTCGATGCGCACCTTCTTGGCGCGGCCGAGCATATCGAGCGTCACGTTCTCGAGCTTGATGCCGAGATCCTCGGCGATCAGGTTGCCGGCGGTCAGGACCGCAATGTCCTCGAGCATCGCCTTGCGGCGGTCGCCGAAGCCAGGCGCCTTGACGGCCGCGACCTTGAGGCCGCCGCGCAGCTTGTTGACGACGAGCGTGGCGAGCGCCTCGCCATCGATGTCCTCCGCGATGATGAGGAGCGGCTTGCCCGTCTGCACCACCGCCTCGAGGATCGGCAGCATCGTCTGCAGCGACGACAGCTTCTTCTCGTGGATGAGGACGTAGGGCTCCTCGAGCTCGGCCATCATCTTCTCGGCATTGGTGATGAAGTAGGGCGAGAGATAGCCGCGATCGAACTGCATGCCTTCGACGACGTCGAGCTCGGTCACGGCGGTCTTTGCCTCCTCGACCGTGATCACCCCCTCATTGCCGACCTTCTTCATCGCTTCGGCGATCATCTTGCCGATGGACTCGTCGCCATTCGATGCGACGGTCCCGATCTGCGCGATCTCCTCGGAGGACTGCACCTTCTTCGCACGGCGCTCGATGTCCTTCACCACCGCGGTCACCGCGATGTCGATGCCGCGCTTGAGATCCATCGGATTCATGCCGGCGGCGACAAGCTTCATGCCTTCCTTCATGATCGAGGCGGCGAGCACCGTCGCGGTCGTGGTGCCGTCGCCGGCGAGTTCATTTGTTTTGGAGGCGACCTCGCGCACCATCTGGGCCCCCATATTCTCGAACTTGTCCTCGAGCTCGATCTCCTTGGCGACGGCGACGCCGTCCTTGGTGATGCGCGGTGCACCATATGACTTGTCGAGAATGACGTTGCGGCCTTTTGGACCGAGCGTCACCTTCACGGCGTTATTGAGAATATCGATCCCGCGCAGCATCCTGTCGCGGGCATCGGTTGAAAATCTGACGTCTTTGGCGGACATGGCCTTGAACTCCAATGGTTCTTGTGAGGGCGTTTGCTTCAGGCCGCCTTCTTGCGAGAAGCCGACACCTCGAGCACGCCCATGATGTCGCTCTCCTTCATGATGAGGAGATCCTCGCCGTCGATCTTCACCTCGGTGCCGGACCACTTGCCGAACAGAATGCGATCGCCGGCCTTGACGTCGAGCGGAACGAGCTTGCCGCTCTCGTCGCGGGCTCCAGGCCCGACCGCGATGATCTCGCCCTCTTGTGGCTTCTCCTTGACGGTATCGGGAATGATGATGCCACCCTTCGTCTTGTCCTCGCCCTCGAGACGGCGGATCACGACGCGGTCGTGCAGCGGACGGAATTTCATGGGTGCTCGATTCCGGTCAATCGCCGCGGACGGCTCAAGGCGAAATGCCCGGCGGCCCCACTAGGTTTGACCTGACATGTACATGGCCATCGCTGGCACTCGTTACAAGGGAGTGCTAAGTCGTATTTCGACCTGATAGAACAATTTAATTTGCGCCCTGCGTCGATCGCAATGCGCTACAGGGAGGTCGGTCCAGCCATGGAAGCTAGTTGATTGTATATTCCTTTTCGAGCAGACGCAGCTCGCAAGGTTTTATTAACTTGGAATGCGCAACGCGCACGGAATGCAAGGGACCGTCGAGCCTGGCGACCCAAAAGGCAAGAAAATCGTGGAGCACCGGGAAGCGGGGTGCGACATCATAGTCTTGCCAAATATAGCTTTGCAGGAAGGACGGATAGTCAGGTAAGCGGTAAAGTATCTCTGCCGTCGTCAAGCCGTAGCCGGCAAGTTGCCGGGTGAAATCCTTCGAAACCATTTCGTCCTCCCTGCGGGAGAGAAAAAAGGCGGCCCCAGAGAGATGGATCGGGGCGCCCTGAGTTTAGCGGGACCGCTCCGCCGCATCAAGGAGGCGGTCTTCCGCCGACCTGCCTGATCTGATGGCCCTGCGGACGTCGTGGTGACGATATCGGCGGCGCTCGCCGCGATCTGATCGTCGATCTGGAAATGACGGACCCCGCGGGAGTGGGCTGGGGGGCAACCTTGGCCCACGGCTATCTCACCCTAGCAGGGTCGCGCGCCTTCAGCAGTGGCATTCCGAGGTAGCTCGAGGGCGCTCTAATGTTCTCTGAGACAGCGGACCCCGCGCGAGAGCGGGGCGAACGTGAACCCGGCAGGGTCTGAGCCACGGCCGATATGGTGAAGGGTTTCGGACGCTGGCCTCTGGCACAGGCGCTGCGTCACGCGCGGTTGAGGCCGGCGTTTGAAAGCCTCCCAAGGAGGAAACCGCGTGATGGAAGCGCCGACGTGGCGAGCGCGGTCTATGGGGATTTGAGGATCGTGGGCTGTCGGTGTCGCGCGCTCGAAAGGAAGATCGAGCGCACTCTTGTCGGATTGGAGGGTCGAAGGGCGCGTCTCTTGCCGCTGGAGGGATCAGGTTCGGGGCGCCGAGGGCGCTTGGATGGGGAACGCAGAGCATTATCGAGCAAAGCGCGTCGACGCTGGCGAGCGGCCAGCGGTGAGAACGGGCGGCGTTGCGACGCGGCGGGCGACTCGATCTCGATCATGATGTGTCGATCCTGATCTGGCTGTGCGAAGCGGGGCGCTGAGCGCCTGCGCGTTCGAAGGTCTCGATGATGATCATGCGGCCACCGCAGCATGGGCATGGACGCGAAGGGGTGGGCGGATCGGCGTCGCCGGGGTCATTGACGCCGCCGTCTTGACGGGCCTGCGCGGCAACCGCGAGCAACCGGCGCGCGAGGGCAATATTGTGCGCGCGGACGCCGCTGGCGAATAGGCCGCAATGGCGAATGCGGTGGAAGCCGCTCGGCAGGACGTGAATGAGAAAGCGGCGGATGAACTCTGGGACGGCGAGCCTCATCGTCTTGTGGCGATCACGCCCCTTGATCCGATAGTCTTTCCATTTGAACGCAACGGCGCCCTCTTGGAGCGCGGTCAGCCGGGCGTTGGATATGGCGACGCGATGTGTGTAGCGGGAGAGATAAGCCAGCACGGCCTCGGGTCCGCCAAAGGGTCGCTTGGCGTAGACAACCCATTCCACCGTGCGCAACGGCGCCAGAAAGGCCGTGAATGCAGCGCGCGCCGAAAGGTCGGCGTGGGCGCCAAAAAACTGCAGGCGGCCGGCGTCGAACGCGGCCATGAGCTTTTCGAGGAAGAGACGACGGAACAGCCGAGAAAGAACCCGCACCGGCAGAAAGAAGCCGGGCCGGCAGGCGACCCACCGCAGACCATCCAGCGAGAGGCCGCCCCCCGGCGCGATCATGTGAATGTGCGGATGATGCGTGAGCGCCGATCCCCAGGTGTGGAGAACGGATACGGCGCCGACGCGCGCGCCCAAGTGTTTTGGATCGGCCGCGATCGTGATCAGCGTTTCGGACGACACCTTGAACAGAATGTCATAGACCGTCGCCTTGTTCTGATAGGCGATGTCGGCGACGGCGGCCGGCAGCGTGAACACGAGGTGATAATAGGCAACGGGCAAGAGTTCGACTTCGCGCTCGGCGAGCCACGTTCTGGCCGCCGCGCCCTGACACTTCGGACAATGACGGTTACGACACGAGTTGTAAGCGATGATCGTGTGAGCGCAATCCTCGCAACGCGCGACATGACCGCCGAGCGCCGCCGTGCGGCAGTTCTCGATCGCCGCCATCACTTTCAATTGGCCAAGACTCACATGGCCGGCGTTGGCCTCACGCCAAGCCTGGCCGTGGGCGCGGAAGATATCCGCGACCTCCAGGACGGGACGCGGCACGGGAAGCGGGCGTCATGCGGGCGCTTCGTGCTTGGTCGGGTTCTTGGCTAAGTTCAAGCTGAGCCGCTCCAGGGGGCTCGTTACGTCGCGGATCGTGTTGACGGCGACACGCGTATAGAGCGCGGTCGTATCGAGCTTGGCGTGTCCGAGCAGAACCTGGATCACCCTGATATCGACATTCTGTTCGAGCAAATGCGTGGCGAAGCTATGCCGCAGCGTGTGGGGCGACACGCGCTTGGCGATTCCCGCCGTCTGCGCCGCAGCGAAAACGGCGCGACGGAGCTGCCGGGCGGACATTGGGTTGACCGGATCGAGCCCAGGGAACAGCCAAGCCCGTGGGCGCGCCACATGCCACCAGTCGCGCAGTAACTCAAGCAGTTGCGGCGAGAGCATGACATAGCGATCCTTGTCGCCCTTGCCTTGCTCAACGCGGAGCGTCATGCGCTTGCTGTCGATATCGGACACCTTCAACGCGACGACCTCGGACACGCGCAAACCGGCCCCATAAGCCACGCTGAGCGCCGCCTTGTATTTGACGCCGGGGGCGGCCTCCAGAAGTCGCGCCACTTCCTCGGGGCTCAACACGATCGGCGCCCTGCGCGGTTCGCGCACCAACGTCAGACGCCGGACCAGATCGTCCCGTTCGAGCGTCACCTTGAAAAAGAACCGGAGCGCGACGATCGCGGCATTGATGCTCCCCGGGCTCACATGGGTCTTCGTCATGTGCAATTGAAACAGACGAAGATCCTCGCTGGTGGCGGCATCGGGCGAGCGGCCGAGGAAAGCTGCGAAGTTTTTGACGTAACGGATGTAGTCCTTCTGGACCTTCTCCGCGAAATGACGAGCCGTCATGTCTTCGATCATGCGCTGGCGCAATGGGCTGATGGCCTTGTCGGTCATGGCGATAGCTCCTGTCTCACACGAGGTTTAAAAACCCCATGATCTTGAGACAGGACGGGAGAGCCCGTTATGCCGACATCCAATGAGCCTCGCCCGCGCTCCCGGCGGGGAAACCTTACCGCGCGAGCGGTTTAGTCCTTGGGGGCCATGCAGAAGCCCTAGCCGCCCTACCTAGCGCCTTGGCGTGGCCGGCAGCATGGCCGAAAAGCCCCCCTTCACGATCAGTATCGAGTTGCACGTTGAAGAGCGTGTGCGCCGCTACGGCTGGAGCATTTGCGAAAATGGGATACCGCGCGGTCATTCGAAAGAATCTTTCTCGACAATGCGCGAAGCTCAGGCCGATGCGGATAAGGTCATGCAAAGGCTCATCACCAACTGGCAGATAGGCA